>NZ_JBIRXZ010000003.1:0-513944 GCF_044389385.1 Isoptericola sp. NPDC019571
GAAGCCTGCTTCAAGATGAGGTTTCCATCCCCCTTGCGGGGTGAAGGCACCCAGCTAGACCACTGGGTAGATAGGCCGGATGTGGAAGACAGGACCAAAGACTGTCGGAGCTGACCGGTACTAATAAGCCAACAACTTCACACACCTACCAAACACTGTTTGGTCAATAACACTGCTTCGCGTCCACTGTGCGGTTCCCGAGAAACGGGCACCACCCCCACCACCACCAGATACCCACCTGGTGGCAGGCAAGGGGTCACCCCGAAAACTCGATACTGTTACGGCGGTCATAGCGTCGGGGAAACGCCCGGTCCCATTCCGAACCCGGAAGCTTAGCCCTTCAGCGCCGATGGTACTGCCCTCGCGAGGGGGTGGGAGAGTAGGACGCCGCCGGACACCCATTCACGAAAGGCCCACCCCACACCGGGGTGGGCCTTTCGCATACCCGCAACACCCCACCACGCCGCCGTGCCGATAGGCGTGCTCGGCGGCGAGCCGGCCCGTGGTCGCGCACACGGCATCCCGCGCCGTCCGGGGGCGCGCGGCAGTGGCGGGCCCGACGACACGATGACGTGGCGTGCGCGCCGCGACACCGTCCCGTTCCGCTGCGCGCCGGCGCCCGCGTGCTCCGAGCTCCGGGGGAACTCCCGAGGTCGGCGCGCTGGACCTGCGGGCGGGCCGGCGCGCGCTGGCGGGAGCTTCCGCGTCCTCCGACCGGCGCTGAGCCCCCTCTGCACTCTTCTCAGGGTCTTCACGAGCGTGTCCGGGCGGTCGTTTCAGGCTGCTGACCTGGGGTGATGATGTGCCGCAGCGAGTGTGCTCGGCTGGTGCCGTGCGGCAGGTCGCTACTGAGCGCAGACTCACTTGACATGGCACCGGGCCGAGGGCGAGACTTCACTGAACGGAAACCCACTTCCGGTGGGTGGAATCGCCCGAAGGAGGATCGCTCGATGACGAGTGCAGGTCTCGAGGCATTCAACGCGGCGGACATCGACGCCGCACGCGCCCGGGTGCTCTCGTGCGCGGCCGTGACCCGGTGGGCTGACGCGGTGGTCGCCGGCCGCCCGTACGCCGACACCGCGGCTGCACTCGCGACGGCGCGCGTCGTGGCGGACCCGTGGAGCGAGGAGGAGATCGACTCCGCGCTCGCCCGTCATCCGCGCATCGGCGAGCGTGCCTCCGGGGAGGACGCGGACGCTGCGCACTCGCGCCGGGAGCAGGCCGGGCTCGGGGACCTGACCGGTTCGGTGGAGGAGCGCCTGCGCGCGGGCAACCGTGCCTACGAGGAGCGGTTCGGTCACGTCTTCCTCATCCGGGCCGCGGGCCGCACCGCCGACGAGATCCTCGCCGCGCTCGAGGAGCGCCTGGGGAACGATCCCGCCACCGAGCGACGCATCGCCGGCCAGCAGCTGCGGGAGATCGCCGTGCTGCGGCTGGAAGGAGAGCTCTCATGACCTCGCACATCACCACCCACGTGCTCGACGCGGTGTCCGGCCTGCCGGCCGCCGGTGTGGCCGTCTCCCTGTGGAGCGTCGGCGCGGACAGCGCCGCGCGGCTCGCGGACGCCACGACCGACGCCGACGGCCGGGTCAAGGACCTCGGCCCGAAGTCCCTCGAGCCCGGCACCTACCGCGTGACCTTCGCGACCGGCGACTACTTCGCCGCGCAGGGGGTCGCGACGTTCTACCCGTCGATCACCATCGACTTCACCGTCGAGGCCGGGCGCGACCACTACCACGTGCCCTGCCTGCTCAGCCCGTTCGCGTACTCGACGTACCGCGGGAGCTGACGGGCCGCCAGGCCCGCATCACCGGCCGCGGCAGAGACGCCGCGGCCTGCGTCATCGTCATCGGAGACGTATGGGGGCCGCCCTCGGGGCGGTCCCGCGACAACGCAACAACAGATGAAGGAGTCAGCAATGACCGCCACCGCCACCGACGCCCAGGCCGCCACGGGCACGATCGTGCTGGGCGACAACCAGTACGGCAAGGCCGAGGTACGCGTCATGAAGGTCGACCGTGACCAGGCGCGCCATCGGATCACCGAGCTCTCGGTGACCTCGCAGCTCCGCGGTGACTTCTCCGCCGCGCACATCGACGGCGACCAGGGCCGCGTGGTCCCCACGGACACGCAGAAGAACACGGTGTTCGCGCTCGCCAAGGACGGCATCCCCTCGCCGGAGGAGTTCGCCCTCCGCCTGGGTGAGCACTTCGTCTCGAGCTTCGACTGGATCGAGGGCGGCCGCTGGGAGGCCAAGGAGTACACCTGGGAGCACATCCCCTCGTCGCTCACCTCCCACGTGACCGACGGCGAGCACGACCACGCGTTCGTCAAGGGCGGCACCGAGACCCGCACGACCGTCGTCCAGCGCGAGGGCGACGAGGTCTTCGTCGTCTCCGGCCTCGAGGACCTCAAGGTGCTCAAGTCCACGGGCTCCGAGTTCCACGGCTTCCCGAAGGACCGCTACACCACCCTGCAGGAGACCACCGACCGCATCCTCGCGACGTCGGTGACCGCCCGCTGGCGCTACACGTCGCTGGACATCGACTTCAACGCCGTCTACGACGACGTGCGTCGCATCCTGCTCGAGACGTTCGCCGACGTGCACTCGCTCGCGCTGCAGCAGACCCTCTACCAGATGGGCAAGCGGGTGCTCGAGGCGCACCCGGAGATCGGCGAGATCAAGTTCTCGATGCCGAACCTGCACCACTTCGTCGTGGACTTCGAGCCCTTCGGCCTGGAGAACCCGAACGAGGTCTTCTACGTCGCCGACCGCCCGTACGGAAAGATCGAGGCGGAGGTGAAGCGGGAGGGCGCCGACCAGGAGCCGCGCGCGTGGGCCACCGTCACGGGGTTCTGCTGATCCAGGTTCCCCTGATCAGCGAGGCACCGTGCAGTCGGTTCGAAGGAGCATCGAGATGAGCACGACGACCATCGACGCGGCGGGCGTGACCGGCGTGCCGCAGGGCGGTCGACCGGAGGACGAGCGCTACCCGCTCGGCAAGACGTTCCTCTACGGCCTGCAGCACATCATGACGATGTACGGCGGCGTGATCGCGCCGCCGATCATCGTCGGGCAGGCGGCGGGCCTGACCGGGGCGGAGATCGGCGTCCTCGTGTCGGCCGCGCTGCTCGTCAGCGGTCTGGCCACCGCGCTCCAGACGCTCGGCATCCGCTTCTTCGGGTCGCAGCTCCCGCTCGTCCAGGGCATCTCGTTCGCCACCGTGTCCACCATGGTCGCGGTGGCGAGCGGGGACGGCGGGCTCCCCGCCGTCTTCGGCGCCATCATCGTGGCCGCCGTGATCGGCCTGGCGATCAGCCCGTTCTTCGCGCAGGTCGTGCGGTTCTTCCCGCCGGTCGTGACCGGCACGATCATCACGATCATCGGCATCTCGCTGCTGCCCACGGCGGCCGGCTGGATGATGGGCGGCGACGAGGAGGCGGCCGACTGGGGCTCGGTGCCCAACATCGCGCTGGCGCTCGGCACGCTCGTCGTGGTGCTCGCGCTCAGCCGCTTCCTGCAGGGCACGATCTCCCGCCTGTCCATCCTCTTCGGCATCATCCTCGGGACCGTGGCGGCGGTGCCGCTCGGGCTGGCGGACTTCTCGGGGGTCGGAGAGGGGTCGCCGTTCGCGCTGCCGACGCTGTTCGCCTTCGGCGCCCCGGTGTTCGAGATCGGCGCGATCATCTCGATGACGATCGTCATCCTCGTCATCATGACGGAGACGACCGCCGACATCATCGCCATCGGCGAGGTGCTCGACACCAAGGTCGACGCGAAGCGGGTGGGGGACGGCCTGCGGGCCGACATGGCCGCGACGCTCATCGCGCCGTTCCTCAACTCGTTCCCGGCCTCGGCGTTCGCGCAGAACGTCGGCCTGGTCGCGATCACCGGCATCCGTTCGCGGTTCGCCGTGGCGGCGGGCGGCGGCGTCCTGTTCGTCCTGGGGCTGTTCCCGGTGCTGGGACAGGTGGTCGCGGCGATCCCGTCGCCCGTGCTGGGCGGCGCCGGCATCGTCCTGTTCGGCTCGGTGGCCGTGTCCGGCATCCGCACGCTGTCGCGGGTCGAGTACGAGGGCAACCTCAACCTCACGCTCGTCGCGGTCGCGTTGGGCTTCGGCATCATCCCGATCGCCGTCCCGGACTTCTACGACCAGTTCCCGACCTGGGTGGGCATGATCTTCCACTCCGGGATCGCGGCCGCAGCCGTCGTCGCCGTCCTGCTCAACCTCGTGTTCAACGAGATCCGCTGGGGCCGGCGCAGCAAGGACCCGTCGGTGTTCACCGCCGGTTCCTCGGCGCGACTGGTCGTGACGGAGGAGCAGGAGCAGCGACGGGCGGAGTACTTCGCGCGCCTGGACGCCGAGCGTCAGGAGGAGCGTCGCCGCGCCCGTCTCAACGCGGACGTGCGGGCGCGGGTGCGCCACGGCCACGGCCGCCGGTCGGGCTGCGTGTCGGCCATCGACCTGGACGCGGACGGCGTGCCGGACGTGCTCCAGATCCGCGAGGGCGCGCGCGACGCGGTCGCCGGTCGACGTCCCGGCGCTCACGCGGCGGCGGACGACACCCGTCCGCAGCTGGTGCACGCGGGCGCCGCCGAGCCGGGGGACGGGTGACCACGATGCGCGCCCCGGCACGACGCAGGGCGCGAGGCGGGATCCCCGCCTCGCGCCCCGCGTCGGGTCGCCGCGTGCCGTCAGGCCGCGGAGAGCAGCTCCTTCGAGATGGTGTCGGCCATCTCGTGCAGCAGGGGGAGCGCGGCCTCGCCGAACTCGTAGGTCACGCGGGCAGCGGGCCCGGAGACCGAGAGCGCGGTCGGGGTGGGAGCGCCCTTCACGGGGACGGCGAAGCACCGCACGCCGATCTCCTGCTCGCCGTCGTCGACGGCGTAGCCCTGCTCGCGGATCGTGCCGATCTCCTTGAGGAGGTCGTCGACGTCCGTGATGGACAGGTCGGTGGCGGGCGGCATCCCGACGCGACCGACGATGTCGCGGATCGTCTGGTCCGGCAGCTCGGCGAGCACCATCTTGCCGACGCCGGTGCAGTGCGTGTAGACGCGCCGTCCCACCTCGGTGAACATCCGCATCGAGTAGGACGACGAGGCCTGGGCGACGTACACCACCATGTCGCGGTCGATCATCGCGAGGTTGGCGCTCTCGCCGAGCTCGCGGGCGAGCCGCTCCAGGTGCGGGCGGGCGCTGGCGCCGAGCTGGCGGCCGGCGCTCTCGCCCAGCCGGATGAGGCGCGGTCCCAGGGTGTACCGGCGGTTCGGGAGCTGACGGGCGTAGCCGCGGCCGACGAGCGTCCGCATGAGCCGGTGGATCGTCGGGAGCGGGAGGCCGGCAGCGGCCGCCAGCTCGCTGAGCGCGGCGTCGCCGCCGAGGTCGGTCATGATCTCGAGCAGGTCGATCGCCCGGTCCACCGACTGGACTCCGGTGCCGTTCGCCATGGGTCGTGTCCCCCTTTGAGTCTCACGAACCGGTCCCGGTTCTAGAAACCATCCTTCCACATCTCGAAACTTCATGTCATCAGCACCTCGAAAGGAAACCCAGGCCATGGCGATGCCCAGCCCCAGCTACACGATCACCCTCCGCGTCGAGGCCCCGGCCTCGCAGCGCGCGACGAGCGAGATCGTCCACGAGATCGCCACGGCCGGCGGATCGGTCATGGGCGTCGACATCGCCCAGTCGCACGCCGACACGATCGTCGTCGACGTCACCTGCGACACGGTCGACGCCGAGCACGGCGAGCGGATCGTCGCGGCGCTCGACGCCCTCGACGGCGTGCGCGTGCTGAAGATGTCCGACTCGACCTTCCTCATGCACCTCGGCGGCAAGATCTCCGTCACCCCCAAGGTGCCGCTCAAGACGCGCCGCGACCTCTCGCGCGCCTACACGCCGGGCGTCGCCCGCGTCTGCCTCGCGATCGCCGACCGCCCCGAGGACGCGCGCCGCCTCACCATCAAGCGCAACACCGTCGCGGTCGTCACCGACGGCACCGCCGTCCTCGGCCTCGGCGACATCGGCCCCGAGGCCGCCATGCCGGTCATGGAGGGCAAGGCGGCGCTGTTCAAGCAGTTCGCCGACGTCGACGCGTGGCCCATCGCCCTCGACACGACGGACACGGAGGAGATCATCCGCACCGTCAAGGCGATCGCCCCGGGCTTCGGCGGCGTGAACCTCGAGGACATCTCCGCGCCCCGCTGCTTCGAGATCGAGAAGCGCCTGCGCGAGGAGCTCGACATCCCCGTCTTCCACGACGACCAGCACGGCACCGCCATCGTGGTGCTCGCGGCGCTCATCAACGCGCTCAAGGTCGTGAACAAGAAGATCGAGGACGTCCGCATCGCGGTGTCCGGCGTCGGCGCCGCCGGCTCGGCCATCATCCGCCTCCTGCTCGCCCAGGGCGCGAGGGACATCGTCGGCTTCGACCGGCACGGGGCGCTCACGCCCGAGTCGGCCGGCGACGACGCGAACCGCGCCTGGATCGTCGAGAACACCAACCCGTCCGGGTTCACCGGGACCCTCAAGGAGGGGCTCGTCGGCGCCGACGTCTTCGTGGGCGTCTCGGCGGGCAACATCCTCACGGGCGCGGACGTCGCGGCGATGAACGACGACGCGATCGTGTTCGCCCTCGCGAACCCGACGCCCGAGGTCGACCCCATCGCCGCGGGCGAGACGGCCGCCGTCGTGGCGACCGGCCGCAGCGACTACCCGAACCAGATCAACAACGTGCTGGCGTTCCCCGGCCTGTTCCGCGGCCTGCTCGACGCGGGCGCCACGCAGATCACGGACGAGATGCTGCGCGTGGCGGCGGTCGCGATCTCGTCGGTGGTGAGCGAGGACGAGCTCAACTCGGCCTTCGTCATCCCGGGCGTGTTCGACAGCCGCGTCGCCGAGGCCGTCGCGGAGGCCGTCCGGGCCGAGGGCCTCAAGGAGGTCCCGGTGGCGGAGCACCGTGCCGGGGACGCCGAGCACCTGGCCCAGCACCTGGGCCGTGCACTGCAGGCCGAGGGCGCGGCGGTGGCCCGATGAAGGCGTCCCTCGACCAGGCCGCGCTCGACGCCGTCGAGCGGCGGCTCGCCGCGCACGACGCCCACCTCGAGCGCGCCTACCCGGGCGACGACGGCACGCGCCAGCCCGTGCACACCGTGTACGTGCCGGCGCACCGGTACGCGGCCGGGCTCGCGAGGGACTGGGGCGCACAGGCGCTCGCGGCCGTCGAGGCGCAGGGCACGGACGTGCTGCTGGACGCCGTCGGCGTGCGGGACGACCTGCGCGAGGCGGTCGCGGCCCAGGTGGAGCGCAAGCTCGCCGCCGAGCCGATCGAGGACCTGCGCATCGACCTCGAGGACGGGTACGGCACCCACCCCGACGCCGACGAGGACGAGGTGACCGCCGCCGCGGCCGCCGCGCTGCGCGCCGAGCTGGACGCCGGGGGAGCGACGCCGTTCGTCGGCATCCGGTTCAAGTGCTTCGAGCGGCCCACCCGGGCGCGCGGCCTGCGCACGCTCGACGTGTTCGTCAGCACGCTCGCGGCGTCGGGCGACCTCCCCGACGGGCTCGTGCTGACCCTGCCGAAGGTGACCGGCGTCGTGCAGGTCGAGGCGATGGTCTCCGTCTGCGAGCGGCTGGAGGAGGCGAACGGCCTGCCGGCCGGGCGCCTGCGCTTCGAGGTGCAGGTGGAGACGCCGCAGTCGATCCTCGACTCCGAGGGCACGGCGACCGTGGCGCGGATGATCCACGCGGGGGCGGGGCGCGTGAGCGGCCTGCACTACGGCACGTACGACTACTCGGCGGCGCTCGGCATCGCCGCGGCGTACCAGTCGATGGAGCACCCGGCGGCGGACCTGGCCAAGGAGGTCATGCAGCTCGCGGCCGCCGGCACCGGCGTCCGCCTGTCCGACGGGTCGACGAACGTGCTGCCGGTCGGCGACGACGCGCAGGTGCGCGCCGCGTGGGCGAACCACGGGCGTCTCGTGCGGCGCTCGCTGGAGCGCGGCTTCTACCAGGGCTGGGACCTGCACCCGGTTCAGCTGCCGAGCCGGTTCGCGGCGACGTACGCGTTCTACCGCGAGGGCTTCGAGCCGGCGGCCGAGCGGCTGTCGAACTACGTGAACGAGGTGGAGGGTGCGGTGCTCGACGAGCCCGCCACCGCCAAGGCGCTCGCGTGGTACCTCAAGCGCGGCGTCGACTGCGGAGCCCTGGGCGTCGACGAGATCGTCGAGCGCACCGGCCTGCGGCCGGACGAGCTCACGGCGATCGTGACGCGCCCGCTCGGGGGCTGACGCCCGGGCATCGGCGCAGCGCACGGCCACGACGGCCCGGCAGGACGACGTCCCGCCGGGCCGTCGTCGTGTGCGCGGCGTCACGACCGCACTGCGGGACGGCCCCGGGCAGGGGTTGACCGATCGCGCCGACCCGGCGTAGCGTTTTCACTACAAGGAACCAATCTTCCATCTGGCGAAAGCGAGTCAGCGATGACGGACCAGATCCCCTACACCGTGAACTGCTCGATCCTCCTCACGGACCTGCCGCTCCTGGAGCGTCCGGCGGCCGCGAAGGCGGCCGGCTTCGACGGCGTCGAGCTCTGGTGGCCCTTCGCCACGCCGACCCCCGACGCCGACGAGATCGACGCGTTCGTCGGGGCCCTGGCCGACGCCGGCGTGCAGCTCACCGGCCTCAACTTCGACGCCGGCAACATGCCGGGCGGCGACCGCGGCCTGATCTCGTGGCCCGAGCGCTCGGCCGACCTGCGCGCCAACCTCGACGCCGTCGCCCGCATCGGCGAGCGCACCGGCTGCCGCGCGTTCAACGCGCTGTACGGCAACCGCGTCGAGGGCGAGGACCCGGCCGCGCAGGACGCGCTCGGCGCCGAGAACCTCGCGCTCGCGGCGAAGGCCGTCGAGCGCGTCGGCGGCACCGTGCTGGTGGAGCCGGTCTCCGGCGTCCCCGCGTACCCGCTGAAGACCTCGGCCGACGCCGTCGCCGTCCTGGACCGCGTGCGCGACGAGCACGGCGCGACCAACCTCGGCCTGCTGTTCGACGTCTACCACCTGTCGGTCAACGGCTCGGACGTGGACCTCGACCTCAAGACCTACGGCGACCGCATCGCCCACGTCCAGATCGCCGACGCCCCGGGCCGCGGTGCCCCGGGCAGCGGGGACCTGCCGATCCAGCGCTGGATCGGCGACCTCCGCGCCGCCGGCTACGCCGGCCCCGTCGGCCTCGAGTACAAGACGGCCGACGCCGACCCGTTCGCCTGGCTGCCCCGCGCCGAGCGCTCCGCGCGCTGAGTGCCCCGCGCTGCAGCGACCCCTCGACCTCCCCGGAAGGACACGACCAATGAGCACCATCGCCTTCATCGGCCTCGGCATCATGGGCAGCCCGATGGCCGTCCACCTGCAGGACGCCGGGCACGCCGTCGTCGGCTTCAACCGCACGGCCGGCAAGGCCCAGCCCCTCGTCGAGGCGGGCGGCACCGCCGCCTCGTCCGTCGCGGAGGCCGTGAAGGCCGCGGACGTCGTGGCCGTCATGGTCCCGGACTCCCCGGATGTCGAGGGGGTCCTCACCGGCGACGACGGCGTCTTCGCGAACGCGCAGCCGGGCACGCTGATCGTCGACTTCTCGTCGATCCGCCCGGACGTCACCATCGCGCTGGCCGAGCAGGCGACGGCCGCCGGCTTCCGCTACCTCGACGCGCCGGTCTCCGGCGGCGAGGCGGGCGCGAAGAACGCCGCCCTGTCGATCATGGTCGGCGGCTCCGCCGAGGACTTCGCCGCAGCGTCCGACGTGTTCGACGCCGTCGGCAAGACGGTCGTGCACGTCGGCCCCTCGGGCTCCGGCCAGACCGTCAAGGCCGCGAACCAGCTCATCGTCGCCGGCAACATCGCGCTGCTCGCGGAGGCCGTCGTCTTCCTCGAGGCGTTCGGCGTCGACACGGAGGCGGCCGTCAAGGTCCTCGGCGGCGGCCTCGCCGGCTCCGCGGTGCTCGACCAGAAGGCCGAGAAGATGCTGGGCCGTGAGTTCGCCCCCGGTTTCCGCATCGACCTGCACCACAAGGACCTGGGCATCTTCACGACCGCCGCGCGCGAGCAGGGCGTCGTCGCCCCCGTCGGCGCCGTCGTCGCACAGCTCATGGCCGCGGCCCGCGCCGAGGGCGACGGGTCGCTCGACCACTCCGGCCTCTTCCAGGCGATCGCGCGCCTGTCCGGTCGCGACTGACCTCGCGCCCGCCCCGACATCCCCGAAGACTCGAAGGAGAGCACCATGCCCCGCATGCGCGCGGTCGACGCCGCGGTCGCCATCCTGGCGAAGGAGGGTGCCACCGAGGCCTTCGGCCTCCCCGGCGCCGCCATCAACCCGTTCTACGACGCCATGCGCCAGCACGGCGGCATCCACCACGTGCTCGCCCGGCACGTCGAGGGCGCGTCGCACATGGCCGACGGCTACTCGCGCGCCGAGCGCGGCAACATCGGCATCTGCATCGGCACGTCGGGCCCCGCGGGCACCGACATGATCACCGGCCTGTACGCCGCGTGGGCCGACTCGATCCCGATGCTGTGCATCACGGGCCAGGCCCCGGTGGCCAAGCTCGACAAGGAGGACTTCCAGGCCGTCGACATCGCGTCGATCGCCGCGCCGGTCACCAAGCTGGCGAAGACGGTCCTCGAGGCGTCGCAGGTGCCGGGCGTCTTCCAGCGCGCGTTCCAGCTGATGCGCTCGGGCCGTCCCGGCCCGGTCCTCATCGACCTGCCGATCGACGTGCAGATGACGGAGATCGAGTTCGACCCGGAGACCTACCGGCCGCTAGCTCCGGAGCGACCGGAGGCCACCCGCGAGCAGGTCGCCAAGGCGATCGACATGCTGCTGGCCGCGGAGCGCCCCCTGATCGTCGCCGGCGGCGGCATCATCAACGCCGGCGCGGAGGCCGAGCTCGTCGAGCTCGCGGAGACCCTCGGCGTGCCGGTGGTCCCGACCCTCATGGGCTGGGGCGCGATCCCCGACGACCACCCGCTGACCGCGGGCATGGTCGGCATCCAGACGTCGCACCGCTACGGCAACGCGACGTTCCTGGAGTCGGACTTCGTGATCGGCGTCGGCAACCGGTGGGCCAACCGCCACACCGGCGGCCTGAAGACGTACACCGAGGGCCGCACCTTCGTGCACGTCGACATCGAGCCCACGCAGATCGGCCGCGTGTTCGCGCCCGACTACGGCGTGGTCTCCGACGCGGGCGCCTTCCTGCGCACCGCGCTCGAGGTCGCCGCGGAGCGCAGGGCCGCCGGGCAGCTGAAGGACTACTCCGCGTGGGCCGCGTCCGCCCAGGAGCGCAAGGGGAAGCTGCAGCGCAAGACGCACTTCACCGAGATCCCGATCAAGCCGCAGCGCGTGTACGAGGAGATGAACAAGGCCTTCGGCCGCGACACGGTCTACGTCACCACGATCGGCCTCTCGCAGATCGCCGGCGCGCAGCTGCTGCACACGTACCACCCGCGGCACTGGATCAACGCCGGGCAGGCGGGCCCGCTGGGCTGGACCGGTCCGGCCGCTCTCGGCGTCTCGCGGGCGCTGCCCGAGGGCAACGTCGTCGCCCTCTCCGGCGACTACGACTTCCAGTTCATGCTGGAGGAGCTCGCCGTGGGCGCGCAGCACCACCTGCCCTACGTGCACGTCGTGGTGAACAACGCCTACCTGGGCCTGATCCGTCAGTCGCAGCGGGCGTTCGAGATGGACTACCACGTGTCCCTCGCCTTCGACAACATCAACATGTCGCACGGTGACGGGGAGCCCGAGGGCTACGGCGTGGACCACGTCAAGGTCGCCGAGGCGCTGGGCTGCAAGGCGATCCGCGTCAAGGACCCGGAGGACCTGGGCGCCGCGTTCGCCAAGGCGCAGGCCATGACCGCGGAGTTCCGCGTCCCCGTGGTGGTCGAGGTCATCCTCGAGCGCGTCACCAACATCGCGATGGGAGCGGAGCTCAACGGGGTGAACGAGTTCGAGGACCTGGCCATCTCGGCCGAGGACTCGCCCACGGCCATCGCGCTGCTCGACTGAGCGCGACAGGCTGAGCAGTACCCGACGACGGCGACGGGAGAGACGATGGCGAGGACGGGCAGGACCGACGGACGAGGGGGTGGAGCGGCAGTGACGACGACGGGACCGACGGCGGCGCGCGTGCTGCTCGCCCCGGACAAGTTCAAGGGCTCCCTGACCGCCGGCGAGGTGGCCGCCCACCTGGCGGCCGGCCTGCGGCGGGCGGTGCCCGGCGTCGTCGTCGGCGAGCTCCCCGTGGCCGACGGCGGCGAGGGCACCCTGGAGGCCGCCCTCGCCGCCGGCTACACCGCGGTGGACCTGGTGGCGACCGGCCCCGTCGGGGAACCGGTCGCCACCCGGTACGCCCGCCGGGGCGCCACCGCCGTCGTCGAGATGGCGGCGGTCACCGGCCTCGCCCAGGTGACCCCGACGCCGGCCACCGCTCTCGCCGCGACCTCCCGGGGGCTCGGCGAGGTCATCGCGCACGCCCTGGACGCGGGGGCACGGGAGATCGTCGTCGGGGTGGGCGGCTCCGCCAGCACCGACGGCGGGGCGGGCATGCTCGCCGCGCTCGGCGCGCGCCTCGCGTCGGGGGCGGGGGACGTCGCCGACGGCGGCGGCCACCTGCACGAGCTGACCGACGTGGACCTCGCGGGGCTGCACCCCGCGCTCGCCGACACCGAGATCGTGCTCGCGAGCGACGTGGACAACCCGCTGCTCGGCGAGCAGGGCGCGGCCGCCGTGTACGGGCCGCAGAAGGGCGCCGACCCGGCGACGGTGGACCAGCTCGAGCTCGGCCTGGCGACCTGGGTCGACGTGCTGGCCACCGTCGGCGTCACGGGCGCCCGCGGCTACGCCGCCGAGCCCGGCGCGGGCGCGGCGGGCGGCGTGGGCTTCGCCTGCCTGCTGCTCGGCGCCGAGCGCCGCCCCGGTGTCGAGGAGGTGCTGGCCCTCACGGGCTTCGCGGACCGCCTCGCCGGCGTCGACCTGGTCGTCACGGGAGAGGGCAGCCTCGACGAGCAGTCCCTGCACGGCAAGACGCCGGTCGGCGTGGCCGCCGCCGCGGCCGTCGCCGGCGTCCCCACGGTCGCGGTGTGCGGCCGCACCACCCTGAGCCCCGCACGAGCGGCCGCCGCCGGCCTCACCGCCGTGCACGCCCTCGCCGACGTCGAGCCGGACGTCGCCCGCTGCATCGCCGAGGCGGGCCCGCTGCTCGAGACCCTCGCGGCGCGGCTCGTCGACCACCTGCCGTCCCTGAACACCCTGGAGATCGCATGACCCACGACCTCGTCGTCCGCGCCGCCCGCGCCGTCACCCCCGAGGGGGAGCGCGCCGTCGAGGTGGGCGTGACCGACGGCCGGATCGCCGCCGTCGTTCCGCTCGGCACCGGCCTGGCCGGTGCCGAGGTGCTGGAGCTCGCCGAGGACGAGGTGCTGCTGCCCGGCCTCGTCGACTCGCACGTGCACGTCAACGAGCCCGGCCGCACCGAGTGGGAGGGCTTCGCCACCGCCACGCGCGCCGCCGCGGCCGGCGGCGTCACGACGATCGTCGACATGCCGCTCAACTCGCTGCCCCCCACGACCTCGGTCGCGAACCTCGAGGTCAAGAAGCAGCGCGCGGTGGACCAGGCGTTCGTCGACGTCGGCTTCTGGGGCGGCGCCGTGCCGGGCAACACGGCGGACCTCAAGCCTCTGCACGATGCCGGCGTGTTCGGCTTCAAGTGCTTCCTTGCCGACTCCGGGGTGCCGGAGTTCGGCCACCTCGAGGACGCGGAGCTGCGCGCCGACCTCGCGGAGCTGACGTCGTTCGGCGCCCTGATGATCGTGCACGCGGAGGACCCGGGCACCCTCGAGGACGCCCCGCAGGAGCCGGGCCCCACCTACAAGAACTTCCTCGCCTCGCGGCCCGCCAAGGCCGAGTCGACGGCGATCGCCTCGCTCATCGACGCGGCCCGCGCCACCGGCGCGCGGGCGCACGTGCTGCACCTGTCCGACGCCGACTCGCTGCCGATGATCGCGGCCGCCCGTGCGGAGGGCCTGCGCCTCACCGTCGAGACCTGCCCGCACTACCTGTCCCTGGACGCCGACCACGTGCCCGACGGCGCGACGGCCTACAAGTGCTGCCCGCCGATCCGCGAGCACGACAACCAGGACCGCCTCTGGCAGGGCCTGCGCGACGGCCTGATCGACGTCGTCGTCACCGACCACTCGCCGGCCACCGCCGAGCTCAAGCAGCCGGCCTCGGGCGACTTCGCCGAGGCCTGGGGCGGCGTCGCGTCGCTGCAGCTCGGCCTCGCCGTCGTCTGGACCGAGGCGCGCCGCCGCGGGGTGCCTCTCGCGGAGGTCGTCGGCTGGATGTCCTCCGGCCCGGCCGCGCTGGTCGGCCTGGAGCGCAAGGGCGGCATCGCCGTGGGCAAGGACGCGGACCTCGCGGTCTTCGCGCCCGAGGCGACGTTCGTCGTCGACCCGGCCCGCCTCCACCACAAGAACCCGGTCACGCCGTACGCCGGTCGTGACCTCACGGGAACGGTACGGCGCACGCTGCTGCGCGGGCGTCCCGTGGGCGACGAGCCCACCGGCACCCTGCTGCGCCGCGGCGAGGCCTGAGCAGGGCCCGACGACGAGAACGCTGACGAGAACGACGACGAGAACGACCACGAAGGACGACTGACATGACGCGACTCCAGCCGGGCGACACCGCTCCCGACTTCACCCTGCCCGACTCCGCAGGCACGCCGGTGTCCCTCGCGGACGTGCGCGCCGGGGCGGACAAGGGCGTGGTCGTGTACTTCTACCCGAAGGCGGGCACCCCCGGGTGCACCACCGAGGCCTGCGACTTCCGCGACAACCTCGCGTCGCTCGCGGGAGCCGGGTACGCCGTCGTCGGCGTCTCCGCCGACCCGGTGGAGGACATCCGCGCCTTCGTGGAGGCCGAGCACCTGACGTTCCCCCTGCTGAGCGACGCGGACCATGCCGTGGCCGACGCCTACGGCACGTGGGGCCCGAAGACGATCGGCGACCGGACGTTCGACGGGGTGCACCGCTGCACCTTCGTCGTCGAGCCGGACGGGACCCTGCGGTCCGCCGAGTACGACGTCGAGGCCACCGGGCACGTGGCCGCGCTGCGCGCGCAGCTGGTGGGTGCCTGAGCACCCACGACCCGGTAGGGTCGGTCTGGCAGGTTTCCGCTAGGCGTAATACGAATTCCGCTGTGCAACGACCGCACGGCAGCAGCACACCCCCGTAGAACGAGAACAAGGAGGGACTGTCGTGGAGCTCCCCGACGGCCTGACCATCAACGCCGAGATCGGTGAGCGCGACACCGAGGTGCTCACCCCGGCCGCGCTCGACCTCATCGTGACCCTGCAGCGCGAGCTGGGCGCCCGCCGCCTCGAGCTGCTGGAGGCGCGGCAGCGTCGCCGCCAGGCGCTGGCCGACGGCGGCACCCTCGACTTCCTCCCGGAGACCGCGCACCTCCGCGCCGACGACTCCTGGAAGGTCGCCGAGCCCGCCCCCGGGCTCGTCGACCGCCGCGTGGAGATCACCGGCCCGACCGACCGCAAGATGACCGTCAACGCGCTCAACTCGGGCGCGAAGTGCTGGCTCGCGGACCAGGAGGACGCGAACACGCCGCAGTGGAGCAGCGTGGTGGGCGGCCAGCTCAACCTCCTCGACGCCATCGAGCGCCGGATCGACTTCACCAACGAGGCCGGCAAGTCCTACGCGCTGAAGCCCGACGACGAGCTGGCCACGATCATCATGCGCCCCCGCGGGTGGCACATGAACGAGAAGCACGTCCTCGTCGACGGCCAGGAGACCTCCGGCTCCCTGGTCGACTTCGCGCTCTACGTCGCGACCGCGGGCCTGCGGCAGATCGCCAAGGGCCTCGGGCCGTACTTCTACCTGCCGAAGATGGAGTCGCACCTCGAGGCGCGGCTCTGGAACGACGCGTTCGTCCTCGCCCAGGACGCGCTGGGCATCCCGCGCGGCACCATCCGCGCGACCGTGCTCATCGAGACCATCCCGGCCGCGTTCGAGATGGAGGAGATCCTCTACGAGCTGCGCGAGCACTCCGCGGGCCTCAACGCCGGCCGCTGGGACTACCTGTTCTCCGTGGTGAAGAACTTCCGCACCCGCGGGTCGGAGTTCCTGCTGCCCGACCGCAACCAGATCACCATGACGGTGCCGTTCATGCGGGCCTACACCGAGCTGCTGGTCCGCACCTGCCACAAGCGCGGCGCGCACGCCATCGGCGGCATGGCGGCGTTCATCCCGAGCAAGGACGCCGCGGCCAACGAGCAGGCCTACGCCAAGGTGAGCGCCGACAAGGCGCGCGAGGCCGGCGACGGCTTCGACGGCTCCTGGGTGGCGCACCCCGGCATGGTCGCCACGTGCAAGGAGGCGTTCACCGCGGTGCTCGGCGACCGGCCGAACCAGATCGACCGTACGCGCGAGGACGTGCGCGTCACGGCCGCCGACCTGCTGTCGGTCGACAAGACGCCCGGCACCGTCACCGAGGCCGGCCTGCGCAACAACGTCTCCGTCGGCATCCAGTACCTCCAGGCCTGGCTGGGCGGCCTCGGCGCCGTCGCCATCTTCGGCCTCATGGAGGACGCCGCGACCGCGGAGATCTCCCGCTCCCAGGTGTGGCAGTGGCTGCACAACGACGTCGTCCTCGCCGACACCGGCGAGAAGGTGACGCGGGAGCTCGTCGACCGCATCGTCGAGGAGGAGGTGGCCAAGCTTCCGGGCGGCGCCGCCGCCTTCGACGAGGCGCGGACCACCTTCATGGAGGTCGCCGTGGCCGACGAGTACATCGACTTCCTCACGACGGCCGCCTACGAGCGGATGGACTGAGGAACCCGGCACCGCTCGGCTGCGACGGGGGCGCCGAGCACCGCCGGTGCGTGACGGCCGGGACCACGTCCTGTGTGGCGTGGTCCCGGCCGTTCGTGCGCCCGCACCGTCATGCGGGGACAACCTCCCCGACACGTGCCGCCCACTAGACTGGCGGCCATGTCCACCATCTCCCGAGACGAGGTCGCGCGCGTCGCCGCCCTGGCCCGGATCGACCTGCGTGACGACGAGGTCGACCGGCTCGCCGGCGAGCTCGACGTCATCGTCGACTCCATCGCCCGCGTGCGCGAGGTCGCGACACCCGACGTGCCGGCCACCAGCCACCCGCTGCCCCTGACGAACGTGTTCCGCGAGGACGTGCCCCAGCCGGCGCTGCCCGTGGCCGACGTGCTGGCCGCCGCGCCCGACGCGCAGGACGGGCGCTTCGCCGTCCCGCAGATCCTCGGGGAGGAGTGAGATGACGGACCTGACCCGCCTCAGCGCTGCGGAGCTCGCCGAGACCCTCACGCGCCGGGATGCCTCCAGCGTCGAGGCCACGCGCGCCCACCTGGACCGCATCGCGGCCGTCGACGGCGACGTGCACGCGTTCCTGCACGTGAGCGAGGACGACGCGCTGGCCACGGCCGCCGACGTCGACGCGCGCCGCGCCGCCGGCGAGGAGCTGCACCCGCTGGCCGGCGTGCCGATCGCCGTCAAGGACGTCGTCGTGACGAAGGGCCTGCCGTCCACGGCGGGCTCGAAGATCCTCGAGGGCTGGATCCCGCCGTACGACGCGACCCTCGTCGAGAAGCTCCGCGCCGCGGGCCTGCCGATCCTCGGCAAGACGAACATGGACGAGTTCGCGATGGGCTCGTCCACCGAGCACTCCGCGTTCGGCAACACCCACAACCCGTGGGACCTCGACCGCATCCCCGGCGGCTCGGGCGGCGGCTCCGCCGCGGCCGTCGCCGCCTTCGAGGCGCCGCTCGCGATCGGCACGGACACCGGCGGCTCGATCCGCCAGCCGGGCGCCGTCACCGGCACCGTCGGCGTGAAGCCCACCTACGGCGGCGTCTCGCGCTACGGCCTCATCGCGATGGCCTCCTCGCTGGACCAGGCCGGCCCCGTGACGCGCACCGTGCTCGACTCGGCGCTGCTGCACGAGCTCATCGGCGGCCACGACCCGCGCGACTCGACGTCGATCCCCGAGCCGCTCCCGCCGCTGGTCGAGGCCGCGCGCCAGGGCGCGCTGGGCGACCTGTCGGGCCTCAAGGTCGGCGTCGTCACGCAGCTGCAGGGCGAGGGCTACCAGCCCGGCGTGCTCGCGCGGTTCCACGAGTCGCTCGAGCTGCTGACCAAGGCCGGGGCCGAGGTCGTCGAGGTCTCCTGCCCGAGCTTCGACTACGCGCTCGCCGCGTACTACCTGATCATGCCGGCGGAGGCGTCGAGCAACCTCGCGAAGTTCGACGGCATGCGCTTCGGCCTGCGCGTCGAGCCGACCGACGGCCCGGTGACGGCCGAGCGCGTCATGGCCGCGACCCGCGGCGCCGGCTTCGGCGACGAGGTCAAGCGCCGCGTCGTCCTCGGCACCTACGCCCTGTCGGCCGGGTACTACGACGCCTACTACGGCAGCGCGCAGAAGGTCCGCACGCTCATCCAGCGCGACTTCGCCGCCGCGTTCGCGCAGGCGGACGTGCTGGTCTCGCCCACGGCGCCCACCACGGCGTTCAAGCTGGGGGAGAAGCTGGACGACCCGCTCGCGATGTACCTCAACGACGTCGCGACCATCCCGGCCAACCTCGCCGGCGTGCCGGGCATCTCGGTGCCCAACGGCCTGTCCGACGACGGCCTGCCCGTCGGCTTCCAGATCCTCGCGCCGGCGAAGGCGGACGACCGCCTCTACCGCGTCGGTGCCGCGCTCGAGTCGGCCCTCGAGTCCACGTGGGGCGCCCCGCTGCTGTCCCGTGCCCCCGAGCTCTCGCCTCCCGGGTCTCCTCGCTTCGCTGCGGGGACCCGCGAGGACTCCGAGACGCTGGGCTGAGAACAGGAGAACACCACTGTGACCACCACGACCCCTGCTCTCGTCGCCTACGACGACGCCGTGCGCCGCTACGACCCGGTGATCGGCATCGAGGTGCACGTCGAGCTCGGCACCCGCACCAAGATGTTCTGCCCGGCCGAGCAGTCGTTCGGCGCCGAGCCGAACACGCAGACCACGCCGGTGTCGCTCGGGCTGCCGGGCGCGCTGCCCGTCGTCAACGGCACCGCCGTCGAGTACGCGATCCGCATCGGCCTGGCGCTCAACTGCCAGATCGCGGAGAGCTGCCGGTTCGCCCGGAAGAACTACTTCTACCCGGACGTGCCGAAGAACTTCCAGACGTCGCAGTACGACGAGCCGATCGCCTTCGAGGGCTGGCTCGACGTCGAGCTCGAGGACGGCACGGTGCACCGCGTCGAGATCGAGCGCGCGCACATGGAGGAGGACGCCGGCAAGAACACGCACGTCGGCGGCTCCGCCGGCCGCATCCACGGCGCCGAGTACTCGCTGGTCGACTACAACCGCGCCGGCGTGCCGCTGGTGGAGATCGTCACCAAGCCGATCACCGGCGCGGGGGACCGGGCGCCCGAGGTGGCCCGCGCATACGTGCAGGCCCTGCGCGACATCTTCCGCGTGCTCGACGTGTCCGAGGCGCGCATGGAGCGCGGCAACGTCCGCGCCGACGTCAACCTGTCGCTGCGCGCGACGCCCGAGTCGCCGCTCGGCACGCGCACGGAGACGAAGAACGTCAACTCGTTCCGCTCCGTGGAGCGCGCGGTGCGGTACGAGATCTCGCGCCAGGCCGCGCTCCTCGACGCGGGCGAGACCGTGATCCAGGAGACGCGCCACTTCCACGAGGAGGACGGCTCGACGTCGCCCGGCCGCGTGAAGTCGGACGCCGAGGACTACCGGTACTTCCCGGAGCCCGACCTCGTGCCCGTCGCGCCGTCGCGCGAGTGGGTCGAGGAGATCCGCGCGACGCTGCCCGAGCTGCCGCAGGCCCGGCGCCGCCGCCTGCACGACGAGTGGGGCTTCGCGGACGCCGAGATGCGCGACGTCGTCAACGCCGGCGCGCTCGACCTCATCGAGGCGACCGTCGCCGCCGGCGCCACGCCGGCCGCCGCGCGCAAGTGGTGGATGGGCGAGCTGGCCCGCCGCGCCAAGCAGGACGAGGTCGAGCTCGCGGATCTCGCGATCACGCCCGCGCAGATCGGCGAGCTCCAGCGGCTCGTCGACTCCGGCCGCATCAACGACAAGATCGCCCGGCAGGTGCTCGACGGCGTGCTCGCCGGCGAGGGCGACCCGGAGGCGGTCGTCGTGGCCCGCGGCCTGGAGGTCGTCTCCGACGACGGGCCGCTCCTCGAGGCCATCGACGCGGCGCTCGCGGCGCAGCCCGACATCGTGGAGAAGGTCCGCGGCGGCAACCAGGGCCCGGTCGGCGCCATCATCGGCTCGGTCATGAAGGCCACCCGGGGCCAGGCGGACGCCAAGCGCGTGCGCGAGCTGGTGCTGGAGAGGATCGGCTGATGCGGTCGCCCGTCCTGCACGGGGAGCTCGTGCGCCTGCGCCCGGTCGAGGCGCGGGACGCCGAGCGGCTGTGGGCGTCGTTGCGCGACCCGGAGGGCGGGCGCCTCACGGGCATGGGCACGAACGCCGCGTCGTCCCGGGCCGAGGTGGACGCCTGGGCCGCGAGCGCGGCCGACCTGCCCGGCCGGTACGACTGGGCGATCACGTCGGCCGCCGTGCGGGACGGGGAGCTCGTCAGCGACGACCTGCTGGGCGAGATCTCCCTTGACCGGGTGGACCTCGAGCTGCGGTCGGCGAACCTGCGCCTGCGGATGATGCCGGACTACCGGGGCCGCGGGTACGGGCGCGAGGCGATCGGGGAGGTGCTCCGCTTCGCCTTCGACGGCGGCGCCGGCCCGGGGCTCCACCGCGTGAGCCTCGCGGTGATCAGCATCAACCCGCGGGCGCGGGCGCTGTACGACTCGCTCGGCTTCCGGGAGGAAGGGCGCCTGCGCGACGCCTTCCGCGACGGGCAGGGCTGGGCGGACGCCGTCGTCATGAGCATCCTCGAGGACGAGTTCCGCGCCGGGGCCGGCACGGACTGAGGCACGGCTCGCCGTGCCCGCCGCGATCACACCGCGGCGGGCACGGCGAACGGCCACCCGACGACGGCCTTGGGCCGCGGCGGCGCGTAGGTGCGCACCTTCGAGGTGGACAGCCCGAGACGCACGAGGCCTTCGGCGACCGCCACCGCCGCGCGCACGCCGTCGACGACGGGCACGCCGGTGGCCGCCGCGACGCGCTCCTCGAGCTCCGCCATCCCGCCGCACCCGAGGCAGATCACCTCGGCCCGGTCCACCTCGACGGCGCGGCGGGCCTCCGCGACGATCGTGGCGACGGCCCGCTCGGGGTCGGCCTCGAGCTCCAGCACGCCGAGCCCGCTCGCGCGCACCGAGGCGCACCGCGCGTCGAGCCCCGCCAGGCGCAGCCGGTCCTCGATCAGCGGGACCGCGCGGTCGAGCGTCGTGACGACGGAGTACCGGTGCCCCAGGTACATCGCGGTCGACGCCGCCGCCTCGGTGATGTCGACGACCGGCACGTCGAGCAGCTCCTGCAGCCCCTCGCGCCCGTGCTCCCCGTACCCGGCCTGCACGACGGCGTCGAACGGCTCCGGGTAGGAGGTCACGGCGTCCATCACCGCGAGGGCGGCGAGATAGCTCTCGAAGTTGCCCTCGCAGGAGTCCGGGCCGAACCGCGGGGTGATCCCCACGATCTCGGTGCCGAGGGAGGCGACGGAGCGCGCCGAGGCGGCGATCGCGTCCGTCATGGACGACGTGGTGTTGACGTTGGCGACGAGGATGCGCACGGGGTCTCCGGGTGGGGCTAGTGGGTGCTCGGCACGGCGAGGTGCTCGCCGTCCGCGTCGTGGAAGGTCTGCCGCCGGTCGGCGACGAGGAGGTACAGGACGGCCCCCAGACCCGCGCCGAGGAACCACGAGAACTCCGAGACGACGGCGAACGCGGGGACGAAGGCGAGCAGCAGGGCCACGAGTGCGGTCGGCACCAGCGCGAGCACGGCCCGGCGGTTGAACCCGCGGGCGTAGTGGTAGCTGCCGTCGGGGTCCTCGCGGTACAGGTCGGGCACGTGCACACGGGCCCGGCGCAGCAGCCAGTAGTCGGCCATGATGATGCCGAACAGCGGGCCGAGCAGGGCGCCGAGGCCGCCGAGGAAGTACGTGATCACGGCGGGGGAGCCGTACAGGTTCCACGGCAGGATGACGAGGCCGAGCGCGCCGGAGAGCAGGCCCGCGCGGCGGAAGTTCAGCCTCCGCGGGAAGAGGTTGGTCAGCGCGTAGATCGGCGCGACGAAGTTGGCCATGAGGTTCACCGCGACGGTGAGGACGAGCAGGGCGAGGCAGGCGAGGACGAGCAGCGGGGTGCTGGGGATCGCCCGCACCACGTCGGACGGGGACTCGATGATCGTGCCGTCGATGGCGAACTGGGCGCCCGAGAGCACCACGACGATCGCGCCGAAGACGGCCATGTTGAGCGGGATGCCGAGGAAGTTGCCCCGCACGATGGACCGGCGCGAGACGGCGCCGCGCGTGAAGTCGCAGAAGTTCAGCACGAACGTGCCGTAGATGGCGACCCACATCGCCGCCCCTCCCACGACGGCGAGCCACATGTCCGCGCCGTGCTTGGTGTCCGGGGTGCTCCAGGCGATCGTGCCGTCGGCCTGGAGGAACATCCAGACGGCGAGGGCCGCCATCGTCACCAGGATGACGGGCCCGGCGAACGCCTCGTACCGGCGGATCATCTCCATCCCGTAGCTGACGATGAGCAGCTGCACGCCCCACAGGGCGAGGAAGGTGATCCAGCCCAGCGTCGACAGGCCGAGGACGGAGTTCCGGTCGAGGCCGGCGGCGGCGGGCACCAGCGCGACGACCAGGATCCGCAGCACCACGGAGGCGAGGAACGTCTGGATGCCGAACCAGGCGACCGCGACGGAGCCGCGGACGAGGGCGGGGATCTGGGCGCCGCGGATGCCGAACGCGATGCGGCTCATGACCGGGAACGGCACGCCGGTCTTCTCGCCCATGAAGCCCGACAGGGTGAGGAGGCCGAAGAGGAGGGCGCCGCCCAGCACGAGGGCGAGGAGGATCTGCCAGCCGCCGAGCCCGAGGGCGAAGAGCCCGATGGCGAAGGCGTAGTTCCCGAGGGAGTGCACGTCGTTGGCCCACAGCGTGAAGATCGAGTACGTCCGCCAGGTGCGGCCGGCGCGCTGCGTCGGGGCGAGGTCGTGGTTGTAGAGGCGGGGGCTGAGGCCGAGCGGCGGCGTCGTCGCCGTGGCGCGGGGGGAGGTCGCGACCGTCGTCGGTGCGGCCAGGGCCTGCGGCGTCGCTGCCGCGGCCCGGTCGAGGGTGCTCATGGAGTTCGTCCTCCAGGTGCCGTACGGGCGGATTTCGTCGAGCGAAAGCGCGCTTCCGTAGCGCGTTGGTATACCAATTTGAGTGGAGCCGACCCGCTTGTCAAGCCCGTCGCGCGCGGCGACGGGTCGTCGGTCGCGGCGGGCGCGGGCAGGATGAGGCTGCCTCTTGACCGCCGAGAGGCGTCCGCACTAATCTCACATAGCAGAAACTGAATTCCGTCTCACGAAAGACAGGTGTTCAGTCGTCCATCACCACAAGGAGCGTGCCGATGACGCAGCCAGGTCCCCAGACCACCCGCTACTACACCCCGCAGGGCGGGCTGCCCGGGCAGGAAGAGCTGCTCACCGACCGGGCGATCGTCACGGAGGCGTACACCGTCATCCCGCGCGGCGTGCTGCGCGACATCGTCACCTCCAACCTGCCCGGCTGGGACAAGACCCGCCTGTGGGTGCTCGCGCGCCCCGTCGAGGGCTTCGCGACCACGTTCGCGCAGTACGTCGTCGAGGTCTCCCCGGGCGGCGGCACCGACCGTGGCGAGATCGAGGACACCGTCCAGTCGGTCGTCTTCGTCACCGAGGGCACGCTGACCCTCACGGTCGGCGGAGAGGAGCACACCCTCGAGCCCGGCGGCTACGCCTACCTCGCCGCCGGCGACCAGTGGTCGCTGCACAACCGCTCCGACGCCAAGGCCGCGTTCCAGTGGGTCCGCAAGGTCTACGAGCGCATCGACGGCTACGCGGCGAAGACCTTCGTCACCCGCGAGCAGGACATCGAGCCGCGCCCCATGCCGGACACCGACGGCGCCTGGGCCACGACGCGCTTCGTCGACCCCGACGACCTGGCGCACGACATGCACGTCAACATCGTGACGTTCCAGCCCGGCGGCTCCATCCCGTTCGCGGAGACCCACATCATGGAGCACGGCCTGTACGTGCTGGAGGGCAAGGCCGTCTACCGCCTCAACGGAGACTGGGTCGAGGTGCAGGAGGGCGACTTCATGTGGCTCCGCGCCTTCTGCCCGCAGGCCTGCTACGCCGGCGGCCCGAAGCCGTTCCGCTACCTGCTGTACAAGGACGTCAACCGGCAGGTGAAGCTCGACCGGCGCTGACCCGCCCGGTCCTGCTCAGCGGCGCGCGCGCTCGAAGTCGTCGAGCGCGACGCGCCGCTCGTGCGCGTGGTCGACGATCGGCGCGGGGTAGCCCCCCGGCGGCGGGTCGAGGCGCCAGGGCTCCTGCACGCGCTTGCCCTCGACACCGCGCAGCTCGGGCACCCAGCGGCGCACGTAGTCGCCGTCCGGGTCGAACTTCTTGCCCTGCGTCACCGGGTTGAACACCCGGAAGTAGGGGGCGGCGTCGTGGCCGGTGCCGGCCACCCACTGCCAGTTGAGCTGGTTCTGCGCGACGTCGCCGTCGACCAGGTGCGCCATGAAGTGCGCGGCGCCCCGTTGCCAGCGCACGTGCAGGTCCTTGACGAGGAACGACGCCACCACCATCCGCACCCGGTTGTGCATCCATCCGGTGGCGAGCAGCTGGCGCATGCCGGCGTCGACGAGCGGGAACCCGGTGCGACCGGCGGCCCAGGCGTCGAACGCGTCCCGCTCCGCCGCTCCGGTCGCCCAGGCGTCGTCGGGCACGACGGCGCGCAGCGACCGGAGCCGGGCGTCCGGCCGGTGGTGCAGGACGTCGGCGTGGAACTCCCGCCACGCCAGCTCCGAGCGGTACGTGGCGACCGCCTCGGCCGGGAGGCCGGCGGCCTCCGCGGCCGCCAGGTCGGCCAGCATCGTCCGCGGGTGGATCTCGCCCCAGCGCAGGTGCGCCGACATCTCCGAGGTTCCCGCCAGGTCGGGGCGGTCGCGGCCCTCGGCGTAACCGGCCAGGCCCTCGCGGACGAACTCGTGCCAGCGACGCCGGGCCGCCGCCTCGCCCGCCCTCGGCAGGCGTGCGTCGCACGGTGGGGCCGCGGGGACGCCGTCGGACGGCAGCCGGGCCCACGGGACCTCGCGCGGCCGCGGCGCGGGGGCCCGCCAGCCGTGGGCGAGCCAGGCACCGCGGAACGGGGTGAAGACCTGGTAGGGCGAGCCCTGCCCGGTGCGCAGCCGCCCGGGGGAGACGGCGTACGCCGAGCCCGTCCTGGTCAGGACGGCGCCCGCGTCGGCCAGGTTCTCCTCGACCGCGCCGTCGCGCCGGCGGCCGTACGGCTCGTGCCCGGCCGCGACGTGCACGCCGCGCGCGCCCACCGACCGCGCGACCTGGGGGACGACCTCGCGCGGGTCTCCGCGCCGCACCACGAGCCGGCCGTCGCACGCGTCGTCGAGCTTCGCCAGGGAGTCCGCCAGGTAGGCGAGGCGCGCCGCGCCGGCCCGCCGCCACAGCGCGTCGTCGAGCACGTAGAGGCCGACGACGTCCCCGCCCGCGTCGCGCGCCTCCTCGACCGCGGCGAGCAGCGCCGGGTTGTCGTGCAGCCGCAGGTCTCGCCGGAACCACATCACGCTCGCCGCCATGCCGTCACCGTACGTGTCCCCGGCGTTCCCGGTCGCCGTCGACTTCCGCCGGTGCGACAGTTTTTTCATGACCGATCAGGCAGCGGCGCCGTCGCACCCGGAGCACGAGGGCGACCGCGCGTTCTTCGGGCACCCGCGCGGCCTCATGACGCTGGCCGGCACGGAGCTGTGGGAGCGGTTCAGCTACTACGGGATGCGCGCCATCCTGCTGTACTACCTGACCGACACGGTGGCCAACGGCGGCCTCGGGATGGACGCCACCACCGGCGCGGCGTTCGTGTCGATCTACGGCACGTCGGTCTACCTGCTGTCGGTGGTCGGGGGCTGGCTCGCCGACCGGATGATCGGGGCGCGGCGCGCCGTGCTGTACGGCGGGATCGTCATCGCGGCCGGGCACGTGTCGCTCACGCTGCCCACCTACGGCTTCTCGATGCTGGGGATCGGCCTGGTCGCGTTCGGCACCGGCCTGCTCAAGCCGAACGTGTCGTCGATGGTGGGCGAGCTGTACTCGCGCGACGACGAGCGCCGGGACCCCGCCTTCTCGATCTTCTACATGGGGATCAACATCGGGTCGTTCTTCTCCCCGCTGATCGTGGGCGTCGTGGAGCAGGCGTGGGGCTACCACGCGGGGTTCGCGGTGGCGGCGATCGGGATGGCGTTCGCGCTCGTGTTCTTCGTCGGCGGCTACCGCTACCTCGGCGCCGCCGGGACGGACGTGCCGAACCCGATCACGCCCGAGGACCGCCCCGCCGTCGTGCGGCTGGGGCTCTACGTGGTCGGCGCCATCGTGGTGGCGGCCGCTCTGGCCGCCGTCGTCGCCGGGGGCTGGGCCGTCGAGACGTTCATCGACGCCGTGTCGTACCTCGCGCTCGTGACGCCGGTCGTGCTCCTCGTCGTGATGTACCGGTCGAAGCGCGTGACGGCGGCCGAGCGGCCGCGCGTCGTGGCGTACGTGCCGCTCTTCGTCGCGGCGATGCTGTTCTGGATGATCTTCGAGCAGGCGGCGACGACGCTCGCGGCCTTCGCCGCCGACCGGACCCAGCTGCAGCTGTTCGGCATCGACCTGTCGCCGGCGTTCTTCCAGTCGGTCAACCCGGCGTCGATCATCATCCTGGCGCCCGTGTTCGCGTGGATCTGGACGAAGACGGGGGACCGGCCGCCCACGGCGTACAAGTTCGTCATCGGCCTGACGCTCGCGGCCCTGTCGTTCCTGTTCCTGGCGGGGATGTCGGAGGTGTTCACGGACGAGCTCGCGCCGCCGTGGGTGCTCATCGTGGTCTACGTGATCCAGACGCTCGGCGAGCTCTGCCTGTCGCCGGTGGGGATCGCGGCGACGACGCTGCTGGCGCCGCGCGCCTTCCGCGGCCAGGCGATGGCGCTGTGGTTCCTGTCGTCGGCCGCCGGCCAGGCGATCACGGCGCAGACGATCGAGGCGACCGAGGGGGCCTCCGACACCGCGTACTTCGGCGGGATCGGCCTCGTGGCGCTCGTGTTCGCGGGGATCCTGCTGCTGCTCGCCCCGTGGGTGACGCGGCACATCCGCCACGCCGACGAGCTGGAGCACACCCACAGCGCCGGCGCGGCCTGACCGTGCCGGCGCCGTGGGGTGCCGGGCGCGTCAGCGCAGCCAGCTCGCGCTGCCGGGGACCGGCGACGCCGCCCAGGCGCGGCCGAGGCCCCAGGTGTCGCCGGCGCGGGTCAGCGCGAGGGCGGCCAGCAGCGCCGTGAAGACGAGGTGCTGGTCGACCAGCGGGTTCTGCGAGCCCGCGGCGAAGGGCCAGGTCGACAGCCACAGCGTGAGCATGAGCAGCCCGCCCGCCACGGCGGCCGCGCGCAGCCCGATGCCGAGCAGGAGCGCGAGCCCCGTCCCGAGCATCCCGAGCATGAACAGCCAGTCGACGACGGGGCCGCTCAGGGCCGCGAACCCGCCGGCCAGCGGGCTCTCGATCGAGCTCAGGTAGCCCTCCGTCGGCGAGCTGCCCGCCACCCAGGCCCGCTCGTCCGGCGTGGCGTACCCGAGGCCGAAGGTCTTGTCGGCCACCGGCCAGAGGAAGACCACGGCCAGGAGGATGCGACACAGCGCGAGGGCGCGCCGGGCGCCGGGCCGGGTGACGACGTTCTCGGCGTCCTCCCCGCTCCGGGCGCGGTCGGTGACGGTCGTGCCGGTCGTGCTGCCTGCGGCGGTCGCGGTCATGAGTGAGCTCCCTGATCGTGGTGCGCTGCGTGGGGATGGTTCGTCCGGTTTGAACGGATAACGGTTGAACCGTGGACAACTTGCACACGTCGCCCAGGGCACCGCAACCGATCCCTGGTCTTCGGAACGTTTCACCCGACAAACCGACCAGTGGGCGGACGGATGCCCGCGATGCGGGACGGCGGGCGTAGCGTGCCCGTGCGCGCCGTCCGCGACGCGCCGCAGAACTCGTCGAAGGAGCTGACATGAGCCGTCCCCTGCGCTCTCGGACGTCCACCCACGGCCGCAACATGTCCGGTGCCCGCGCGCTCTGGCGCGCGACCGGCATGGGCTCGGAGGACTTCGGCAAGCCGATCGTCGCGATCGCGAACTCGTACACGCAGTTCGTGCCCGGCCACGTCCACCTCAAGGACATGGGCGACCTCGTCGCTTCGGCGATCCGCGAGGCGGGCGGCGTCTCCAAGGAGTTCAACACCATCGCGGTGGACGACGGCATCGCGATGGGCCACGCCGGGATGCTCTACTCGCTGCCGAGCCGCGACCTCATCGCCGACTCGGTCGAGTACATGGTCAACGCGCACTGCGCCGACGCCCTCGTGTGCATCTCCAACTGCGACAAGATCACGCCGGGCATGCTCAACGCGGCGCTGCGCCTCAACATCCCGGTGATCTTCGTGTCGGGCGGGCCGATGGAGGCCGGCAAGGCGGTCGTCGCCGACGGCGTCGCGAGGACGCCCCTGAACCTCATCAACGCGATCAACTACTCGGCCGACGACAACGTGTCCGACGCCGCGCTCGCCCAGGTCGAGGAGAACGCCTGCCCGACCTGCGGCTCCTGCTCCGGCATGTTCACCGCCAACTCGATGAACTGCCTCACGGAGGCGCTCGGGCTGTCGCTCCCGGGCAACGGCTCCACGCTGGCCACGCACGCCGCCCGCAAGGAGCTCTTCCTCGAGGCCGGCCGCACCATCGTCGACCTCGCGAAGCGCTACTACGAGGACGAGGACGACTCGGCCGCCCCGCGCTCGATCGCCACGAAGGCCGCGTTCTCGAACGCCATGGCGCTCGACGTCGCGATGGGCGGCTCCACCAACACGGTGCTGCACATCCTGGCCGCGGCCCAGGAGGGCGAGGTCGACTTCGACCTCACGGACATCGAGGCGATCAGCCGCCGCGTGCCGTGCCTGAGCAAGGTCGCGCCGAACCACCCGGACTTCCACATGGAGGACGTGCACCGCGCCGGCGGCATCCCCGCGCTGCTCGGTGAGCTGGACCGTGCGGGGCTGCTCGACCACGACGTCACGTCCGTGCACACGCCCACGCTGCGTGCGTGGCTGGACGACTGGGACGTGCGGGGCGGCAAGGCGACCGAGCGGGCGCAGGAGCTCTTCCACGCCGCCCCCGGCGGGGTCCGCACCACCCAGGCCTTCTCGACGTCCAACGTCTGGGAGAGCCTCGACACCGACGCCGCGAACGGCTGCATCCGCGACCTCGAGCACGCGTACACCGTGGAGGGCGGCCTGGCCGTGCTGCGCGGCAACCTCGCCGAGGACGGCGCGGTCTTCAAGACCGCGGGCGTCGACCCCGACGTCTTCCACTTCGTGGGGAAGGCCCTCGTCTGCGAGTCGCAGGACGACGCCGTCGAGAAGATCCTCACCAAGCAGGTCCAGCCGGGCCACGTCGTCGTGGTGCGCTACGAGGGGCCGTCCGGCGGCCCGGGCATGCAGGAGATGCTCTACCCGACGTCGTTCATCAAGGGCCGCGGCCTGGGCAAGGTCTGCGCCCTCATCACCGACGGCCGGTTCTCCGGCGGGTCGAGCGGCATCTCGGTGGGGCACGTCTCGCCCGAGGCCGCGGCGGGCGGCACGATCGGCCTGATCGAGGACGGCGACGAGATCGAGATCGACGTCGACACCCGCCTCATCCGGGTCAACGTGCCCGACGAGGTGCTCGCCGAGCGCCGGGCCAAGATGGAGGCGCGGGAGAACCCGTGGCAGCCGCTGAACCGCGACCGCTACGTCTCCCCGGCGCTGCAGGCGTACGCCGCGATGGCGACGTCGGCCGACCGCGGCGCCGTGCGCGACGTGTCGCTCATCGCGCGTCGCTGACGGGCGTCACGTCCGTGACATAGGCTCCGGGCATGGTCGACCAGCCCGGGCCCGCCGCCGCGCGCGCCGAGACGAACGAGCGCGAGCTCGAGCCGGAGATCGTCACCGACCTGCGGGAGCGGATGACGTACGGCTCGTACCTGCACCTGGACACGCTGCTCGCGGCGCAGGAGCCGATCAGCGCGCCGGCGCACCACGACGAGATGCTGTTCATCGTGCAGCACCAGACCACCGAGCTGTGGCTCAAGCTGGTGCTGCACGAGCTCGTCTCCGCGCGCGACCTGCTCGCGGCCGACGAGCTCGGCGCGGCGCTCAAGCGCATCGCCCGCGTCAAGCACGTGCAGCGCACGCTCACCGAGCAGTGGTCCGTGCTCGCGACGCTCACGCCCAGCGAGTACGCCCAGTTCCGCGGGTCCCTCGGCAACGCGTCAGGGTTCCAGTCCTGGCAGTACCGCGCCGTGGAGTTCCTGCTCGGCAACAAGAACGCGCGGATGCTCGCGGTGTTCGAGGCCGAGCCCGCGGCGCGCGCGGAGCTCGCGCGGCTGCTCGCCGAGCCCAGCGTGTACGACGAGTTCCTGCGCTACCTCGCGCGGCACGGCCACGACGTGCCGCGGCGGGTGCTCGACCGCGACGTCACGACCGCCCACACGCTCGACGACGACCTCGTGGAGGTGTTCCGCCGCATCTACGCGGACCCGGAGTCGGACTGGTCGGCGTACGAGACGTGCGAGGAGCTCGTCGACCTCGAGGACAACTTCCAGCTCTGGCGCTTCCGCCACATGAAGACCGTGCTGCGCATCATCGGCACGAAGCGCGGCACCGGCGGTTCCAGCGGCGTCGGCTTCCTGCAGCGCGCGCTCGACCTCACCTTCTTCCCCGAGCTCTTCGCCGTGCGCACGGAGCTCGGCCCGCCCGCGGGCCCGAGTTCGACGACGGTCCGGTCATGACCGGTGCTCTGGTGGTGCCCCCGGGCGTCGCCCCGGTCGTCCTCCCCGCGGGCGTCCCGCCGGAGGTGCGGCGCCGGCTGGGGGAGTCCGGCACGCTGCTGCCGCCGTTCACCGACACGCACGTGCACCTCGGCCTCGTGGACCCCGCGCCGCTGCGGGCCCGCGGCGTCGCGGCGGTGCACGACCTGGGCGGGACCCCGGCCGACGTCGCGGCCCTGGCCGACGACCCGGCCCTTCCGCGCGTCGCGTACGCGGGCGCGTTCCTCACTGCGCCCGGCGGGTACCCGAGCGACCGGCCGTGGGCCCCCGCGGCCTGGGTCGAGGAGGTCGCCGACCCGACGTCCGCCGTCGCCGCCGTGGACCGCCAGGTCGCGGCCGGGGCGTCGTTCGTCAAGGTCGCCCTGCACGCCGACGCCGGGCCGACGCCCGACGACGCCACGCTCGCCGCCGTCGTGGCGCGGGCCCACGCGCGGGGCCGCGCCGTCGTCGCGCACGCCGAGGGCGCCGGCCAGGCGGCCCGCGCGGTCGCGGCCGGCGTCGACCGCCTGGCGCACGCCCCGTTCAGCGAGCGCCTCGACGACGACCTGCTCGTGGCCATGGCCGCGCGGGGCACGACGTGGCTCAGCACGCTCGACATCCACGGCTGGGGCGACCCGACGCCCGAGCTCGAGGTCGCGCTCGACAACGTGCGCCGCTTCGCCGCGGCGGGCGGGCGCGTCCGGTACGGGACCGACCTCGGCAACGGCCCGCTGCCGGTGGGGCTCAACGCCAGGGAGCTGGCGGCGCTCGCGGCCGCCGGCCTCGGACGGCGGTCGCTGCTGGTCGCGCTCGTCGGCGACGAGCCGCCCGCCGGCCTCGTGTCGTTCGTGCCGGGCCCCGCGCCCGCGCCGGCCGACCCCGGCGCCGTCCACGCCGCCTGGCTCGCCCGCGCCACGGTCCTCGCCGTGAGCGACCTCAGCGACCCCGACTTCGTCCCGCCGACCGCGACTCCCTCCGGAGGACCCGCATGACCACCGACGCCCCCACCCGCCGCGACCGCGCCGCCGCGCTGGACGCCGCCGACCCGCTGGCCCGGTTCCGGTCGGCGTTCGTCGGCTCGGACGAGGTGACGGCCTACCTGGACGGCAACTCGCTGGGCCGGCCCACGCGGGCGTCGGCGGAGCGCCTGGCCCGCTTCGCGACCGACGCCTGGGGCGCCCGGCTGATCCGCGGCTGGGACGAGGAGTGGTACGAGCTGCCGCTGCGCCTCGGCGACCGGGTCGGCGAGGTCGCGCTGGGCGCGGCGCCGGGGCAGACGTTCGTCGGGGACTCCACGACCGTCATCCTCTACAAGCTCGTGCGGGCGGCGCTGTCCTCCCCGCGGGTGGCCGGGCGCGACGAGATCGTCCTCGACTCGGGCAACTTCCCGACCGACCGCTTCGTGCTCGAGGGCGTGGCGCGCGAGCACGGCGCCACGCTGCGCTGGATCTCGCCGGACCACGACGGCGGGGTCACGCCCGCGCAGGTGTCCGCGCTCCTGTCCGAACGGACGGCGCTCGTCGTGCTGAGCCACGTCGCGTACCGCTCCGGGTACGTGAGCGACGCCGCGGAGATCACGCGGCGCGCGCACGACGCCGGCGCCCTGGTGCTCTGGGACCTGTGCCACTCCGCGGGTGCGGTACCCGTCGAGCTCGACGCGTGGGGTGCGGACCTCGCCGCCGGCTGCACCTACAAGTACCTCAACGGGGGACCCGGGTCGCCCGCGTTCGGCTACGCGCGGGCCGACCTCCAGGGCGAGCTCGTCCAGCCGATCCAGGGGTGGATGGGCAGCGACCGGCCGTTCGAGATGGGGCCCGCCTACGCGCCGCACGCCGGGGTGCGACGGTTCCTCTCCGGCACGCCGGCGATCGTCGGGATGCTCGCGATGCAGGACATGCTCGACCTGGTCGGCGAGGCAGGCCTCGGCGCCGTCCGCGCGAAGTCCGTGGCGCTCACGAGGTTCGCGCTCGAGCTGGTCGACGACCTCCTGGTACCGCTCGGCGTGCGCGTCGCCTCCCCGCGGGACGACGAGCGGCGGGGGAGCCACGTCACCGTCGACCACGACGCGTTCGCCGACACCCTGCCCCTGCTGTGGGAGCGCGGCGTGATCCCCGACTTCCGCCGCCCGAACGGCCTGCGCCTGGGCCTCTCGCCCCTGTCGACGTCGTTCGACGAGGTGCGCGTGGGCGTCGAGGCGGTGCGGGACGCGCTGGTCGAGGTCACGGGGCGCGACGCCGCGTGATCCTCGACGACCTCGACGCCCGCCCCGGGAGCGCGACGTCGCTGCTGCGGACGGTCGTCGGCCTGTACGCCCGCGGCCTCGGCGGCCGGATGGCGGCGGGCGACCTCGTCACGCTGCTCGGCGCGGCCGGCGTCGCGTCGGGGGCCGCGCGCTCGGCCGTGTCGCGGGCCAAGGGCAAGGGCCTGCTCGAGGCCGAGGAGGTCGACGGCCGGGCCGGGTACCGGCTCGCGGCGGGCGCGGCCGCGATGCTCGAGCGCGGCGACCGGCGGATCTTCGGCTACCGGCAGCAGGGCGACGACGACCCCTGGTGCCTGGTGTCGTTCTCCATCCCCGAGGAACGCCGAGACGCCCGTCACCAGCTGCGGCGGCACCTGGCCGGCATCGGCTGCGGCACGGTCGCGACCGGCCTGTGGATCTGCCCCGGCCACCTCACCGACGAGGTCGAGGGGGTCCTCGACGGGCTGGGGCTGCGCGACGCCGCGACCGTGTTCGTCGCGGGGACGCCGCGCGTCGCCGGGTCCCTCGCGGACGCCGCCGCCCGCTGGTGGGACCTCGACGGCCTCGCCGCGCGGCACCGTGGCTTCCTCGCGGCGCACCCGGACCCGGACGAGGGCGAGGAGACATCCGTCCACGCGCCGGGCGAGGCGTTCGCCCGCTGGGTGCGCGCCGTCGACGACTGGCGCCCGCTGCCGTACGCCGACCCCGGGCTGCCGACCGCCGTCCTACCCCCGGACTGGCCCGGGACGGCGGGCGTCGCGCGGTTCGCCGCCCTGCGCGCCGCGTTCGCCGGCGCGGCCGCCGCGCACGTGCGCGCCGTCGTCCCTACGCTCGGGGCATGAGCGCCGACGCCCCAGCCACCCCGGACCTCAAGCCCCGTTCCCGCCAGGTCACCGACGGCCTGGAGGCCACGGCCGCACGCGGCATGCTGCGCGCCGTCGGCCTGGGCGACGACGACTTCGCCAAGCCGCAGATCGGCGTCGCGAGCTCGTGGAACGAGATCACGCCGTGCAACCTGTCGCTCGACCGGCTGTCGCAGGCGGTGAAGCACGGCGTGCACGCGGGCGGCGGCTACCCGCTCGAGTTCGGCACCATCTCCGTCTCCGACGGCATCTCCATGGGGCACGAGGGGATGCACTTCTCGCTCGTCTCCCGCGACGTCATCGCCGACTCCGTGGAGACGGTCATGCAGGCGGAGCGGCTCGACGGCTCCGTGCTGCTCGCCGGGTGCGACAAGTCGCTCCCCGGGATGCTCATGGCCGCCGGGCGCCTCGACCTCGCGAGCGTGTTCCTCTACGCCGGGTCGATCATGCCCGGCTGGGTGAAGCTGTCCGACGGCACCGAGAAGGACGTCACGATCATCGACGCGTTCGAGGCCGTCGGGGCCTGCGCGCGGGGGCTGATGAGCGAGGAGGACGTCGGCCGCATCGAGCGCGCGATCTGCCCGGGCGAGGGCGCGTGCGGCGGCATGTACACCGCGAACACGATGGCGTCGGCGGCCGAGGCGCTGGGCATGTCGCTGCCCGGGTCGGCCGCGCCGCCGTCCGCCGACCGCCGGCGCGACGCCTTCGCGCAGGCGTCGGGCGAGGCCGTCGTCGAGCTGCTGCGGCGCGGGATCACCGCACGCCAGATCCTCACCAAGGAGGCCTTCGAGAACGCGATCTCCGTGGTGATGGCGTTCGGCGGCTCCACCAACGCGGTGCTGCACCTGCTCGCCATCGCGCACGAGGCCGAGGTGGAGCTCACCCTCGACGACTTCTCCCGTGTCGCCGACCGCGTGCCGCACCTCGGCGACCTCAAGCCGTTCGGCCGGTACGTGATGAACGACGTCGACCGCATCGGCGGCGTCCCCGTGGTGATGAAGGCGCTGCTCGACGCCGGGCTGCTGCACGGAGACCAGCTCACCGTCACCGGGCGGACGGTCGCCGAGAACCTCGCGGACATCGCCCCGCCCGACCCGGACGGCAAGATCCTGCGGGCCCTCGACCGGCCCATCCACCCCACGGGCGGCATCACGATCCTGCACGGCTCGCTGGCCCCCGAGGGCGCGGTGGTGAAGTCGGCGGGCTTCGACTCCGACGTCTTCGAGGGCACCGCCCGCGTCTTCGAGCGCGAGCGCGGCGCCCTGGACGCGCTGGAGGACGGCACGATCACCGCGGGGGACGTCGTCGTCATCCGCTACGAGGGCCCCAAGGGCGGGCCGGGGATGCGCGAGATGCTCGCCATCACCGGCGCGATCAAGGGTGCCGGCCTGGGCAAGGACGTCCTGCTCATCACCGACGGGCGGTTCTCCGGCGGGACGACCGGACTGTGCGTCGGGCACATCGCGCCCGAGGCCGTCGACGCCGGGCCCATCGCGTTCGTGCGCGACGGCGACCGCATCCGCCTCGACGTCGCGAGCAAGACGCTCGACCTGCTGGTCGACGACGCAGAGCTCGCCGCCCGCCGGACGGCGGACTGGACCCCCGTGCCGCACGGCTACACCCGCGGCGTGCTCGCCAAGTACACGAAGCTGGTGCAGTCCGCGTCCAAGGGCGCCGTGCTGGGCTGAGCGCCCCTGCCCGCCGGCTGACACCGCGCGAACGGTGCCCGGTCGGGCCATGCTGGGCGCATGACCGACTCGATCACCCCGCGACAGTTCGCCCACTCCGACGGCGTCGGCGACTGGCACGCGGACGAGGGCTCCGCCTGGGCCGTGTTCCGCACCGGGTCCTTCGCGGCCGGGGCGCGGTTCGTGGACGCGATCGCCGAGATCGCGGACGCGGTGAACCACCACCCCGACGTGGACCTGCGGTACGGCACCGTCGTGGTCCGCACCTCGTCCCACGACGCCGGCGGCCTGACGACGCGCGACGTGGACCTGGCCCGGCGGATCAGCGACGCCGCCGCCGAGCTGGAGCTGCCGGTCGAGACGTCGCGGAGCTGACGCCCTCGGTCAACGCAGCCGTCACCGCAGCCTCCCGACGCCGACCCCTCCGGCCTCGCCCCGCCACCGCGCGAGACGCGCGGCGGCGGGGCAGGGTGGACCGGGCAGGTGGCGGGACACCGACGGACGGGGGAGGCCATGGCCGACGAGATCACCGCGGCCGGGTTCGAGGCCGCGTCGGGCACCGGTGACTGGCGCGCCCTCGCCCGGGGCGCGAGCGCCCTCTTCCGCACGCACGCCGCCGGCGAGGGCGCCGTCCTCCTCGAGCGTGTCCGCGTGCTCGCGGACGCGGCGAACCACCACCCGGACGTCGACCTCCGGCCCGGCGGCGTCGTCGTGCGCGTGCAGTCGCACGACGTCGACGGCCTGAGCGAGCGCGACGTCGCCCTGGCACGGGAGGTCTCCGCCGCGGCGGCGGACCTCGGGCTCGACGCCGACCCCGCGGCCCTGCAGGACGTGGAGCTGACCGTCGACGCCGCCGATCGCGAGCAGGTCATGCCCTTCTGGGGCGTCGTCCTCGGGCACTCCCGCTCGGGCGGGGATCTGCTGGACCCCCACCGGCGGTGGCCGGGCGTCTGGTTCCAAGCGATGGACGAGCCACGCCCCCTGCGGGGCCGCCTGCACCTCGACGTCTTCGTGCCCGACGACGTGCGGCAGGCACGCGTCGACGCGGCGCTCGCGGCCGGCGGGCGCGTCACGACCGAGGAGTTCGTGCCGCAGTGGTGGACGCTCGCGGACGCCGAGGGGAACGAGGCGGACGTCATCGCCTGGGAGGGGTTCGAGGAGGACCTGGCCGACGGCCTGCTCACGCCCGAGGAGTTCCGGGCGGCGGGCGGCGTGGAGGACTGGCGGGTGCTCCAGGGTGCTAGCGCGTACTACGCGACGGGCGGCTTCGACGCGGGCGTCGAGCTGGTCGCCCGGGCGGCCCGCGCGGCGGACGAGGCCGGCGTGCCGCTGTTCGCCGACCTGCGGTACTCCGGCGTCACCTTGCGGGTCGGGCCGCCCGAGGACGGCTGGATCGGCCCCGCCCGGCTCGGGGTGGCGCAGCGGGCGCAGGCCGCCGCGCGCGACCTCGGGCTGCGCGCCGAGCCCTCGGTCCTGCGCGACGTCCAGCTCACGTTCGACGCGCTCGACGTCGACGCGGTGCGCCGGTTCTGGGCCGCGGCGCTCGGGTACCTCGAGCGCGGGGTGACGGACCTGTACGACCCGCTGCTGCGCGGCCCTTCGGTGTTCCTGCAGCAGATGGCCGAACCGCGCGTGCAGCGCAACCGCATCCACGTGGACGTGTTCGTCCCTGCCGACGTCGCCGACGCCCGGGTCGCGGCGGCGGTCGCCGCCGGCGGCACGGTCGTGCGCGACGCGGAGGCGCCGTTCTGGCGGACGGTCGCCGATCCCGAGGGCAACGAGGTGGACATCGCCGTGATCCCGGGGCGTGCGGAACGCTGGGCGGGCGAGCCGGACGCGTGAGCCGTCGCGGCCGGGTCAAACTCGGGTAGCGGGGACCTTTCGCCCACGTCAAGGCTGCTCTATCCTCCCTGGCAGCGCCGTCGTCCGACGGGCGCGACCGACGGGCCGCGCCGCGGCCACGAGGAGGTGGCGGTGGCCGTGCTGGACGGTTCCCGAGGTGGTGGCGAGCTCGCGATCGAGACGCGAGGGCTCCGCAAGACGTACCGGAGCGCGCGAGGGAGATCGGTCGGGGTCGAAGGTCTCGACCTGCAGGTGCCCGTGGGCGGGGTCCACGGCTTCCTGGGGCCCAACGGGTCGGGGAAGACGACGACGATCCGCATGCTCCTGGGCCTGGTCCGGCCCGACCGCGGGACCGCGACGATCTTCGGGCACGAGGTGCCGAAGCGGCTGCCCGAGGTGGTGGGCCGCGTCGGCGCCATCGTCGAGAGCCCCAAGTTCTTCCCCGCGTTCAGCGCGCGCCGCAACCTGCGCCTGCTCGCGGACGCGATCGGTGCGCCCGCGGGCCGGGTGGACGCCGTCATCGACGAGGTCGGGCTCACCGGGCGGGCCAAGGACAGGTACAAGGGCTACTCGCTCGGCATGAAGCAGCGGCTCGCCATCGCGGCGACCCTGCTCAAGGACCCCGACCTGCTCATCTTCGACGAGCCGACGAACGGCCTCGACCCCGCGGGCATCCGCGAGATCCGGCAGACCATGCGCGGCCTCGCCGACCAGGGCAAGACGGTGCTGGTGTCCAGCCACATCCTGGCCGAGGTCGAGCAGATCGCCGACACGGTCTCGATCGTGGCCCGCGGCCGCCTCGTCGCCGCGGGGCGGGTGGCCGACCTCATCGGTGCCGGCTCCGTGACCGGGTCGGTCCGGCTGCGCGTCGCGCCGACCGACCTGACCATCGCGACCAGCGTGCTCGAGACCGGCGGGCTGCTCGTGCGGCGCGAGCACGACGCGCTCCTCGTCGACGGCGCCGCCGACCCCGCCGCGGTGAACCGCGCCCTCGGCGAGCGTGGCGTGTGGGTGCGCGAGCTCACCCCGCTCCAGGCCGACCTCGAGTCGGTGTTCCTCGGCCTCACCGCGGGGGAGGTCCCCGGTGGTGGCGGACGCGGTCCGGTGCCGGCGGCGGCGAGCACCGGGGCCGGCACCGGGACGACGGAGGTGGACGCATGAGCCGCCTCCTGCGGGTCGAGCTGCGCCGGTTGTGGGCGCGTCAGGTGACGCGCTGGGCGTGCGTCGGAGTTCTCGTGCTGGTCGCCCTGAGCGGTGCGGCGACGTATCTGTCGGCGCCGCCGCCGAGCGACCGGGAGGTCGCGGACGCGCAGGAGATGTTCGCCGCCGACCAGGAGCAGTGGGAGAAGGACGGGGAGCAGCAGGTCGCCGACTGCGAGGCCGGGGCCGAGGACGAGGGCGCCACCCCGGAGGAATGGGGTTGCGACCAGATGGCCCCCCGCCTGGACTGGTACCTGCCGCCGACGCCGACGTTCGTCCCCGACCCGGCTCAGAACGAGATGCTCTACGGGGAGCCGGAGGTCAACGCGCAGGACGACGCGACCCGGGCCGCCGTGGCGGACATCCAGGCCTCGGTGTGGAGCGGGTGGTCGGGCCTGGCGTCGCTCGACGACCTCGCGGTCCTTCTGCTCCTCGTCGCGCTGGTGGTCGGGGTGAGCTTCGTGACCGCCGAGATGAACAGCGGGTCGCTGGGGATGTGGCTCACGTTCGAGCCGCGCCGGCAGCGGGTGTACTGGTCGAAGGCGGTGGCCGCCGCGGTCGGCACCGTCCCGCTGGTGCTGGTCGGGTTCGCGCTCCTGGTCGGTGCCTCGTACGCGGTGTACGCCTCGTACGGCACGCTCGGGGAGGTCACCGGCGCCGTCTGGCTCGAGGTCGCCGCGTTCACCGGGCGCCTCGTCGCGGCCGGGGCGGTGCTCGCCGCGCTCGGCGTGGCGCTGGGCACGCTGTTCAAGCACGCGGCCGCCGCCGTCGGCCTGGTCGGCGTGGTCGCCTGGGTCTGCGTGGCCTTCGCCTACTCGTTCGGCGACGTGCAGCGCTGGCTACCGACGACGGCGCTCTCGGCCTGGCTGCAGGGCGGGGTCGTGTTCCAGACGGAGCGGTGCACGCCGAGCGCCGACGGCGTGTTCGAGTGCGTCCCGGTGGACCACGTCGTGACCACCGCGCAGGGCGGGCTGACCGTGGCGGCGCTCGCCGTCGTCGTCACTCTGCTCGCGGTGCTCGTGTTCCGGCGACGCGACGTGAGCTGACCGACGCCGTCGCGGCGCAGGTCGTGAGCCCGGTGACCCCCATGCTGTCCGCATGATGGGACACCGGGCTCACGACGTGACATCGAGGAGACGCGGGCGTAACGTTCGATCCGTGCAGACGATCCTCGTAGTACTTCTTCCCGGGCGCGCCGACTAGGCCCACGCACCAGGCTTTCGTCAGCGCGCTCACCCCTCGTCAGTCCCGTCATCCCGGGACCGGGGGGTTTTTCATTGCAGCGACACCCCTCGCCAGACCCTTCGCCCGCAAGACCGACCGGCAGGAGAGACCGATGGTCCAGCCGAACCCGACCCCCGCCCAGGTGGCCGCCCGCACCGCGTCCCGCAGTGCCGACGGTGCCACCGGCCGAACCGTGTCCGGTGAGGAGGTCACCGGCGCCGAGTCGATCGTCCGCTCGCTCGAGTCGGTCGGCGTCGAGAACGTCTTCGGCATCCCGGGCGGCGCGATCCTTCCGCTCTACGACCCGCTCATGGACTCGAAGCAGATCCGCCACGTCCTGGTGCGGCACGAGCAGGGCGGCGGGCACGCGGCCCAGGGCTACGCCCACGCCACCGGCAAGGTCGGCGTGACGATGGCGACGTCGGGGCCCGGTGCCACCAACCTCGTGACGCCGTTGGCCGACGCGCACATGGACTCCGTCCCGCTGGTCGCGATCACCGGCCAGGTGGCGCAGTCGCTCATCGGCACCGACGGGTTCCAGGAGGCGGACATCGTCGGCATCACGATGCCGATCACCAAGCACTCCTACCTGGTCACGGACCCGGCGGAGATCCCGCGCACCATCGCCGAGGCGTTCCACATCGCGTCGACGGGCCGGCCCGGCCCGGTGCTGGTCGACATCGCGAAGTCCGCGATGCAGGCCACCACCGAGTTCTCCTGGCCACAGGACCTCGCGCTGCCCGGGTACCACCCGGTGACCAAGCCGCACGCGAAGCAGATCCGCGAGGCCGCGAAGCTGCTGGCCACCGCCCGCCGCCCGGTGCTGTACGTGGGTGGCGGTGTCATCCGTTCCGGCGCGTCGGAGGCGCTGCGCCGGCTGGTCGACACCTCGGGAGCGGCCGTCGTCACGACGCTCACCGCCCGCGGCGCCGTCCCGGACAGCCACCCGCAGCACCTGGGCATGCCCGGCATGCACGGTACCGTCCCGGCCGTGGCCGCGCTGCAGAAGGCGGACCTCGTGGTGGCCCTCGGCGCCCGATTCGACGACCGCGTCACCGGCCGGCTGTCGAGCTTCGCCCCGGGCGCCGCCGTCGTGCACGCCGACATCGACCCCGCGGAGATCGGCAAGAACCGCCCCGTGGACGTGCCGATCGTCGGCGACCTGCGCGAGGTCATCGCCGACCTGGTGCCGGCCCTCGAGGCCGAGCACGCCAAGGGGGGCAAGCCCGACCTGGCGGCCTGGTGGCACCAGCTCGACACCTGGCGCGAGACGTACCCGCTGGGCTACTCGCCCACGGACGACGGCCACCTGTCCCCGCAGCACGTGATCTCCCGCCTGGGCGAGCTGGCCGGCCCGGACGCGATCTACGCCGCGGGCGTGGGGCAGCACCAGATGTGGGCGGCGCAGTTCATCCGCTACGAGCGCCCCCGCACCTGGCTGAACTCCGCGGGCCTCGGCACCATGGGCTTCGCGGTCCCCGCCGCGATGGGCGCCAAGGTCGGCGAGCCCGACCGTGAGGTGTGGGCCATCGACGGCGACGGCTGCTTCCAGATGACCAACCAGGAGCTCGCGACCTGCGCGATCAACGACATCCCCATCAAGGTGGCGCTGATCAACAACAGCTCGCTCGGCATGGTGCGGCAGTGGCAGACGCTCTTCTACGACGAGCGCTACTCCAACACCGACCTGCACACCGGCCACGGCACCCGCCGCATCCCGGACTTCGTGAAGCTCGCGGACGCGTACGGGTGCGAGGGCATCCGCGTCGAGCGTGAGGACGAGGTCGACGCCGCGATCAAGCGGGCGCAGGAGATCGACGACCGCCCCGTGGTCATCGACTTCCAGGTCTCGCGCGACGCCATGGTGTGGCCGATGGTCGCCGCCGGCGTGCCGAACGACGACATCCAGTACGCGCGCGGCATCTCGCCGGCGTGGGACCGAGAGGACTGAGACCCATGTCGCGTCACACCCTGTCCGTGCTGGTCGAGAACAAGCCCGGCGTCCTCACCCGCGTCACCGCGCTGTTCGCGCGCCGCGCGTTCAACATCCACTCCCTGGCCGTCGGGCCCACGGAGCACGAGGAGATCTCGCGCATCACCGTGGTGGTCGACGTCGAGGAGCACCCGCTCGAGCACGTGACGAAGCAGCTCAACAAGCTGATCAACGTCATCAAGATCGTCGAGCTCGACCCCGAGTCGTCCGTGCAGCGCGAGCTCCTGCTCGTCAAGGTGCGGGCCGACCAGGCCACCCGCGCGGGGGTGCTCGAGGTCGTCGACCTCTTCCGCGCCCACGTCGTGGACGTCGTCCCCGACACGGTCGTCATCGAGGCGACCGGCACCGCCGCCAAGCTGTCCGCGCTGCTCGGCGCGCTCGAGCCGTACGGCGTCCGCGAGATCGTGAAGTCCGGCACGCTCGCCGTGGGCCGCGGCTCGCGGTCCATCACCGACCGAGCGCTGGAGCGCGTGCGCACGGCCTGACGCCGTTCGCGTACCGTCATCCCCGCGGGTGACCACATACCGACCTGAAGTGACGAACGCAGTACCGAGAACCGAGGAGCATCACCGTGGCTGAGCTGTTCTACGACGACGACGCCGACCTGTCCATCATCCAGCAGCGCAAGGTCGCGGTCATCGGCTACGGGAGCCAGGGCCACGCGCACGCGCTGAACCTGCGCGACTCGGGCGTCGACGTCCGCGTCGGCCTGCGCGAGGGCTCCGGTTCCGCGAAGAAGGCCGAGGACGAGGGCCTGCGCGTGCTCACCGTCGCCGACGCCGTCAAGGAGGCGGACGTCGTCGTCATCCTCGCGCCGGACCAGGTGCAGCGGCACGTGTACCGCGACGAGATCGCCCCGAACCTCAACGAGGGCGCGGCGCTCGTCTTCGGGCACGGCTTCAACATCCGCTTCGGCTACATCAAGCCCGAGGCCGGCCACGACGTGCTCATGGTCGCCCCCAAGGGCCCGGGTCACCTCGTGCGCCGCGAGTACGTCGACGGCCGCGGCGTGCCGGTGATCGTCGCCGTCGAGCAGGACGCGTCGGGCTCCGCCTGGGAGCTGGCCCTGTCCTACGCGAAGGGCATCGGCGGCCTGCGCGCCGGCGGCATCAAGACCACCTTTACCGAGGAGACCGAGACCGACCTGTTCGGCGAGCAGGCCGTGCTGTGCGGCGGTGCCTCGCAGCTGGTCCAGTACGGCTTCGAGACGCTGACCGAGGCGGGCTACCAGCCCGAGGTCGCGTACTTCGAGGTGCTGCACGAGCTGAAGCTGATCGTCGACCTCATGGTCGAGGGTGGCATCGCCAAGCAGCGCTGGTCGGTCTCCGACACGGCCGAGTACGGCGACTACGTCTCCGGCCCGCGCGTCATCGACCCGCGCGTCAAGGAGAACATGAAGGCCGTCCTCGCGGACATCCAGAACGGCGCCTTCGCCGAGCGCTTCATCGCGGACCAGGACGCGGGCGCGCCCGAGTTCACCGCGCTGCGCGAGAAGGGCGAGGCGCACCCGATCGAGACCACCGGTCGTGAGCTCCGGAAGATGTTCTCGTGGATCAAGCCCGCTGACTCCGACTACACGGAGGGCAGCGCCGCTCGCTGACCCACACCGTCAGCAGCGACGCGCGCGGCCGTCGTCCCCCACCCGGGGGCGGCGGCCGCACGTGCGTCCGGGCCCAGGCGAGGTAGTCCGGGGCGTGCCGAGGTAGTACGAACCGCGCCGAGGTAGTACGAGGAACGGCGAGGTAGTACCGGTCAGTCGAGCAGCCCCGCCCACCCCCGGACGACGTCGACGAGCCCCACGCGGTCGAGCGCGTCCACGTCGGACAACCGGTGCCACGCGACGGCGTCGGTCGTGCCGTCGGACTCCCTGGTGAGCTCGCCGCCGACGACGTGCGCGCGATAGACGATGCGGATGCCTTGTACCGCCACCGTGTGGTCGGTGCCGTCCACGACGACGCGGTCCTCGGGCGGGATCACGATGCTGTCGACGCCGAGCAGGCCGTCGAGCGCGACGTCGTACCCGGTCTCCTCTCGCAGCTCGCGGACGGCTGCATCCTCCGGGTGCTCGCCGGGGTCGATGCCGCCCCCGGGCATGGTCCAGCCCGCTCCGACGTCGCTGGACCAGTGGGGGAGGAGGATGCGGTCGCCCTCGACGACCAGGGCGTAGGCGGCGACGCGGGTGTCCATGCTGGCCATCCTGGCAGGATGGACCCCATGAGCGACGACGCGAACCCTGGGCTGGATCCCGAGCAGGCCGACAGCATCACGCAGTTCTGGGACGTCGCGCGCCCGAGCGCCGGCCGCACGAGCCACGGGGGAGCCGTGGGGGAGCGCTCCGAGAACGTGGTGCCGCCGCCCGCGTGGTCGTTCGGCGACTCGGCGGAGCTGGCCGACGAGCTGCTCGGACTGGTGCTCGACGGCGTGAAGACAGGCACCGCCGCCGCGGTCTGGGAGTACGAGGCCGCCGACGAGCCGCTGCCGCGCAAGGGCGACCTGTCGATCGTGCTCGACGGCGCCGGTGCGCCCCGCCTCCTCATCAGGACGACAGAGGTCGAGACGGTCCCGTTCGACGAGGTGACCGCCGAGCACGCCGCCGCCGAGGGCGAGGGCGATCGCACCCTGGCGGACTGGCGCGACGGGCACGAGCGCTACTGGCGCCGCACGCTCCCGCAGATCGGTCGGGAGTTCGACCCGACCATGCCCGTGGTCTGCGAGCGGTTCAAGGTGCTCTACCGCGCCTGACGCCGCGGAAACCTTCCCGGTCAGAACCTCGCGGTCAGAACGGCGGGTCGCCGGCGCGCCAGTGGTCCGGACGGTCGTGTTGGTGGTCGTGCGGCATGTCGCGCGCCATGTCGACCGGGTCATCGAGGCCCTGACCGAGTGGTTCATGCCCGCGCGGCGGGTGCCGGTGCCTGGTGGTCTCGACGAGTTCGGCTCGGGTCTCGTATCGCCGCCCGGTGGGGGAAGTCCATTCGAGAGTCCCGCCCCAGCCGGTGGTCTGTCGCTGCGTGACCTGCCACGCGGTCTGGTGCTTCATCGTGTGGTGTCGACGGCACAGCGCGGCCAGGTTGGTGGCGGTGGTGGCGCCGCCGCCGGCCCATGCCTGGGTGTGGTCGAGGTCGGACTGGGTCGCGGGGTGGGTGCAGCCGGGGAACCGGCAGGTGGTGTCGCGTGCGCGGACCAGGGCCTTGAGGTCGGCGGGGACGGCGTAGGCGGTGCGCCCGACGGACAGGACGGTGCCGGTCTCTGGGTCGGTGAGGACGCGTCGGAGCGAGGGCGCCAGGGCGGTGAGCCGACGGGCCGTGTCCGGGTCGATAGGGACGTGGCCGTTCATGGTGGCGGGGGCGTCGGTGAGGCCGAGCAGGGTCAGGACCGGGACGGTGACGGTGAGCTGGGGGCGGATCGAGCGGGCCAGGGTCGCCAGTGTGGACCGCGTGTGCAGCAGCGCGGTGACGGGCTCGACGCCGAGTGCCTCGTCCGGGTCGTGCGTCTCGTCCCTCTCGTCGCCAGGATCCGTGCTCGTGGGCACGCTGTGATCGAGGGTGCCGTCGTCCAGAAGGAGGGCGGCGAGGGCGTCGGCGCGGGCTTGGGCGAGGGTGCGTCGTTCGCCGCTGCTCACGACGCTGCCGCTGCGGCTGCCGTTGCTCCCGCTGCTGGTGGCGAGGTGCCCGGCGGTGCGAGTGAGGCGGTCGTAGGCGGCGTGGGCCAAGGGTGCGGGCAGGTGGGCGGTGAGCCAGGCCATGCCGTCGTGGCCGTCGTCGAGCCAGACGGCGCGGTGCTGGGTGGCTTCGGCGTGGCGGACATCGGCGGGAGTGGGGTGGGCCGTCTCGCGGGCTCGGCGTGCGCGGCGTCCGGTCTGCGTGGGTGTGCACGTGACAAGGCCGGTGTCGCGGTCGAGGATCGTGGCCAGGACGGACCGTTCCACGGCTGCGGATTCCTCGGGGCTCAGGTCGGTGAGGTGCGTGGTGATGGCGGTGGCGTGCCCCCACGACAGCCGGCCCTCGTGCAGGGCGGCCAGGGTCGCGGGAGCCTTGCTGCTCAGGGTGACGGCGTGGTCGGTGAGGGTGCCCGCGGTGTGCTCCCCGATCCGGAGTGCGGTGGCGATCTCGGCGGTCAGGGCGCGGTGGGCGAGCTCGAGCCGGCGGGCCGAGGGGGCGCGCCTGGCGGTGGGGTCGTCGTGGTCAAGCAGGTCGGTCTCCAGCGCCTCGGCCAGGCCGGCGGCCCGTGCGAGCAGGACGGCACGCTCGGCGTGCAGCGCTGCGACCTGGGTGTCGTTGGCGGCGAGCGCGTCCAGCACGCGGTCGAGGTGTGCCAGCGTCGGTCGCCCTGTCAGCGGCGGGCGGTCAGTCGACGACTGCGGGGGCTCGGTCTCGTGCCGGTCGGTGTCGTGCCGTCGTGACTCCTCCGCGAGCAGCTCGCCGATCGACGGGGTCCACGACCGTGGCATCGCGGCGAGCCGGTCCGCCGCCACGCGCAGGCCAGCGCTCGCGCCGACGCGCACGCCGGAAAGGGTGCTGGTCGCGGGGGCGGGGAGCGTCGTCGTCATGCCCCGACCCTACCGACCTTCGAACACCTGTTCTAGGCCTCGCCCGCACCTGTGGACGATCAGCGTCGCCGACACGAGAGCGGCGAGGAGGTGTCGCCATGTCGGCGCGATCGTGCCGGCCGGAACGGCAGGATGGGGCGATGCCCGCCGTGCCGCCGACGTCGTTCGCCATCCGACCTGCCGTCGCCGACGACGCGCCCGGGTGCGCGTTCGTGCACCACACCTCATGGGTGGAGACGTACTCCGCGCTGCTCCCGGCGGCGCACTGGGAGTCCGACACCCTCGAGCGGCGCACGGCCACCTGGCGGCTTTGGCTCGCCGGCGAGCTGACCGTCACCGTGGCGGAGGAGTGCGGCCGGGTCGTCGGGGTCGCGTTCGCGAGCGCCGGGCGGCGGATCGGAGATCATCCGCCGGTCCGGGACCGGGAGCTCTGGCTGCTCTACGTGCTGGCCGCGCACCACGGGACCGGCGTCGGCCAGGCGCTGCTCGACGCCGTGCTGCCGCCCGGGACGCCCGCGCAGCTCTGGGTCGTCGAGGACAATCCGCGGGCGCGGCGCTTCTACGGTCGCAACGGGTTCCGTCCTGACGGCGCGCGCGACGTCGACGCGTGGTCGGGGCTCGCGGACGTCCGCTGCGTGCGCTGACGGGCCGACGCACCCCGCGCCCACGTTCGGCCACGCGTCCGCCGTGCCCTCCCGTGACGTGGCGTCGGCCTTGTGGGAGGTCGCCCGGTCGCCCAGTGCGCGCGCGGCCGTGCTCTGCCCCCGAGACCATCGGCCGGCACGTCCGAGGAATGAGATCTGTGTCCGCATCATGACCCGAGGGGCATAGGCTCGGCCCATGACGCGGAGCATCGACCTGGCAGTGGTGGCCGGCGACGGCATCGGCACGGAAGTCGTGGAGCAGGGCCTGGCGGTCCTCGAGGCGGCCGTGGCCGGCTCGGACGTGAAGATCTCCACCACCGAGTTCGACCTGGGCGCGCGCCGCTGGCACGCGACCGGCGAGACGCTCACGGACGCCGACCTCGAGGCCATCAAGCAGCACGACGCGATCCTGCTGGGCGCCATCGGCGACCCGAGCGTGCCGTCGGGCGTGCTCGAGCGCGGCCTGCTGCTCAAGCTCCGCTTCTCGCTGGACCACTACGTGAACCTGCGCCCCGGCAAGCTGTACCCCGGGGTCACCAGCCCGCTGGCCAACCCCGGCGACGTCGACTTCGTCGTCGTGCGCGAGGGCACCGAGGGTCCGTACGTGGGCAACGGCGGAGCGCTGCGCGTCGGCACCCCCCACGAGATCGCGACCGAGGTGTCGGTCAACACCGCGTTCGGCGTGGAGCGCGTCGTGCGCGACGCCTTCGCCCGTGCTCAGGCACGCCCGCGCAAGCACCTCACGCTGGTGCACAAGCACAACGTGCTGGTGCACGCCGGCCACCTGTGGCGCCGTACCGTCGAGGCCGTCAACGCCGACTTCCCCGACGTCACCACGGACTACCTGCACGTGGACGCCGCCACGATCTTCCTCACGACGAACCCGTCGCGGTTCGACGTGATCGTCACCGACAACCTGTTCGGCGACATCCTCACGGACCAGGCCGCCGCCATCACCGGCGGTATCGGCCTCGCCGCGTCGGCGAACATCAACCCCGACCGCACCGCGCCGTCCATGTTCGAGCCGGTGCACGGCTCGGCCCCGGACATCGCGGGCCAGGGCAAGGCCGACCCGACCGCCACGGTCCTGTCGGTCTCGCTGCTGCTCGACCACCTCGGCCTCGCCGAGGAGAGCAAGCGCGTGGAGGCGGCCGTCGCGGCCGACCTCGTCGAGCGCGGCGACCGAGTACGCACGACGGCCGAGGTCGGGCGCGACCTCGCCGCACGCGTCAACGGCTGACGACAGCCCCACCGTCGTCATCCGGACGGCGCGGCGCCACCCGCGCCGCGCCGTCGGACGTGTCGTCCGAGCCACCGCCCGCCCCGGCCGTCATCCCCTGTCGACCACCCGACATCCACTTCTGTCCGGGTGGCCGCTGTGGTCGGAGCGACGCCGGTGCCCACGAGGTGCACGGTCGTGGAAAACTACAGGGGTCACCCGGTGAAAGGCCCCCGATCATGACCACTTCCAGCACCTCTCCGTCCGCCGCGAGCGCTACGCCGAGCACCGGCGGGTCGGGCATCCTCCCGGCCGAGCTCGAGGACCTCGTCGCCCTGTTCGACGTGCGCGCCACGGACTCACCCACCCCGGACGCCGAGCGCGAGGCCGCTCTGCGGTCCCCGAAGTTCGGCACCGTGTTCACGGACCACATGGCGCGCGTCAGCTGGCGTCAGGGTGACGGGTGGCTCGACCGTCGCGTCGAGAAGTACGGGCCGCTGCAGATCGACCCCGCGACCGCCGTCCTGCACTACGCGCAGGAGATCTTCGAGGGGATGAAGGCGTACCGGCACGCGGACGGCTCCGTCTGGACGTTCCGTCCCGACGCCAACGCGGCCCGGTTCGCGCGCTCGGCGCACCGCATGGCGCTGCCCGCGTTGTCGGTGGACGACTTCATCGGCTCGATCGCGGCGCTGGTGCGCACCGACATCGACTGGGTGCCGTCCGGTGAGGACTTCAGCCTCTACCTGCGGCCCTTCACGTTCGCGTCGGAGGCGTTCCTCGGGGTGCGTCCCACGAACGAGGCCGAGTACCTGGTCATCGCCTCGCCCGTCGGCCCGTACTTCGCGGGCGGCGTGAAGCCGGTGTCGATCTGGATCGACGAGCACTACCACCGCTCCGGCCCCGGCGGGACGGGCGACGCGAAGTACGGCGGCAACTACGCGGCGAGCCTCCTGCCGCAGCGGCTCGCCGGGGAGAAGGGCTTCGACCAGGTCTGCTACCTCGACGCCGTGACGAACACGTCGCTCGAGGAGCTGGGCGGCATGAACGTCTTCGTCGTCATGGCCGACGGCTCGGTGCACACGCCGGAGCTCACCGGCACCTTCCTCGAGGGCGTCACGCGCTCGTCCATCCTGCAGCTCGCCGCCGACCGCGGGCACCAGGCCGTGGAGCGGCGCATCCCGCTCAACGAGGTCGTCACCGGCCTCCGGGACGGCACCGTGCGGGAGATCTTCGCCTGCGGCACGGCGGCGGTCATCACCCCCGTCGGCCGCCTCGCGGGCGACGAGTTCGACCTGCAGGTCTCGGGCGGCGAGCCCGGCGAGCTCACCATGGCGATCCGCGAGGAGCTCACCGACATCCAGTACGGTCGGGCCGCGGACCGGCACGGCTGGATGCGCCGGCTCGCCTGATCAGACAGGGAGGTCCCCCGCGCGATGCCCACCACCCCGATCACGGCGGACGCGCTCAACCGGACCACGCTCGCGCGCCAGCAGCTGCTCACCCGCTCCGACGACGACGTCCCCGCCGTCGTCGGGCGGGTGGGCGGCCTGCAGGCGCAGCACGCCGACATGCCGTACATCGCCCTGTGGGCGCGACGCTCCGGGCAGACGATCGGGGTGCTCGAGGAGGCCCTGACCGACGGCGAGGTCGTGAAGGCGACCGTCATGCGGTCCACGCTGCACGTGGTGCCCAGCGCGGACTGGCCGCTGCTCGACGCCGTCTCCGCGGAGCAGCGGCTGGCGGCGTGGCGTGCGAGCGCCCGGCGGGCGGGCGTCGACCTCGTGGGCCTCAACGCCGCCGTGCGCGCGTACTGCGCCGAGCCCCGCACGCTGGACGAGGTGGAGGCGTTCGCCGCCGACCAGTACCCCGGGGTCGACGCCGTCGCGGCGATCCCGGGCGGCGTGAGCCGCGCGTGGTGGCGGCTCGCGAGCGCGGGCGGCGGCCTCGTGCACGTGCCGCCGAGCGGGCTGTGGGGCTCCCACGTCGCGGCGCGCTACCAGGACGGCGCGCGCTGGCTCGCCGACCGCGTGCCGCACCCGCTGCCCGAGACCGCCCCGGACGAGGCGCGGGCCCGCGTCGTCGCGAAGTACCTGCGGGCCTTCGGGCCGGCGTCCGCCCGCGACGTCGCCCGAGGCGTCGGCATCCGCGGCGTCGGGGCGCTGAAGCGTGCACTCGCGCTCCTGGAGGTGCGGACGTACGCCGCGCCCGACGGCCGCGAGCTGGTCGACCTGGCCGACGCCGAGATCGTGCCCGGGGACGTGCCCGCGCCGGTGCGGCTCCTGCCGCGCTGGGACCAGCTGCTCGTGGCGCTGGACGAGCGGTCACGGATCGTCGACGCCGAGCACGCGGGGCTCGTCTACCGGCGCAACGCGGACGTGCTCCCCACCCTCTGGGTGGACGGCCGCGTGGCCGGCACGTGGACCCTGGACGTCGACGCCCGCCGTGCCACCGTGCACGTCGAGCCCTTCACCGGCGACGCCTGGGCGCACCACCGGACCGAGGTGGAGGCGGAGGCCGCCGCGCTGCTCGATCTTGCCGCGGCCGACGCCCCCGAGCGCGAGGTCACCTGGGCGGCTGAGGCCGCACGAGAGTCCGGCCGAGCACGCCGTTGAGCATCGCCGAGACGGCGACGCCCACGACGATCCACACGAGGGCGGTCACGAGCGCCGAGGCCGCGTCGCCGGGGCCCGTGAACGCGAGGGCGGCGAGGATCACGGTGACCAGCGCGACCAGCCAGCCGAAGAACATCCGCGGCCGCGGCACGACGCGCACGAGCGCCTGGAGCACCACGGCCGCGAGCAGGGCGAACAGGGCACCGGTCAGCGCCCACGCCAGCCCGGGGGCGCCGGGCACCAGGCGGGACGGGCCGAGCAGCCCGACGTCGAACGCGCTGTCGAAGACCACCGACGCCGCGAGCCCCAGGACGGCGCAGACCACGACGGTCACGGCGGCGCCGGACCAGAAGCGGCCGCGGTCCAGCTCGAGCAGCCCGCGGGACGTCGGCGCCGGCGCGTCCCAGGCGTCCGCGGGCTCCGCCGTGGGCACCACGGACGGGGGCGGCGTGACGCCGCCTGGGGTCATGCCGGGCGTCCACGTCGTCGGGTCGCCCGGGTTCGTCGGGCCGCCTGGGGGCCGCGTGTCGGTCATCGGTTCTGCCTCCTGCCCTCGGTGACGGTGCCAGCCGACCACACCCCGGGTGCGGTCGCACGGGCGGGACGTCCCGTGCCACGCCGTGGACGGCCTGTCCGGCCTGCCCGCGGGTGTGGCACCATGTGGCCCATGACACGCCTCGCGCACCAGCGTCGCTCGCTCATCATTCGGTAGCGCGTCCGGCACACCCGCCGGACGCGCAGACCTTCCGTACCCCGGGGGGTCTTTTTTGTTGACCAGAACGCCCAGAGCTTCTCGACGTGGGGAGTCCCGCATGACCGCCACCCCGTTCCACGTGTACGACACCACCCTGCGCGACGGCGCGCAGCAGGAGGGCATGAACCTCTCCGTGGCGGACAAGCTGGCCATCGCGCCGCTGCTGGACGAGCTGGGGGTCGGCTTCATCGAGGGCGGTTGGCCGGGCGCCGTGCCCAAGGACACCGAGTTCTTCCGCCGGGCGGCGAAGGAGCTGGAGCTGAGGAACGCCGTGCTCGCGGCGTTCGGCGCCACCCGCAAGGCGGGCACCCGCGCGTGGGACGACCCGCAGGTGCGGGCCCTGCTCGACTCCGAGGCGCCGGTGGTGACGCTGGTGGCGAAGTCGGACGTGCGGCACGTGGAGCGGGCGCTGCGCACCACTCCCGACGAGGGCCTCGCGATGATCGCGGACACGGTGGCGTTCCTCGTGGGAGAGGGCCGCCGCGTCGTGGTGGACGCCGAGCACTTCTTCGACGGCTACCGGTTCGACCCGGTGTGGTCCCGGGCGGCGGCGGAGGCGGCGTTCGAGGCGGGCGCCGAGGTGGTCACGCTGTGCGACACGAACGGCGGCATGCTGCCGCACTGGGTGACCGACGTCGTGACCGAGGTGCGGGAGTCCCTGGGCCTGCCGCACGGGCATGACGCCGTCGCGGGGGACCGGCTGCTCGGCATGCACGCCCACAACGACTCGGGCTGCGCCGTCGCGAACACGCTCGCGGCGGTGGCCGCCGGCGCGTGGCACGTGCAGGGCACGGTCAACGGCTACGGCGAGCGCACGGGCAACGTGGACCTCGTCACCGTCGTCGCGAACCTCGAGCTCAAGCACGGCCTGCGCACCCTCGCCGGGGAGGGGCTCGAGGACGCGACCCGCATCGCGCACGCGGTCGCCGAGATCACCAACATCTCCCCGTACGCCCGCCAGCCCTACGTGGGGGCGAGCGCCTTCGCCCACAAGGCGGGCCTTCACGCGAGCGCGATCAAGGTCGACCCCGACCTGTACCAGCACATCGACCCCACCGCCGTCGGCAACGACATGCGCATGCTCGTGTCCGACATGGCCGGGCGTGCGTCGATCGAGCTCAAGGGCCGCGAGCTGGGCTACGACCTCAGCGGCCAGGCCGAGCTGCTCACCCGCGTCACGACGCGGGTCAAGGACGCCGAGGCGCAGGGCTACACGTTCGACGCCGCCGACGCGTCGTTCGAGCTGCTGCTGCGGGAGGAGCTCACCGGAACCCGGCAGACGTACTTCCGCGTCGAGAGCTGGCGGACCATCGTCGAGACCGTCGCCGGCGGGCCCGGGCACGACGCGTCGAGCCGGGAGGCCGACGCGGTCGCCGAGGCGACGGTGAAGCTGCACGCGGGCGGCGAGCGCGTGGTCGCGACCGGCGAGGGCAACGGCCCCGTGAACGCGCTCGACCAGGCGCTGCGCAGCGCGCTGACGCGCGTGTACCCGCAGATGGAGAAGTTCGAGCTCATCGACTTCAAGGTGCGCATCCTCGACGCGCAGCAGGGCACCGACGCCACGACGCGCGTGCTGGTCGAGACCACGGACGGGCAGCACTCCTGGTCGACGGTGGGCGTGGGCCCGAACGTCATCGAGGCCGCGTGGGAGTCGCTCATCGACGCGTACGTCTACGGCCTCGTGCACGGGGGCGTGGAACCGCGCTGAGCGGGGCTACCGCGGAGGGCGGCCGTTCGTCAGGCGGTGCGGCCGGACGGCCTCGTACGTCGCCTTGAGGGCGGCCGTGGTCCGGTCGTAGCGGCGCTGCGCCACGCGCACGAAGAGGAAGTCGACGACGGCGAGCTGGGCGATGCGGCTCGACATGGCGCCCGAACGGAACTGGGTCTCGCGCGCCGTCGTCGCGAGGACGACGTCGGCGAGCTCCGCCAGGGGTGAGGCCGGGAAGTTCGTGACGGCCACGGTGGTGGCGCCCGCGTCGCGTGCCAGCGTGAGCGCCTGCACGGTCTCCACGGTGGTGCCCGTGTGCGAGACAGCGACGGCCACGCAGCCCTCGCCCAGGAGCGCCGCGGACTGGAGCTGGCCGTGCAGGTCCACGGGCGCGAAGCAGGCGATGCCGATGCGGGTGAGCTTCTGGCCGAGGTCCTGCGCCGTGAGGCCGCTCGACCCGGCGCCGTAGACGTCCACGCGGGGCGCGGAGGCCACGGCTTCGACGGCGTGCTCCAGGGCGTCGAGGTCGAGCATGCGCGCCGTCTCCTCGATCGTCCGCGCCTCGTGGAAGGCGATCTTGGAGACGACGTCGGTGGCGGTGTCGGTCCGGTTGATCTCGCCCTCGGCGATGCCGGAGCGCTCCAGCTCGACGGCGCGCCGGCTCGTGGCCTGCGCGAGGTCGATGCGGAACTCGGGGTAGCCGGCGTAGCCGACGGCGCGGCAGAACCGGACGACCGTCGCCTGCGAGGTCCCCGCGCGGGCGGCGAGCTCGGTGATGGTGGCGCCGACGACGCCGGGCGGGTCGTCGAGCACGACCGCGGCGATCCGCGCCTCCGCGGGGCGCAGCGTGGGCAGCGCCTGGCGGAGCCGGACGAGGACGTCACCGTTCATGCGCGGATCTCCTTCCCGGCGGACGCCGGAGACGGGTGGGTGGGTTCCCGGACCGTGAGCCAGGTGTCGTGCGGTTCCACGAGCTCGCCGTCGCGGGGGTCGACGAGGGACCGGGCGAGGCGCAGCGCGCCGTCGAGAGGGCTCCCGTCGGCGGGGACGAGCCGCACGTCGGGACGCAGGGCGGACAGGCGGGCCCTGAGCGGCGTGGTCACGGGGGCGCCGATCTGCAGGACGCCGCCCGTGACCGCCGCGAGCGGCGGGATCCCGGGGCGCAGCGCGGCGGCGAGGCTCTCCGCGAGGTGGGTCCCGGCGTCGTGCAGGATGCCGCTCGCGACGAGGTCGCCCGCGGCGGCGGCGTCGGCGACGGCCGGCGTGAAGGACGCGAGGACGTGCGCGCGGTCGGGGCGCCCGTACAGCGCGGCGGGCCAGCCGTCGACCGGGCCGAAGCGCTCGAGCGCGGCGGCGAGCAGCGTGGGGGAGGCGGGCCCCGGGCGCCCGTCGTGGGTGGCGACGGCGGCCCGCAGGCCGTGCGCGCCGATCCACGACCCGGAGCCGAGGTCGCCGAGCAGGTGGCCCCAGCCGTCCGCGCGGTGCCACCGGCGCCGCAGGTCGGTGGCGAGGACGATCGCGCCCGTGCCGACCGCGGCGACGGCGCCGGGCCGGCCGCCGAGGGCGCCGAGGTGCGCGGCGAGCGCGTCCGCGGCGACCGCCGTGGCCGGGGCGCCCGCGGCCTGCAGCACCTCGTGCAGGGCGCCGGGGTCGGGGACGAGCGACGGGAGGCCGGTGACCGACACGGCGGCCGCGGCGACGCGCAGTCCCGGCTGCCGCACGGCGAGGGTGTCCACCAGCTCGGCGACGACGTCGGCCGCGTCGCTCCCGGAGGCGGTGATGCGGACCGGGCGGCCGGTGAGCGTGATCGGGGTGCCGCCGGGGCCAGCGGTACCGTCGGTGTCGTCGGTGCCGCGCGCGGGCACGGCGACGAGGCGGGCGCCGCTGCCGCCGACGTCCACGGCGACGACGTGCTCGGGCACGAGGGAGACGTCCGGGCCGGTCACGGGACCCAGTGTGGCAGCGATTTTCTCAGGCTGGGCACCTCACAAAAAGAATCTCACCCACGATGCGTCCCGGCCCCGCTACCGTGGAGACGTGCATGGTGAGTACAAGGTTCCCGGTGGCAAGCTCGTGACGGTCGACCTCGACGTGCGGGACGGGTTGCTCGCCGACGTCAGGCTCAGCGGCGACTTCTTCCTCGAGCCGGACGACGCCCTCGAGGTCATCGACTCCGCCCTCGTCGGGCTGCCGCGCGAGACGTCGACGAGCGAGCTCGCGCGCGCCGTCGACGACGGGCTGCGCGTCGCCGAGCAGGACGGCCGCGTGACCGGCAGCGTGACGATGGTGGGCTTCGACGCCTGGGCCGTCGCGGTCGCGGTCCGCCGCGCGCTGGGGCTGGCCACGACGTGGGACGACCACACCTTCGAGGTGCTGCGCCCCGGCCCACTGCCCCCCGCGACGCTCGCCGCCCTGGACCAGGTGCTCACCGAGGAGCTGGCCGAGGGGCGCCGCGGGCCCACGCTGCGGTTCTGGGACTGGAACGAGCGCGCCGTCTTCATCGGGTCGTTCCAGTCGCTGCGGAACGAGGTGGACCCGGCGGGCGTGCGCGAGCACGACGTCACAGTGGTGCGCCGCATCTCCGGCGGCGGCGCCATGTTCATGGAGGCCGGCAACTGCGTGACGTTCTCGCTGGTCGTGCCGGCGTCGCTCGTCGACGGCCTGTCGTTCGAGCAGTCGTACGCGTTCCTCGACTCGTGGGTGCTGGGCGCGCTGCACGACGTCGGCGTCGAGGCGTACTTCTCCGGCATGAACGACGTCGCGTCGCCCGCGGGCAAGCTCGCGGGCTCGGCGCAGAAGCGCCTGGCCGGCGGCGCCGTGCTGCACCACATGACGATGGCGTACGACATCGACAACGCCAAGATGCTCGAGGTGCTGCGCATCGGCCGCGAGAAGCTCTCCGACAAGGGCACCACCAGCGCCAACAAGCGGGTGGACCCGCTGCGCTCGCAGACCGGCATGTCGCGCGACGAGATCGTCGACGCGTTCGAGGCGCACTTCAAGGCCCACCACCGGACCGTGGACTCCGCGCTGCGTCCCGACGAGCTGGACCGCGCCGAGGAGCTGGTCCGGACGAAGTTCGCCGACCCGGCCTGGATCAACCGCGTGCCCTGAGCGATCCCGCGCGCAGCCCGCGCGCCGCCCCCGCACCGACCGCGACGCGCCGAGAGGTCACCGTCCTGGCACGCATTGGTGCGGGGGCTTTCGTTATCCCCGGCCGGTCAGTTATCTTCCTCGTGGAGCGATGCCCCGGAACTTCCTTTCAAGCCGGGGCGGCGCTCGCGATCACCACGGCGATCAGCACGACAAGCGAGACGACGACGTCACGCCGGACGACGAGGACGTCGGCAGGACATGACCGCGAGAACGGCGCGCGACCGCGACAACGGCGGCGCCGCGCACCACGGAGGGCGGCCCAGCGGCCGCCGGGGGAGGACGACGATGCGTCGAGACATGTGGACCCGCAGGAACGTGGGGGCCGTGGCCACCGCGGCGCTGGTGGCGCTCGGCGTCGCCGCGTGCGGCAGCGGCGGCTCCGGGGACGGCGGCGGCGACGGGACGGTCGACGGCGAGGGCAAGACCCTCGACGTCTGGATCATGCAGGGCACGAACCCCAGCGCCGACGCCTTCTTCGACGAGGTCGGCACCGCGTTCACGGAGGAGACGGGCGCGGAGCTGAACGTCGAGTTCGTCGAGTGGGCGGACGCCCACGACCGGTTCGTCACGTCGATCGCGGGCCAGACCACGCCCGACGTCGCGGAGACCGGCACCACCTGGACGCCTGAGTTCGCCGACGCCGGCGCGCTCGCGCCGCTCGACGACTACGTGGCGGAGGCCGGCCTGGGCGACGACCTGGTGGACGGTCTCGTCGAGGCCGGCACCTACGACGGGCAGCTGTACGGCATGCCCTGGTACGCCGGCGTCCGCTCGCTCGTGTACAACACGGAGATCTTCGAGGAGGCCGGCGTCGAGCCGCCCACGACCTGGGCGGAGATCGAGTCGGCGGCCAAGGCCATCAAGGAGAAGTTCCCGAAGAAGACCGCGATCGCGGTGCCGGGCGACGCCGAGTTCACGGTGTACCCGTGGGTGTGGGGCGCCGGAGGCGAGGTCGCGACGCTCGACGGCGACACCTGGACGTCCGGGCTCGACAGCCCCGAGGCGCAGGAGGGCCTGAGCTTCTGGACCGGGCTCGCCGCGGACGGCTACTCGTCGGCGGGCGCCACCACCTGGCGCGAGACCGACGTGCTCGACGCGTTCGCGCAGGGCGACGTCGGCATGGCGATCATGGGCTCCTGGACGCCGGGCGCCATCGTCGAGGCGAACAAGGACATGGACGGCAAGTTCGCCGCCGTCCCGATCCCGGGCAAGGACGGCGGGATGTCGCCGTCGGTCCTCGGCGGCTCGCACCTGTCCGTGTTCGAGACGGCGGAGGACAAGGACCTGGCGTTCGCGTTCGTGGAGCTCATGACGACCGGTGAGTTCGCCACGAAGTGGGGCGAGCAGGCCGGCTACTTCCCGGGGCAGAAGTCGCTCCTGGACGAGACGTTGAAGAGCACCGACCCGCTCGTGGCCCCGTTCGCGCAGCAGTTCGTCGAGGGTGGCGCGTCCGTGCCGGTCTCGCCGAACTTCGGGGCCGTGCAGGCCAAGCTCACGACGAGCACGATGATGCAGTCGATCCTCTCCGGGAGCGAGGACGTGCCGACCGCCAGCACGAAGGCGGCCGACGAGATGACGTCGCTGCTCAACGGTGGCAGCTGACGCATGACGAGCACCCTCCCCGTCGCGGTCCCCGCCGGGCCCGGGCAGCAGCCCGGGCCCGGCGGGCGCCGCCCGCTCGGCAAGTCGCTCCTGGCGCGGGTGCGGCCGTGGATGCTGCTGACGCCCGCGCTGCTCGTGCTGGCGGTGCTGCTCCTGTGGCCGCTGGTGCGGGTCGGGCTGTTCTCCCTCCAGGACTACGGGCTGCGGGAGATCGTCTCCGGCGAGCCGAACTGGATCGGCCTCGCCAACTACGTCGAGGTGTTCACGTCCGAGCAGCTGTGGGCCGTGGTGCTGCCCAACACGGTGGTCTTCGCCGTGCTGTCGGTGTCGTTCACGGTGGTCTTCGGCACCGCCGTGGCCGTGCTGCTCGCGTCGCTCGGCCGCGTCTGGCGCACCATCGTGTCCAGCGCGATCATGGCGGCCTGGGCGATGCCCGCCGTCACCGGCACGTACGTCTGGGTCTGGATCTTCGACGCCGACCGCGGCGTGTTCAACCACGTGCTGCAGGCGCTCGGGCTGCAGGACGCGCCCGTCAACTGGTTCACCGACCGCTGGTCGTTCTACGCGATCGTGCTGCTCAACGTGGTGCACCACGGCTTCCCGTTCGTCGCGATCACCGTGCTCGCGGGCCTGCTCGGCGTGCCGAAGGAGCTGCTCGAGGCCGCGGAGATCGACGGCGCCGGGCCGTGGCGCCGGTTCTTCTCGGTGATCGTGCCGCAGCTGAAGCAGATCTTCGCCGTCGTGATCATCCTGTCGACCATCTGGGACTTCAAGGTCTTCGCGCAGGTCTACCTCATGCCCGGCGGCGCCGGCAGCAACCGCGAGGTGCTCAACCTGGGCGTCTGGTCGTACACCGAGTCGTTCGGGCAGAACCGGTACGGCTTCGGCGCCGCGATCGCGGTGCTGCTGACCCTGCTGCTGCTCGCCATCACCGTCGTGTACGTCCGCACGATCCTGAAGGAGGAGGAGCTGTGAGCCGGCCGACGACCGCGACGCGGGTGGGCAAGGGGGTCGCCGTCGCGCTGCTCCTGGTGTTCACCCTCTTCCCGGCCTACTGGATGCTCGTCAGCGCGCTCGACGGCAAGGCGGGGCGCGGGTCGTCCTTCGTGCCCGCCGACCCGACGCTGGAGCACTTCGAGTTCGTGCTCACGGACGGCGGCTTCGACGTCTTCCTGCGCAACTCGCTGCTCGTGGCGCTCGGGACGGTGCTCGTCTCGTCGCTGCTCGCCCTGCTGGCGTCGGTGGCGGTGGCGCGCTTCCGCTTCACGCTCCGCACGCAGGTGCTCATGCTCGTGCTGATCGTGCAGATGGTCCCGCTCGAGGCGCTCGTCATCCCGCTGTTCGTCCAGGTGCGCAACCTGGACCTGCTCGGCACGCTGACCGGCCTGGTCGTGGTGTACGTGGCGCTCGCGCTGCCCTTCGGCATCTGGATGCTGCGCGGCTTCGTCGCCGCCGTGCCGGTGGAGCTGGAGGAGGCCGCCTACCTCGACGGCGCCACCTGGGGCCGCATGTTCCGGTCCATCCTGCTGCCGCTCGTCGCGCCCGGCCTCGTGGCCACGAGCATCTTCAGCTTCATCACGGCGTGGAACGAGTTCGTCTTCGCGATGACGCTGCTCGGCGGCGAGACGCAGAACTACACGGTGGCCATCGGGCTGCGCTCGTTCTTCGGGCAGCACTCGAACGACTGGGGCGCGATCATGGCGGCCTCGACGATCATCACCGTGCCCGTCATGATCTTCTTCATCGTCGTCCAGCGCCGGCTCGCGTCCGGGCTGACGTCCGGGGCGGTGAAGGGGTGAACGACGTCCGGCGGGCCGTGCACGGGGTGCTGCTGCCCGGCTTCACCGGGACGACGCCCCCCGCCTGGCTGCTCCACGCCGCGCGCGACGGGCTGGCCGGGGTGGTGCTGTTCGCGCACAACACGCCCGACGTGGCGACGACGGCCGCGCTCGCGACACGCCTGCACGACGCCGAGCCCGACCTGCTCGTCGCGACCGACGAGGAGGGCGGCGACGTGTCACGGCTCGAGGCCGCGACCGGGTCGTCGCTGCCCGGCGCCGCGGCGCTCGGAGCGGTGGACGACGTGCGGCTCACCGGGGCCGCGGGCGTGGCGCTGGGCCGCCTGCTCGCGGCTGCGGGTGTCGACCTCGACCTCGCGCCCGTGCTCGACGTCGACACGCCCGGCAACCCGGTCATCGGGGTGCGGGCGTTCGGCACCGACCCGGAGGCGGTCGCGCGGCACGGCGTCGAATTCGCCCGGGGCCTGCAGCGCGGCGGCGTCGGCACGTGCGCCAAGCACTTCCCGGGGCACGGTTCCACGACCGTCGACTCGCACCTCGCGCTGCCCGTCGTGGAGGCCGACGCCCGGACCCTGCGCGGCCGCGACCTCGTGCCGTTCGCGGCGGCGTTCGCGGGCGGCCCCGGCGACGAGGGTCCCGCGGCCGACGCCCTCATGACGGCGCACGTCGTCGTGCCCGCGCTCGGGCCCGCGCCGGCGTCCCTCGAGCCCGGCGTCGCGGCGCTCGCCCGCGAGCTCGGCCACGAGGGGCCGATCGTCACCGACGCCCTCGACATGCGCGCCGTGTCCGACGGCGCCGACGTCGGCGAGGCCGCGGTGCGCGCGGTCGAGGGCGGCGCGGACCTGCTGTGCCTGGGGACGACGACCGGGCGTGACGACGAGGCGCTGTTCCGCTCCGCCGCCGACGCCCTCGTGGCCGCGGTCGGCGCCGGGCGGGTGAGCCTGGACCGGCTCGCCGCGTCCCGGCGACGCACCGCCTGCCTGGTGCGCCGGCTGCGCGCCCGGCGGGCCGCCGCCATGCCGGCCCCGGTCGAGGAGGCACTCACCGCGCTCGCGGCCGTGGGGGCCGAGGCGGCGCGCCGGGCCGTGCGCGTCGTCGGTCCGTCGCCGGCGCTCGCGGGAGCGCCCGACGTCGTCGACCTGCGGCTGCGGCTCGACCACGCGGCCGGGCGCACCGCGCAGCACGTGCAGCGCGCCGTCGCCGCCCGCTGGCCGGGCGCCGTCGTGCACGCCGCCCCGGACGACGACGCCGTCGACGCGCTGCAGCGCGCCGGGGCCGGGCGGCCGCTGGTCGTCGTGACCCGCGAACCCGTCCCCGGCGGCGACGAGCACGAGCGCCTGGCGCGGCTGCAGCGGGCGCGCCCGGACCTCGTCGTCGTGCACACGGGCGCGCCGGCCGCGGGGGAGCGGTGGCTCGCCGAGCTCCCGGGCGGGCTGCCCGCGACCGTCCTGGCCTGCGGCACCGGCCGGGCCAACGCCGAGGCCGCCGTGGCCCTCCTCGCCGGGGAGCTCGCCCCCGAACCCCCGGAGGTGGCGCGATGATCGTCATAGGCATCTCGTCCGGCACCAGCGTCGACGCGATCGACGCCGCGGCCGCCGACCTCGACCTGCGCCCCGACGGCACGCTCTCCCTGCGCCCGCTGGGTCACGCCGAGTACGCCTGGCCCGACCACCTGCGGCGGCGCATCCTCGCGGCCCTGCCGCCGGGCACCGCGGACCTGGGCGAGGTGTGCCAGCTCGACACGCTCGTCGGGCAGGAGCTGGGCGCCGCCGCCCGGCGCGCCGTTGACGACCTCGCGGGGGGCGACGCGGACCTCGTGGCGTCGCACGGGCAGACCCTGCACCACTGGGTGGTGGCGGGTCGTGCCCGCGGCACGCTGCAGCTCGGCAACCCGGCCTGGATCGCGGAGCGCACCCGACGACCGGTGGTCAGCGACTTCCGGGTCGCCGACGTCGCCGCCGGCGGGCAGGGCGCGCCGCTCGTGAGCGTGCTGGACGCGCTGTGGCTCGGGCACGACGGGCCTACCGGCACGAGATATTCCGCGGCGCTCAACGTGGGCGGCATCGCCAACGTCACCGTCGTCGGCGCGCACGACGAGCCGGTGCTCGGCTGGGACACCGGGCCCGGCAACTGCCTGCTGGACGCCGCGGTGCAGAGGCTCACCGGGCAGCCGTTCGACCGCGACGGGGAGCTCGCGGCCAGCGGCGTCGTGGACCACGAGGCGCTGGACGCGCTGCTGGACGAGCCGTACTACGCGCTGCCCGTGCCGCGGTCCACCGGCCGGGAGCTCTACGACGGCGAGTACGTGACGACGCGGCTCGGCGCCGCGGGGGTGCGAGCGGACCGGCTCAGCACCCCCGACCTGGTCGCCACGCTCACGGAGCTCACCGCGACCACCGTGGCGCGGTCGCTCGCCGACCACGCGCCGGGCGGGGGCGTCGAGCGGGTCGTGATCTCCGGCGGCGGGGCCCGCAACCCTGTGCTCCGCGACCGCCTGCGGGCGCTGCTCCCGGCCGGCACCGCCCTCGAGACCGCGGACGACCTCGGGCTGCCGGCGGACGGCAAGGAGGCGTACCTCTTCGCGCTGCTCGGCTTCCTCGGCGTGCACGGGGTGCCCGGCACCGCGCCCGGCCCGCACCGGCGGCAGGCCACCGGGGCCCGCCGGCCGGTAGTCCTGGGGTCGCTCACGCCCCCCACGCCGCTGCCCGTGGAGGCGGTCCGCACCCCGGTGCGGCGCCTCGCGCTCACCACGGCACCGAGCCTCCCGACCACTGCGCGCGACCTGACGAGAGGAAGCACCCGATGAGCGGAGCGACCGTGCCCGACCCCTCCGTGCCTCCGGACGCCGGCCCCCCGGACGACGTGCTCGACGTCGCGCGGCTCGTCTCGCCGACGGAGGAGCGCAACCCGCGCACCACCGACATCGACCTGCTCCCGCCGGCCGACGTGGTCCGCCTCATCCTCGACGAGGACGCCGGTGTCGCCAGCGTGGTGCGCGCGGAGCGGTTCCGGGTCACGCAGGCGGTGGAGCTCGCGGTCGAGGCGATCCGCGCCGGCGGGCGCGTGCACTACGCGGGTGCGGGCACGTCCGGCCGCCTCGGCGTGCTGGACGCCGTCGAGCTGCTGCCGACCTACGGCGTCGGCCCCGAGTGGTTCGACGCGCACCTCGCCGGCGGTCCCGACGCGATGACCGTCCCGGTCGAGGGCGCGGAGGACGACGCCGACGCCGGCCGGCGCGACCTGGACCACGTCGGCCCGCACGACCTCGTCGTCGGGCTCGCGGCCAGCGGCCGCACCCCGTACGTGGGCGGGGCGCTCGACCTGGCCCGCGAGCGCGGGGCGCGCACCGCGCTCGTCAGCGCCAACCCGGCCGCGCCGCTGGCCGACCGGGCGGACGTCGCGATCCTGCTCGACACGGGGCCCGAGGCCGTGACCGGCTCGACCCGGATGAAGGCCGCCACCGCGCAGAAGATCGTGCTCAACACGTTCTCGACCGCCACGATGATCCAGCTCGGCAAGACGTACTCGAACCTCATGGTCGACGTCCGCGCGTCCAACGCCAAGCTCCGCGCCCGGCTCGTGCGCCTGCTGAGTCAGGCGACCGGCCTCGCGCCGGAGGTCTGCGCGCCTGTGCTCGCCGACGCCGGCGGGGAGGTGCAGGTCGCGCTGGTCATGCTGCTGGCGGGGGTGGACGCCGCGGCGGCGCGCGGCGCGCTCGCCGGGGGAGACGGCGTCCGCGGAGCCCTCGGGCGTCTCGGCGCCGCCCCGCCGAGGTAGTACCGGAACCCGCGAGGTAGTACCCGAACCCGCGAGGTAGTACGAATTCTCGTGAGGTAGTCCCTGAGTGCGCGAGGTAGTCCAGGCAATATGGACAAGTCGTGCATTCTCGGTACTACCTCGGCCCGGTTCGTACTACCTCGGCGGTAGCTGTACTACCTCGGCGCGATGGGTACTACCTCGCGGGGGTGGGGCGGGCGCCGAAGACGGCGGTGCCGACGCGGACGACGGTCGCGCCCTCGGCGACGGCGAGCTCGAGGTCGCCGGTCATGCCCATGGAGAGCTCGCGGGCGTCGCCCGTCCCCGGAGCCCCGCTGGCGAGCACGGCGTCGCGGACCGCGCGCAGCCGGGCGAAGCCGGCCCGCACGAGCGCCTCGTCGCGACGCTCGCCCAGGCGGGCGCCGATCGTCATGAACCCCGTCAGGCGCAGCCCCGGCAGGGCCGCGACGTCGAGCGCGAGCGCCGCCGCGTCGTCGGGCGCGACGCCGGACTTGCTCTCCTCGCCGGAGACGTTGACCTGCACGAGCACGTCCAGGGTGCGGCCGTCGCGCTCACAGCGCACCGACAGGGCGCGCGCGAGGGCGAGGGAGTCCACGGAGTCGACGGCGGCGGCGACGCCGAGCACCTGGTTGACCTTGTTCTTCTGCAGGTGACCGATGAGGTGCGCCTCGACGCGTCCCGCGGCGACGAGGTCCGCCAGGGCCGGCGCCTTCGCGACCAGCTCCTGGACCCGGTTCTCGCCGACCAGCACCGGCCGGTCGTCGCCCTCCGCGGCGGCGAGGTCCAGCGCGGCCCGCACCCCCGCAAGCACGGTCGCGGCGTCCTGCGTCTTGGTGGCCAGCAGCACGCGGACCTCGCGCGGGTCGCGCCCCGCCGCGCGGGCGGCGGCCGCGACGCGGTCGTGGACGGCGGCCAGGCGTGCGGGGATCCCGGGACACTCGGTGGGCATGGTGGCCAGTCTACGAACGCCGTCGGCGGTCGTGGGACGCGACGCGGGTCGCGCCGGACCAGGGTCGCGTCAGGGGGTTCCCGGGTGGTGCCGCGCTCGCGCGGCGGGCGAGGATGGTCGGGTGAAAGCCCTGCTCAACATCATCTGGCTCGTCTTCGGCGGCTTCTGGCTCGCGCTCGGCTACGCCGCGGCGGGCATCCTGTGCTGCATCACGATCGTCGCGATCCCGTGGGGCATCGCGTCGTTCCGCATCGCGGGCTACGCGCTGTGGCCGTTCGGCCGCACGGTCGTCGACAAGCCGGGCGCCGGCGGCTGGTCGGTGCTGGGCAACATCATCTGGATCGTCTTCGCCGGCATCTGGCTCACCATCGGGCACATCACGACGGCGGTCGCCCAGGCGATCACGATCATCGGCATCCCGCTGGCGATCGCGAACCTCAAGATGATCCCGGTCTCGCTGCTGCCGCTCGGCAAGGACATCGTGCCCAGCGACGCCCGGTACCCGACGTACCAGCACTGACCCGTCGGCGACCGGCCTCACGGGCGGCCGATCGGCGCCGCCGTCCCGCCCGTGAGGCGCAGCAGGTCGTCGGGGGCGAGCGACACGTCCAGCCCGCGCCGTCCGCCGGACACGTAGACGACGTCGAAGCCCGTCGCGGACTCGTCGAGCACGGTCGCGTGCCGCTGCTTCTGCCCGATCGGCGAGATGCCGCCCACCACGTAACCGGTGGCGCGCTGCGCCGCCGCCGGGTCCGCCATCGCGGCCCGCTTGCCGCCGACGGCGCGGGCCAGCGCCTTGAGGTCGAGGCTGCCGTCCACCGGCACGATGCCGACCACGAGCCGTCCGTCGACGTCCGCCAGGAGCGTCTTGAAGACCTGCGCGGGGTCGGCGCCGAGCGCCTCGGCCGCCTCCAGGCCGTAGCTCAGGTCCGACGCCGGGTCGTGGTCGTAGGTGTGCAGCCCGTAGGCGACGCCGGCCCGGTCCAGCGCGACGACGGCCGGCGTCCCGTGCGAGGCGTGCGGCTTCTTCTTCGACACGCCGCCGATTGTGCCTGAGTAGGGTGGTGCGGTGCTCCTCCTTCTCGTCCTCGCGATCCTGGTGGGAGGGGCACTCCAACGGGTCACGGGCATGGGCTTCGGGCTCGTCGCCGGCCCGTTCATCGTGCTCCTGGTGGGCCCGCTCGAGGGCGTGCTGTTCGTGAACCTGGCCGGCGCGATCGCGTCCGCGCTCATCCTGGGACGCGTCGCGCGGGACGTGGACTGGCGACGCTACGCCTGGCTCGCCGTCACGTCGGTGGTCGTCATGGTCCCCGCCGCCCTGCTGCTGCGCGACGCGAGCCGCGCGGCGCTCGAGGTCGCCGTCGGGGCCCTCGTCGTCGTCGCGATGACGCTTGCCGTCGTCACGACCCGCCTGCGCCGCGGCGGCCGCCACCCCGTCCGGCCCGAGGCGCGCGCCCCGCTGGTCGTGACCGGCGTCGCGAGCGGGGTCGGGAGCGTGGCCGCGGGCATCGGCGGCCCGCCCGTGGCGATCTACTCCGTGCTCAGCGGCTGGGACCCGCGCGGCTTCGCGGCGACGGCGCAGCCGTTCTTCGCGACCAACGCGCTCGCCGCGCTGGTCGCCAAGCTCACGCTCACCGACGCGTCCTTCCCGCCCTTCTCCGCCTGGCAGTGGCTCGTCGTCCTGGCCGCGATCGTGGCGGGGCTCGTCGTCGGCGACTGGCTCACCCCGCGCGTCCCCGCGGTCGCGGTCCGGCGCGGGCTGATCGTGCTCGCGTACGTCGGGGGCGTCGCGACCCTCGCCCAGGGGCTCGCGCACCTCGGCTGAGGCGGGGTGGGCTCAGACCGGCCGGTCGCCCTCGTCACGACGAGGGACGTCGGCGGACCCGTCCGCCGGGCCGTCCGCGCGGTGCTCGGGAGCGTGCCGCCCAGGCGTACCCGGTGCGTCCCCTCGGTCGGGGTCCAGCTCGTCCGCGCGGCGCAGGCGCTCGTCGACGTCGGCGCGATGCTCGTCGAGGCTCGCGTCGCGGCGCCGGGCCTCCTCCTGCAGCCGGGCCGCCTCGGCGGCCTTCTGGTCGGCCTCGGCCTGGGACATCCGGGCCTCGGCGTCGAGCTTCGCGGACGCCGCCTCGCGCTCCTGCACCGTGATCCGGTCGTGCTCCGCCTGCCGGCGCAGCTCTGCGGCCTCGTCGCGCCGTTCCTCGCGCCGGCGCTCCTCGGCGGCCCGCGACCGGCGGGCGAGGGCCACGGCGACGAGCACGAGCAGCAGCACGACGACGACGGCGACGACGATCCAGACGATGGTCGTGGTGTCCATGGCGGACTCCTGACGTCGGGGGCGCCGGGGGCGGCACCCTGGATCGATCACACGACCGACCCCGGATGCTTGCAACCCCCGCGGACGCTCAGATCCGGCCGACGTCCACCACGGTGAGCGCGACGGCCCCGGCCTCGTCGCTGGCCGCCAGGTCGACGACGGCGGTGACCGCCCAGTCGTGGTCGCCGTCGGCGTCGTCGAGCACCTGCCGCACCCACCACGTGCCGGCGGGCACCTCGGCCACCTCGACGCCGTCGCGGGTGGTCGTGGTCGCGCCGCCGGGCAGCTCGGCGCCCGGCTCGAGGATGGTCAGCAGCCCGGCCGCGCGGGCGGCGGGGCCGATGCCGACGGCGTCGTCGCCCTGCGCCTCGAACAGGGGGTCGAGCGCGGCGGCCCAGGCGTCGCCGTCCCAGCCGTGCGCGCCGTCGAGCGCCCCGAGCCCGTCGTAGTCCTCGCGGGCAGCGAGCTCGACGCGGCGGAAGGTCGCGTTGCGGACGAGGCGGCGGAACGCGCGCGGGTTGCCGGTGACGGGCCGCGCGGGCGCCTCCGCGCCCGCCTCGGCGAGCTCGCCCTCGACGACGAGGTCGGCGTCGTCGTCGACCGGGTTCTGCAGCCGCTCCCACTCGTCCAGCAGCGAGGAGTCGACGCCGCGCACCAGCTCGCCGAGCCACTCGACGACCTCCTGCACCTCCTCGGTGCGGTGCTCCTCCGGCACCACCTGGCGCAGCGCGCGGTAGGCGTCGGCGAGATAGCGCAGCACGACGCCCTCGGTGCGCTCCAGCCCGTACACGCTGACCAGCTCGGCGAACGTCATGGCCTGCTCGAGCATGTCGCGCACCACGGACTTGGGCGCGAGCTCGGCGTCGGCCACCCACGGGTTCGACCGCTTGTACGTGGCGAACGCGGGCTCGAGCAGGTCCGCGAGCGGCCGCGGCCACGTGACGTCCTCGAGCGCCTCCATGCGCTCCTCGTATTCCATGCCCTCGGCCTTCATCGCCGCGACGGCCTCGCCCTTCGCCTTGGACTGCTGGGCGTAGAGGATCTGGCGCGGGTCGTCGAGGGTCGCCTCGATGACGGAGACGACGTCGAGCACGTGCGTCGGGCTCTCGGTGTCCAGGAGGTCCATGGCCGCGAGCGCGAACGGCGACAGCGGTGCGTTGAGCGCGAAGTCGCGCGGCAGGTCGACGACGAGCCGCACGCTGGGCCGGTACCCGGCCGGGCGCGACGGGTCGGGCACGCGGATCTTCTCCACCACGCCCGCGACGCGCAGCGACCGGTAGATGCGGAACGTCTGGCGCACGTGCTTCGCCTGCTGCGCCTCGGTGTCGTGGTTGGCGGTGAGCAGGTGGCGCATGGCCTCGACGGGGTCGCCGTCCGAGCCCGCGGAGTCCCGCGCCAGCACGTTGAGCACCATGGCGTGGTTGACGTGGAACTGGCTGGTCAGGGGCTCGGGGTCGGCGTCGCGCAGCCGCTCGAACGTGGAGTCCGTCCAGTTCACGGCGCCGGCGGGCGCCTTCTTGCGCACCACCTTCTTGAGCTTCTTCGGGTCGTCCCCGGCCTTGGCGAGCAGCTTGCGGTTCTCGATGACGTGCTCGGGCGCCATGACGAGCACCTCGCCCACGGTGTCGAAGCCCGCGCGCCCGGCGCGGCCGGAGATCTGGTGGAACTCGCGTGCGGTGAGGTGGCGCATGCGCTCGCCGTCGTACTTCACGAGCGACGTCAGGAGGACGGTGCGGATCGGCACGTTGATGCCCACGCCGAGGGTGTCGGTGCCGCAGACCACCTTGAGCAGGCCGCGCTGCGTGAGCCGCTCCACGAGGCGGCGGTACTTCGGCAGCATCCCGGCGTGGTGCACGCCGATGCCCGCGCGCAGGAACTTGCTCAGCGTCTTGCCGAAGCCCGTGCCGAACCGGAACGCGCCGATCGCGGCCGCGATCGCGGCCTTCTCGTCCTTGGAGGCGAGGCTCGTGGAGAGGAGCGCCTGGGCGCGCTCGACGGCGTCCTTCTGCGTGAAGTGCACGACGTAGACGGGGGCGCGGTGCGTCGTGACGAGCTCTGCGATGACGTCGGTCAGCGGCTCGACGACGTAGGAGAACGTCAGCGGCACCGGGCGCTCGGCACCCGCGACCTCCGCGACGGGGCGGCCGCTGCGCTCCTCGAGGTCCTCGCGCAGCCGGGTGGTGTCGCCGAGGGTGGCGGACATCAGCAGGAACTGCGTGCGCGGCAGCTCCAGCAGCGGCACCTGCCACGCCCAGCCGCGCTGCCGGTCGCCGTAGAAGTGGAACTCGTCCATGACGACCTGGGCGATGGCGTCGTCGTCGGCCGTGCCGTCCGCGCCGACGCCGTCGTCGTCGGCCCGGCGCCGCAGGGCGAGGTTGGCGAGGATCTCCGCGGTGCAGCAGATGATCGGGGCGTCGGCGTTGACCGCGGAGTCGCCGGTCATCATGCCGACGTTGCGCGACCCGAACGCGGCGACGAGGTCGAAGAACTTCTCGCTCACCAGCGCCTTGAGCGGCGCGGTGTAGAACGTGCGCCCGCCGCGGCCCGACCGGCGGTTCGCGAGCGCCGCGAACTGCGCGCCCATCGCGACCATCGACTTGCCCGACCCCGTGGGCGTGGCCAGCACCACGTGCGAGCCCGTCATGAGCTCGAGCAGCGCCTCCTCCTGGTGCGGGTACAGCGGCCGGCCCGTGCCGGTGGCCCACTCGCCGAACCCCTCGAAGAGGACGTCGGGGTCCGGCGCGCCGCCCGTCGGGGCGGGCAGGTACGGCAGCAGCGTGCCGGCGGGGCGGGGGGCGGCGTCGGGGGAGCTGGGGGAAGTCATGGTGCGGACATTCTCCCAGGCCCGCCGAGCCGTCGTACCCGGCCGCGCCGGCACGCTGTCGTCGGGCGGGGTCAGCAGGCGCCGAGGTCGGTCCAGACCGCCCACTGGCCGGCGGAGGAGGACGGGGTGTCGCCCTGCGTCCACCACTTGGCCTGGTACGCGCGGCCCTCGTAGGACACCTTCGTGCCACCCGTGTAGGCGGACGACGGGTTCCAGGCCGCGTCCTCGCAGTCGCCCGGCTCGACCGGCGGGTCGGTCGGGTCCACCGGCGGGTCGGTCGGCTCGACCGTCCCGCCCTCGCCGACGGTCACGTCGACGCAGGCGTAGAACGCGTTGACGGTGTCGGCCACGTTCCAGCGGGCGAGGATGGTGTGGTCGCCCTGAGGCAGGTTCTCGAGCGTGTGGCTCACGACGGCGTCGGGCTTGGCGCCCTTGTCGTCGAACGTGCGGTGCAGGGTGCCGTCGACGAAGTACTCCCACGTCGAGGTGGCGTGCTGCGCGGTGAGCTTCCACTTCATCGTGACGCTGTTGCCGATCTTCGTGCGGGGCCAGGGCTTCGACTCGTCGTCGAGGATGGCGAAGCCGCTGCCGCCGGAGCACTGCGTGGAGCCCTTGGGGGCCTCGACGCTCTGCGGCTCGTACTTGATGCTGCCGCAGTCGAAGGGCAGGGAACCGCCGGCGCACAGGTCCTGGCGGCTCGGCGGGTTGGTCACCCAGCCGTGGGCGGACGCGGCGGGCGCGGCGGCGAGCGGAGCCAGGAGCGCGGCGAGCCCGACGGCCGCGGTGACGAGAGTGGGACGAAGACGCATCGTTGCTCTTCTCCTGTGTTCGTGAGGAAACTGGACAAATTCGACGCTACGACGTCGGTCCGGACCGCACATCAGGGGAACCGCGTCATCTGACCGTGATCTGCCCGGCCGGTCGTACGGGGTTACCCGTAGGACGGACCGGCGTCAGCCGAGGTCCCACAGGTGTCGGTAGAAGGCGATGCGCCCGGCGTCGGGCGCGATGCCGTAGCCCTCGAAGAAGGCGGGCTCGTGGCCGTCGCCGTAGTTCCACTCCAGGCTGTAGCTGGCCACCGCGAGGTCGGCCCAGCGGTCCGCGACGCCGAGCGCGTCGAGATCGACGTGGGCGGTCCAGCGACCGCCGTCGTCCAGGAGGGTGTTGGGGGCGCACGGGTCCCCGTGGCACACGACCAGCCGGTCGACGGCGGGCACGTCGCCGACCCGGGCGCGGGCGTCGGGGGACAGGCGTGCCGTCCGGTCGGCGACGCCCCACGAGAAGGGGCAGTCGTCGACCGGGAGCGCGTCGTGCAGCGCCCGCAGACCGGCGCCGATCGCGCGCGCCGCCGTGTCCGGGTGCGCGAGCCAGCGCGGGTCGACCGCCGACCGGCCCGGGATGCCCGCGGTCAGCAGCCAGGCGCCCGCACCGTCGGCGCCGCGGTCGAGCACCCGCGGCACGGGGGTGAAGCGGCCCGCCCAGGCGAGGCGCTCGGCCTCGGCGTCGAGGTCCAGCTCGGGCGTGCCGGCGGGGACCCACTTGACGTAGCGCTCGGCGCCCGAGGCCCCCGTCAGCCGGAACGTGAGGCCGCCGAGCTCGTTGTGCCACACGGGCACGACGTCGTCGTCGCCGGCGAGCAGGCGCACCCGCTCGGGCACGACGACGGGCTCTGACGGGGCGGCGGCGAGGGCGCGGGACATGCCCAGATCGTCACATCTCCACGCCGCGACGGGCTACGGCATTCCCGTCGGCTCGATCGTCGGGTGCGGCGCGGCCGCCGGTTCGATCGCGGGTGGCGTGCGACGGGTCGCGGCCTCGCCCTGCTGCACGACGACGACCCCGGCCAGGACCAGCAGCCCGCCGACGAGCTGTACGGGGCGCGGCAGCTCGCCCAGGAACACCCACGCGAAGAACACGGCGCTGACCACCTCGAGCAGCCCGACGAACGACGCCGGCCGCGCGCCGAGGCGCCGCCCCGCGCCGACGCCGGTGACGTAGGCGACGCCGGCCGTCACCACCCCCAGCGCGGCGAGCACCGCCCACGCGGGCACGACGGCGTCGGCGAGGGCGACCGGGTCTGCCGACGCGGTGAGCGGCATGACGCCGACGGCGCCGAGCAGGCCGAGGAGGACGGCGCCGACCACGAGCCCGCCCGCCGCGAGGCTCAGGGGCGGCAGCCCGGTGTCGGTGCGGGCGTTGAGCAGGAAGTAGGCGGAGACGCCCACCATGGCCCCGAGCGCCCAGGCCACGCCGACGGGGTCGAGCCGGGCGCCGGCGAGGTCGAGCACCAGGACGAGGCCCGCGGCGGCGACCGCGATGCCGGCGAGCGTCGTCCGTCCGGGCCGCTGCCCGTGCCGCAGCCACAGCCACGCGACGACGGCGGCGGGGGAGGAGTACTCGATGAGCAGCGCGGGGCCCACCTGCATGTGCTGCACGGCGGCGAAGTAGCAGAACTGCGTGGCGGCGACGCCGAGCGCGCCGTAGGCGAGCAGCAGCCGCAGGTTGCGGCGCACGGGGGACCAGTCGCCGCGCAGGGCGACGACGCCGAACGGCAGGACGACGACCGCCCCGACCGCGACGCGCACCAGGACGACGGCGCCCGGGCTCCACCCGGTGGCGAAGAGGCCGGCGGCGAGCGGGCCCGAGAGGCTGAACGTGATGGCGGAGACGACCGCGAGGGAGAGGCCCGCGCCGAGGCCGGTGCGCGCCGTCGCGCCGGTGTCATGCGTCATCCTTGCCATGGCTCATGACGCTACGACCGGGTGGAGTAACGTGTCAACATGCCGTTCGCTCATGACACCGTGGCGGAGCTCCGGTCGGCCGTCGCCCTCGTGAACTCCGGCGAGCCGCCCGAGACGCTCGGGACCACGGCCGACCTCGACGCCTTCTTCCGCGAGCACGAGTACACCGGTCGTCACGACGGCACCGCGGAGGAGCTCGACCAGGTGCGCGCGCTGCGCCCCCGCCTGCGCGCCCTCCTCCTCGCCGAGCGCGACGAGGCCGCCGGGCTGGTCAACGAGCTGCTCACGGGCGTGCCTGTCCATCCGCGCCTGGTACGGCACTCCGGGGAGGACTGGCACGTGCACGCGACCGCCGACGACGCCCCGCTCGCCACCCGGATCGTCGTCGAGACCGCCATGGCGATGATCGACCTCATCCGCGACGACGAGCTCTCCCGCCTCGCCGTGTGCGCCGACGCCGACTGCCAGGGGCTGGTGCTGGACCTGTCGCGCAACCGCTCGCGGCGCTACTGCTCCACCGCGTGCACCAACCGCAACGCGCAGGCCGCGCTGCGGGCGCGTCGCTCCGGCTGACGGCCCGGGCACGCCGTCGACGTCTCCGGCCGACGTATCTGGAGGTGAGCGCCGCGCTCCCTCCCCCGCGAGGGCGCCAGGCTTTCCCGGGGCGACGACCCGCCCGGCCCGGCCCCACGAAGGAGGCGGCGATGTCCGTCACGACGAGCAAGGCCCTCGACCCCTGGCCGGTCGTCCGTCCCGGTGACCGGTTCCACCCCGTCGGCGCGCTGCAGCACCTGCTCAACGAGCACGGCCACGACCTCGAGGTGGACGAGACGTTCGGCCCGCTCACCGAGGCCGCCGTCCGCACCACCCAGCGCGACTTCGGCCTCGAGGTCGACGGCGTCGTCGGGCCCAGGACCTGGGGCGCGATCGTCGTCACCGTGCGCCTCGGGAGCCGTGGCCACGCCGTCCGCGGGGCGCAGTCCGAGCTCGACGTCCGCGTGGAGCTCGACCTCGCGGTCGACGGGGTCTTCGGGCCGAAGACGGAGAGCGCGGTGCGCGGGTTCCAGCGCGCGCTGTCGGCGTTCGGCGTCCTGGTCGACGGCGTCGTCGGGCCCGTGACCTGGCGTGCGCTGGTCAGCGGGATGGTGTCCGACTGACACCCGCCAGGAGCGCGTCGCAGACGTCGACCAGGCGGGCGCGCAGCTCCTGGCCGCGCGCGGCGAACCCGCGCTGGCGGCGCACGTACTCCGCCTTGCCCTCCGCCGTCTCGATCGGCACGGCCTCGACGCCGTACGACGAGACGTCGTAGGGGGCGGCGGCCATGTCGGTGTACCGGATGTCGCGGGCGAGCTCGAAGGCGTCCAGCAGCAGGTCGCCGGGCGCCGCGGGCCCGAGCTTGAGCGCCCACTTGTAGAGGTCCATCCCGGCGTGCAGGCACCCCGGCTGCTCCATGGCCGGCTGGCGCTCGCGGGTGGGGCGCAGCTGGTTGCGCTCCGAGGCCTCGGGCGTGAAGAACCGGTAGGCGTCGAAGTGCGAGCAGCCGATGCGGTGCGACTCGACGACGGCGTCCGTGCCGTCGTGGCCCAGCCGCAGCGGCAGCGGGTGGCGGTGGTCGCGACCCGCGGTGCGGTCGCGGTAGACCATCGCCCACTCGTGCAGGCCGAAGCAGCCGAACGTCCCGGGCCGCCCGGCGGTGGCCGACACGAGCGCGCGGACGTAGCGGACGGTGTCGCCGCGGTCGGCGACGAAGGCGTCGACGTCGAACGTCGCCCCCGTGCCGCACGCACCGCTCTCCTCGCCCGGGAGCGCCGTCTCGCGGTACCAGCGCCACCCGGCGTGCTCGGCCGCGTCCGCGAGGACCACGCCCGGGCCCGGGTGCCACCGGCGCAGGTGGCTCACGCGCGTGGGGTAGTAGGTGAACAGGAAGTCCTCGATCGCGTGCTCCGCGCCGCGGTCGCGGGCCTCGCGCCACACCGCGGTCAGCGCGTCCGCGCGGGCGGCGTGCGCGGCGGCCCGCGGCTCCCAGGCGTCGCGCGGCACGACGGCGTCGGCGGGGGCCGCCGGGTCGTCGAGGATGGTTGCGCGCATCCCACCAGGGTACGAGCGCGGCGAGCACGCCCCCGCCCGGACTAGCGTGTGAGTCGTGCCGCACACCTACGAGTTCCGCCAGGTCGACGTCTTCGCCACGGGCCCCCTCACCGGCAACCCGGTGGCCGTGGTGCACGACGCCGACGACCTCGACGACGCGCAGATGGCCGCCTTCGCGCGGTGGACCAACCTGTCCGAGACCACGTTCCTGCTGCGCCCCACCACGCCCGACGCCGACTACCGGCTGCGGATCTGGACGCCCGGCGGCGAGCTGCCGTTCGCCGGCCACCCCACGCTCGGCACCGCGCACGCGTGGCTCGAGGCCGGCGGGGTGCCCCGCTCCGCGGAGCAGGTGGTCCAGGAGTGCGGCGTCGGGCTCGTCACCGTCCGGCGCGACACCGACGCCAGCGGCGACCGGCTCGCGTTCGCCGCGCCGCCCCTGCGGCGCTCCGGCCCGGTGGCGCCGGAGGACCTCGCGCAGCTCGCGCGCGGCCTGCGCGTGAGCGTGGCGGACATCGAGGACGCGGCGTGGGTCGACAACGGCCCCGGCTGGGTCGCGGCCCGCCTGCGCGACGCCGCGGCCGTGCTCGCCGTCGAGCCGGACCTCGCCGCGTTCGGCGGCCTGAAGATCGGCGTCGTCGGCACCTACGCGCCGGAGGAGTCGGACGCCGCCGTCGAGGTGCGCGCCTTCGTCCCCGACATCGGCGTCGCGGAGGACCCGGTCACCGGCAGCCTCAACGCCGGGCTGGGGCAGTGGCTGGCGGGCGGCCTGCTGCCCGCGTCGTACGTCGCCTCGCAGGGCACCGCCCTCGGTCGCCGTGGGCGCGTGCTCGTGCGCCGCGACGCCGCCGGCGAGGTGTGGGTCGGGGGCGCGGCCGTCACGACGATCGCGGGCACCGTGACGCTCTGAGGTCGGAGCGGCCGGCGCGTCAGACCCGGCGGAACGGGGCGAGCGTGGCCCGCACCTGCTCGGCGGCGCCCCAGTCGTCGTCGAACTGCGCGACGACGGCGAGGTGCTGGCGCAGCTGCAGGATCGGCATGCGGTCGCGCCACCCGCGATCGAGGCCGGTGAGTTCGGCGTAGAGATCGAAGAACCCGCGGGACTCGGGCGGCGGCGCCGTCGTCCAGAGGTGGGCCAGGTCGACCTCGGCCCACGTGTAGGACACGGCGGGGTCGATCAGCGCGGGCCGCCCGTCGGCGGTCGCGAGGACGTTCTGCGCCCACAGGTCGCCGTGCGTCAGGCACGCGGGGCGGTCCGGGAGCAGCTCGGGGAGCCGGGCGCACAGGTGCTCCAGGGCCGTCCGGTCCGCGGGACCCAGGGCGGCGTCGACCCGTGGCTCGCCCAGCCACCGCAGCAGGCGGCTCCGCGCGAAGAAGGCGAACCCGTCGTCCTCCCAGGTGTTGTCCTGCCGGCGGCGGCCCAGCCAGTTGTCCCGGTGCCAGCCGAAGCGGTCGTGGGTCGTGGCGTGCAGCTCGGCGAGCGTGTGCGCGAGCCGCTCCCAGAACGCTTCGTCCCGGGGGCGTGGGTGCAGCACCTCGAGGACGAGCAGGCCCGGGTCGGCGAGGATCACCGCCGGAGTGACGACGCCGCCGAGCTCCCGCAGCGCCGTCAGGCCCTCGGCCTCGGCGGCGAAGGCGTCGTCGGACGGGGCCTCCTCGAACCCCTTGACGAACACCGCGGTGCCGTCGGCACGCCGGGCCAGGCCCGCGGTCGCGGCGAGCCCGCCGGTCGCGGGGCACAGGTGCTCCACGTCGGAGATCCCCGACGCGAGGAGGCGGGTCAGCAGCACCGTCTTCGGGTCGGTCACGAGCGACTCCCTCTCTGGGCCTTCTCGGGCGGCTCCTGCGGCGGGGCGGCCAGCGCAGCGCGGTCGGCGACCGCGCCCACCGCCCGCTCCAGCGGCCCTCGTCCGAGCAGGAACCGCCACGCCGTCGCCGCGGCGAGGGTGACCAGCACCATCACGAGCAGCGGCCCGTTGGTGGTGGACCCCAGCAGGTCCCAGTGCCAGATGGCGACGATCTGCAGCGAGTACACGGTCAGCGCCATCGACCCGACCGCGGCGAGCGGGGCCAGCACCCACCGCCCGACCCGCCCGACGTACAGGCACAGGCCCACGACCGCCGCCGCGAACCCGCCCGACGCGAGCACCTCGATCGTCGTGTCGTCGTGCGGGCCGTCGAGGAAGAGCCCCGCGACGCCGGGCCACGGGGCGCCCCAGGCGAACGGCGCGCCGTCGACGGACTGCCGTGCCATGACCTGGGAGGTCAGCACGACCTCCTCCCCGCCGGCGGCGCCCACCACCGCGCCGGGGAGGAACGAGAACGCGCCCCACGCGGCCAGCCCGCCCAGCAGGAGCCCGCGGCGCAGCCGCGGCGAGCGCAGGTCGCAGCGTCCAATCGCCATGCCCGCGAGCACGTACGCCATCCAGACGATCGCCGGGTAGTGGCCGGTGAGCACGAAGTCCGTGACGGCGCCGGAACCGTCGTGCGGCAGCCGCAGCCCGGCCCGCAGCAGCGCCTCCGGCCCCCAGTACGCGAGCAGCGGCCCTATCAGGGCGACCGCCGCGGCGAGCGCGAGGAGGCGCGGGGGCCGCCAGCGCAGGAACGGCAGCGCGAGCGCGAAGTAGCAGGCGTAGAAGCCCAGGATGAGGGCGACGCGCGTGCCGAGGAGGTCGAGCAGCGCGACGACCACCAGCAGCAGCGCGGCGCGCACGAGCAGGCGGAGGCGAGCCCGTCGCAGCGGGTCGCCGTCGAGGAGGTGTGGCCCCCCGGTGACGATCGCGACGGAGACGCCCGCCACCAGCGCGAACAGGATCGAGGAGTGGCCGTGGGAGAGGTCGAGCAGCCACCAGGCGGGTCCGGCGTCGGGCGTCGTCACGCCCACGTGGGCGGTGAACATGCCCAGGACGGCGATCCCGCGGGCGACGTCGACGCCCGGGACGCGCCCCGGGCCGCCGGCGAGACGGCGCGTGCCGGCGCGCAGCCCGGCACGAAGACGGGAGGTCGGCGCGCCGGTGGCCGCGGTCATGGCGTGATGATGCCACCGGCGGGTGGTGCGCGTCGTCCCGGTGCGTGAGAACGCCACGGCCTGCAGGCCGCGCGGTCACTACGGTGGGAGCATGAGTGACCTCAGCGCGGAGCCCGCACCCCAGGGCGACCCCGAACCCGCCGGTGCCGACCTCAACGACGCGATCGAGGCACCCAGCACCCACCACACGGTGCCCAGCAAGGAGTCCGAGTCGTACACGCACGGGCACCACGAGTCCGTGCTGCGCTCGCACCGCAGCCGCACGGCCCAGAACTCGGCCGGCTTCCTGGTGCCGCACCTGCGCGACGACATGTCCCTGCTCGACGTCGGCTGCGGCCCCGGCACGGTGACCACCGACTTCGCCCGGATCCTCGCCGGCGGCGAGGTCGTGGGCGTCGACGCCAGCCCCAAGGTGCTCGAGGCGGCGCGCGAGCACGCCGCGGCCCTCGGGTACGGCAACGTCCGCTTCCAGCAGGCGAACGCCTACGAGCTGCCGTTCGAGGACGACTCCTTCGACGTCGTGTACGCGCACCAGCTGCTGCAGCACCTGTCCGACCCGGTCGCCGCGCTGCGCGAGATGAAGCGCGTCGCGAAGCCGGGCGGGATGGTCGCGGTGCGCGACGCCGACTACGCGGGCATGGCCTGGTACCCCGAGACCCCGGGCCTGACCGAGTGGAACGAGCTGTACCACGAGGTCACGCACGCCTACGGGTTCGAGCCGGACGCCGGCCGCCGCCTCATGTCGTGGGTGCAGGAGGCGGGGCTGGACGGCATCGTGCCCTCCGCGTCGTCGTGGTGCTACGCCACCCCGACCGACCGGCAATGGTGGGGCGAGCTGTGGGCCGAGCGCTGCGTGGAGTCCAACTTCGCGGTGCAGGCCAAGGAGTCGGGCCTGGCCGACGACGTCGCGCTCGAGCAGATCGCGCAGGACTGGCAGGCGTGGGCGCAGGCCCCCGACGGCTGGTTCGCCATCCTGCACGGCGAGGTGCTCGCCCGCGCCTGACGGTGCGGCTGACGCTGCCGCGCACGCGCCCCGCGTAACCTGGGCGCGTGCGCATCGCGAGATTCACCACCGGAGACGACCCCCGCTTCGCCCTCGTCCAGCAGGAGGGCGACAAGACGTTCCTCGCCGTCCTCGGCGGCGACCCGCTCTACATGCCGGCGATGCCGACGGGGGAGCGGATCGAGCTGGGCGACGGCGTCCGGCTGCTCGCCCCGGTGATCCCGCGCTCCAAGGTGGTCGCCGTCGGCAAGAACTACGCCGACCACGCCAAGGAGATGGGCGGCGAGGTGCCGGCCACGCCGCTGCTGTTCTTCAAGCCCAACACCGCCGTCGTCGGGCCCGACGACCCGGTGGTGCTGCCCGAGTTCACGCGCGAGGTCAGCTACGAGGCCGAGCTCGCCGTCGTCATCTCGAAGGTGTGCAAGGACGTGGAGCCGGAGAACGTGCGCTCCTACGTGCTCGGCTACACCGTCGCCAACGACGTCACCGCCCGCGACGCGCAGCGCACCGACGGCCAGTGGGCGCGCGCCAAGGGCTTCGACACCTCCTGCCCGCTCGGCCCGTGGATCGACACCGACCTGAACCCCGAGGACGTCGCCGTGCGGTCCCGCGTCAACGGCGAGCTCAAGCAGGACGGCCGTACCGCGGACATGGTCTTCGACGTGCCGTTCCTCGTGTCGTACATCAGCAAGGCGATGACCCTGCTGCCCGGGGACGTCATCCTCACCGGCACGCCGGCGGGGGTGGGCCGCATCGACCACGGCGACCGCGTGGAGTGCGAGGTCGAGGGCATCGGCGTCCTCGCCAACCCCGTGTTCCGGCGTGACTGAGGCGCCGCTGCGCGACGACGCACGGTCGGTGCTGCGGCGGATGCCCGCCGCCGACGCCGGGCAGTCCGCGCTGCGCGACCGGTTCGTCGCGCACCTCGACGCGCACCCCGACGGCGTGCTGCGCGCGTGCCGCCCGGACCACGTCACCGCGTCCACGGTGGTGCTGTCGGGCGACGCCTCGCGCGTGCTGCTGACGCTGCACGCGAAGGCGGGCCGCTGGTTCCAGCTCGGCGGGCACGCCGAGCCCGGCGACGCCACGCTGGCCGCGGCTGCCCGCCGCGAGGCCGTCGAGGAGTCCGGGATGGAGGTCGACCTCGACCCGGTGCCCGTGCACCTCGACGAGCACGCCGTGCCGTTCTGCGGGCCGGGCGGCGACGCGCACCACCTGGACGTGCGCTTCGTCGCCGTCGCGCCCGACGGCGCACGGCATGCCGTGAGCGACGAGTCGCTGGACGTGCGGTGGTGGCCCGTCGACGACCTGCCGAACCCGGACCTCGCCGAGCTGGTGGCGCTCGCTGTCGCACGGGTACGGGGCGCCTGACACCGACCGTCCGACGGCCCGCGGTGGGACAACTACGCTGGACCCCGTGATCCCCGCTGCCGGCTCCTCCGACGTCCGTGTCCGCTTCGCCCCGTCCCCGACGGGCATGTTCCACGTGGGCGGTGCCCGCTCCGCCCTGTTCAACTGGGCGGTCGCCAAGCAGCAGGGCGGCACGTTCGTGCTGCGGGTCGAGGACACCGACGCCGCGCGCAACAAGCCCGAGTGGGTGGACGGCATCCTGAACGCTCTCGCGGCGCTCGGCATGCACGCCGAGGACCCGACGTTCGAGGGACCGTACTTCCAGTCGCAGAACGTCGAGAAGCACCGCGAGGCGTCGGCCCGCCTGTACGAGGCCGGCCGCGCGTACTACTGCGACTGCACCCGCGACGACGTCGCCGCCCGCACCGGCAACGCGCACTCCGGCTACGACGGCTTCTGCCGCGACCGCGGCCTCACCTATGAGCCGGGCCGGGCGCTGCGCTTCCGCACCCCCGACGACGGCGAGACCCAGGTCGTCGACCTCATCCGCGGCAACCCGACGTTCCCGAACTCCGCGATGGAGGACTTCGTCGTCGCGCGCGGGGACGGCTCGCCCGTCTTCCTGCTCGCGAACGTCGTGGACGACCTCGACGAGGGCATCACCCACGTCATCCGCGGCGAGGAGCACCTGCCGAACACGCCCAAGCAGCAGCTGCTGTGGGAGGCGCTCGGCGCGCAGCCGCCGACGTGGGCGCACCTGCCGGTGATCGTCAACGAGAAGCGCCAGAAGCTCTCCAAGCGCCGGGACAAGGTCGCGCTCGAGGACTACCTCGCCGAGGGCTACCTGCCCGACGCGATGGTCAACTACCTCATGCTGCTCGGCTGGGCGCCCGGCAACGACGAGGAGATCCTCCCGTTCGACGAGCTGGTCGAGCGGTTCCGCATCGAGGACGTCAACAGCGCCTCGGCGTTCTTCGACGTCAAGAAGCTGCTGTCGTTCAACGGCGAGTACATCCGGAAGATGTCGGTCGAGGACTTCGTCGCCGCCGTCGACCCGTGGCTGCACGCCCCCAAGGCGCCCTGGACCGAGGAGCAGTACGACGCCGCCGCGTTCGGACGCGTCGCTCCGCTCGCCCAGTCGCGCGTCGCCCTGCTGGCGGACATCACCGACAACGTGGACTTCCTCTTCCTCGACGAGCCGGTCGACGACGAGCGCTCGTGGGCCAAGGCGATGAAGGACGGCGCCGCCGAGCTGCTCGCCGACGCCCGCGCGGCGCTCGCGGACCTCGCGACGTGGGAGGCGGAGCCGCTCAAGGACCTCGTCACGGCGGTGGGGGAGAAGCACGGGCTCAAGCTCGGCAAGGCGCAGGCGCCGGTGCGCGTCGCCGTCACGGGCCGCACGATCGGCCTGCCGCTGTTCGAGTCGCTCGAGGTGCTCGGCCGCGAACGGACCCTCGCCCGCGTCGACGCCGCGCTGGCGAAGCTGTGAGGGTCGACGGCGTCCTGCTCGACGTCGACGACACGCTCGTCGACACCAAGGGCGGGTTCGCCCAGGCTCTCACCGCGGTCGCCGTCGAGTACCTGCCGCACGTGCCGGCGGACCGCTACCCCGAGCTGCTGGCGCACTGGCGCACCGACCCGGGCGGCTACTACAAGCGCTTCACGCGCGGCGAGACGGACGCCCTCACCCAGCGCCGGCTGCGCGCCGACCTCCTGCACCGCACCTTCGGCGGCGAGCCGGTCACGGAGGACTCCTTCGCCGACTGGGACGCCCTGTTCTGGGGCACGTTCGAGCGGTCGTGGGCGCCGTTCGACGACTCCGCGGCCGCCCTCGACGCACTGCGTGCCGCCGGCGTGCGGATCGGCGTCGTGACGAACGCGTACACGGAGCTCCAGGAGCGCAAGCTGCGCGCCGCCGGCCTCGAGGGCGTCCCCGTGCTCGTGGGCGTGGACACGCTCGGCTACGGCAAGCCGCACCCCGACGTCTTCGTCGAGGGCGCCCGCCGCCTCGGCACCGACGTCGCGCGCACCGCGTACGTCGGCGACGAGCCCACGACCGACGCCCGCGCCGCTCGCGACGCCGGCCTCGTCGGCGTCTGGCTGGACCGGCCCGGTGCCCGCCGCGACGACGAGCACCACGTGGACGCCGACGCCCTGCGCGCCGACGGCATCGTCGTGCTGCCCGGGCTCGCCGGGCTGCCCGCCGCCCTCGGCCTCTGACGAGCTCGCTCAGGGGGCGAGCAGCAGGACGGCGGCGAGCGCGATCCCCGTGACGACGACGGTGCCCAGGGCGCCGAGCAGCAGCGGACGACGGGCGGTGCGCGCCAGGCGCGGGACGTCGACGCCGGTGCCGAGGGCGAACATCGCGGCGACGAACAGGACCGTCGTGAGCTGCTGGGCGGTGTCGGTGACGACGTCGGGCAGCAGTCCCGTGCTGCGGACCAGCACCGCGACGAGGAAGCCCAGCACGAAGCCGGGGACGAGCGGGGCGCGTCGGCCGCGGGCCGTCGTGCCGCCCTCGGGGGACTCGGGCACGAGGTCGTCCCCGGGCGTGGCGGTGAGCGCCGCGCGCCGCGAGAGCAGCGCGCCGGCGCCGGCGACCAGGGGCGCGAGCAGCACCACGCGGGCCAGCTTGGTGACGGTCGCGGTGGCCAGCGCGGCGGCCGAGACGGTGCCCGCGGCGGCGACCACCTGGGCCACCTCCTGGACGCTCGCGCCGATCCAGAGCCCCGCCTGGTGGTCGTCGAGCCCGATCGCCCCGGCGAGGGCGGGCAGGACGAAGATCGCGACCGTCCCGTAGACGGTGACGAGGGCGAGCGCGGCGGCCACGTCGTCCCGCAGCCGGGCGGGCGCCGCTCCCGTGCGCGGGTCGCGCTCGAGCACGCTCGTCATCGCGGAGACCGCCGCGGCGCCGCAGATCGAGAACCCGGTGGCGACGAGCAGCGCGGTGGCGCGGGGCACCCGCAGCAGCCGGCCGAGGCCGAGGATCGCTGCGAACGTCCCCGTCACGGTGATCACCACGACGGCGATCCCGCGCCAGCCGAGCGCGAGGACGTCGGGGATCGAGAGCTGCAGGCCGAGCAGCACCACGCCGGCGCGCAGCACCGTGCGCGCCGTCCAGTCGGTGCCCGGCCCGACCTGCTCCGCGAACCTCGCGGCGCGGGCGCCCCGCGGCGCGAAACGCCCCAGCGCGGAGCCGAGCACGGCGCCGGCCACGAGGGCCAGGACCAGGGGCGACAGCGCACCGTTCGTCAGCGGGGCGACGAGCCGGCTGACGCCGAGCAGGACCACGGTCGCCACGGCGGCCAGCGCGAGGCCCGGACCGAGACGGGAGGCGCCGCGGGAGGTCCGGTACGTGGTCTGGTCCACGGTCGGGGCCGAGGGCTGAGCTGGAGGCACGTGACCAGGCTCGCGGCCCGCGCGACGACCCGGAAGCGCCAGGTGCCGATCGATCCATAGACTGACGCTATGGCAGAACGTCCCCCGCTGGCCGCCCTCGAGCTGCTGGTCGCCCTCGACGCCCACGGCTCGATCTCCGCCGCGGCCCGGGCGGCCGGCGTCTCCCAGCCCACCGCGTCCGCTGGCCTGCACCGGCTCGAGCGCCGTCTCGGCCTCGAGCTGCTGTCCCGCGGGCCGCGCGGCACGGCGCTCACCGCCGTCGGGCGCCAGGTGGCGGAGGCGGCGCGCGGCGTCGTGGACGCCACGGACCGCTTCGAGGCCGCGGCCGCCGCGCTGCGCTCCGCGCCCGTCCCCGGGCTGCGCGTGGCCGCGAGCCTCACGATCGCCGAGTACCTGGCGCCGCGCTGGCTCGCGGCGTTCGGGCGGGACGAGCGCGAACGGACCGGAGCGGCGCCCGACGTCGAGCTCGTCGTGCGCAACTCCCGCGAGGTCATGGAGCTCGTGCTCGACGGCGCGGCCGAGCTCGGGTTCGTGGAGAGCCCGACCGTGCGACGCGGGCTGCGCTCGCGCACGGTGGCCCACGACGAGCTGGTGGCCGTCGTCGCCCCCGCGCACCCGTGGGCGCGACGACGGTCCGTCAGCCCCGCGGGCCTCGCCGCGGGGCACCTCGTGCTGCGCGAGGTCGGCTCGGGCACCCGCGACGTGCTGGAGGACGCGCTCGGCCAGGCGGGCGTCCGCCTGCCGTCCCACGTCACCGCGCTGGGCTCCACGGCGGCCGTGAAGTCCGCCGTGCGGCACGGGGACGGTGTGACGGTCCTGTCCGCGCTGACCGTGGCGGACGACGTGGCGGCAGGCCACCTGGTGACCGTCCCGATCGCCCAGCTCGACCTCTCGCGCCGCCTGCGCGTGGTGTGGCGCGACGGCGCGTCGCTGTCCGCGCCGGCGCGGAGGCTCGCCGCCGTCGCCGGCGCGCGCTGACGGACGCTCAGCGCCGCCGGGCGCGGTACGCGTAGGTGACGTACGGCAGCTCGATCTCGGCGCGACCGGCGAGGTCGGGGTGCGTGTCCTCCAGGGCGTCGACCTCGGCCAGGCGCGCCTCGCGCTCGGCCTCCGGGAGCCTCAGCAGATAGCTGCGCGTCCCCGCGAGCGCGCGCAGCGCGCCGGCCGGGAGGCGGTCGACCCAGCGGAACGTGCCGGCCTCGACGGCTGTGAACCGGTCGCCGAGCTCCGTCAGGGCGTCGTGACCGGCCGCGGGCTCGAGGCGGTCGCCTCGGTGCAGGATCTCGCCGAACCGCGCGACCCAGTCGACCTCGGCGTCGCGGTCGTTCCAGACGACGCCGAGCGTGCCGCCCGGCCGCAGGACGCGGGCGATCTCCGTCGCCGCGGCGTCGGCGTCGAACCAGTGCCACGCCTGGGCGACCAGGACGGCGTCGACGGACGCGTCCGGGAGGGGGAGGTGCTCGGCGGTGCCCTGGCGGGAGGCGACGCCCGGCAGGCGCGCGGAGAGCTCGGCGAGCATGGGCAGCGACGGGTCGACGGCGACGACGTCCGTGCCCGCCCCGGCGAGGTCGACGACGACCTCGGTGAGCTTGCCCGTCCCGGCGGCGAGGTCGAGGACCCGCCGCGCGCCCGCGGGGAGCATCCACCCGACGGCGTCCCGCGGGTACGTGGGCCTGACCTGGGCGTACACGTCGGCGTCCCGGTCGAACGAGGCCGCGCGGTCGGCGTGGTCGTGCGGGTCGTGCCCGGCGGAGGCGGGCGCGGGCGAGGGCGGCGGGGGAGTCGAGGAGGCCATGCGGGGAGCCTGCCACGGCCGTCGTCCGAGCGTGACGTACGGCACCTCGCGCGCGTTTTGGCCGACGGCCACCTGTCCGGTAATGTTTTCCGACGTTGGGCCTGACGCCGGCGCTCCGATCATGTCGGATTTGCCCGGAAGGCTCGATCCATTGGGGTATGGTGTAATTGGCAGCACGAGAGATTCTGATTCTCTTAGTCTAGGTTCGAGTCCTGGTACCCCAGCGCAGCGCTCTTCGCCCGCCTGGTGCGGTGTGTAGAGTTCTCACCGGCACGAAGGTCCTCGAGACCGTCGAGTCATAGGCCCCCATCGTCTAGCGGCCTAGGACGCCGCCCTCTCACGGCGGTAACGCGGGTTCAAATCCCGCTGGGGGTACGCAGGTCGTCCGTCTCGACGGACGGTCGCACGGTTCAGGTCTCGACACCCGAACCAGCTCCAGGCCCCCATCGTCTAGCGGCCTAGGACGCCGCCCTCTCACGGCGGTAACGCGGGTTCAAATCCCGCTGGGGGTACACAGCAGGCATCTCACAGGCAAGGCCCGGTCCACGCGGACCGGGCCTTCGTCGTTCCACGGCTCCTGACGGAACCGGCTCAGAACGGAACCGGCTCAGAGGAACGGGTCGGGCACGATCGCGCCGTCGCTGCGCGGGTGGTCATAGCTCGCACCGGTGGGCTTCCAGGTCACGGGGTGCGCCCCGGCGCTGGGCTGCGCCTCGGGCGGGCGGGGCGCCGGGTTCGACGGCTGCACGGCGATCGGCTGCGTGGTGGGGCGGGGGCCCTCCGACGCCTCGCGGCCGGGCACGACGGTCGGTGCGCCGGGGGTACCGCCGGGGGCACCGTCCGGCGGTCGCGTGGGCCCGCCGCCCAGATCGTCGTCGTCGTCCAGGCGCGGGCCGCCCGGCGTGAAGAGGGTGTCGCACAGGGTGCGGTAGGTGGAGTCCGGGCGCGGGACGAACCTGATCGTGCGCAGGGCCTGGTCCTGGCCGGCGGACTCCATGTCGAAGCGGCCGTAGCCGAGGACCTGGCCCGTGGGGCTGCGCGAGTACCCCATGTCGGTGACCTTCTTCATCGGCATCATCGCGACCTTGTGCACGACGAGCCCGTACAGCAGCAGGAGCCGCTTGTCGGTCGCGACGAACCACTCGTAGCGCCACTCGAGCCACTTCCAGGCGAGGCGACCGGCGACGACGAACCACACCACCCACAGCCACCCCACCGTGGAGCGCACGTCGACCGGCGTCGACATGACGATGGTGCCGATCAGCAGGAACGCGGCGGCCGTCGTCGCGATCGGCTCGAGGAGCAGCGCCCAGTGGTGGCGCGTCGCGACGATCACCCGCTCGTTCGGGAGCACGTACCGACGCAGGTGCGCGTGCGCGCGCACCCGGTCGCGCTCGCGCCTCTCGTCGGTGATCACGGGGTTCTCCGGGCCGTCGTCAGTCGGTCAGGTTCGCGAAGAACTGCCCGAAGCTGGAGAACGCGTTGGTGATGAAGTCCCAGATCGCCGTCACGATGTTCGCCGCACGGTCAGGGCTGCTCACGATCGCGTAGATCAGGAAGATCACGACGATCCAGATCAGCAGTGTCTTGGCCTTCGCGGGCATCAGGTCCTCACGCCTCTCGGGTCGCAGGGCAGGGCTGCCCCGTCAGCCAGGAGCGTACTGACCTGGGCGGGGGCCCGACAGCACCGGGCCCGGCGCGCCGCGTGGAGTGGCGGCGGGCCGGGCCCGGCGGTCGGCCCCGAGAGGGGCGGTGGTCAGGGAGGACGTCGTCACTCGCCGGCGCGGCGCAGCACCTCGGTCAGGCGGTTGGCGGCGGAGACGACGGCGGCGGAGTGCAGGCGTCCCGGCTGGCGGGTGAGGCGCTCGACCGGCCCGGAGACGGACACGGACGCCACGACCCGGCCGGAGGGCCCGCGCACCGGCGCCGAGACGGACGCGACGCCGAGCTCACGCTCGGAGACCGACTGCGCCCACCCCCGGCGGCGGACGCCGGAGAGGATCGTCGCGGTGAACACGGCCTCGCGCAGGCCGCGGTGCAGGCGGTCCGGCTCCTCCCAGGCCAGGAGGATCTGCGCCGCGGAGCCCGCGTGCATCGTGAGGGTGGCGCCGACGGGGATCGAGTCGCGCAGCCCGACCGGCCGCTCGGCGGCGGCCACGCAGACGCGATGGTCGCCCTGGCGGCGGTAGAGCTGTGCGCTCTCGCCCGTGTGGTCGCGCAGTGCCGTGAGCACGGGGTTGGCCGCGGCGAGCAGCCGGTCCTCGCCGGCCGCCGTCGCGAGCTCGTTGAGGCGCGGTCCGAGCACGAACCGGCCCTGCATGTCGCGGCCCACGAGACGGTGGTGCTCGAGGGCGACGGCGAGGCGATGCGCCGTGGGGCGGGCGAGCCCGGTCGAGGAGACCAGCTGCGCCAGAGTGGCAGGACCAGCCTCCAGAGCGCCCAGCACGGACGCGGCCTTGTCGAGTACGCCGACTCCGCTAGTATCGTCCATAGGACGATATTGACGTCTCAGTCACTGAGATTGCAAGTCGGGGACCGCATCTCACGGGACGGAACCGTCTCACGAGCCGGGCCCTCCGGGGTCCGAACGACGGTATCGCCCGGCGAGGCAGCCGACGAGATCGACCGAGACACAGCACACGCACGACGGCCGCGGGGACGCGGCGGACGAGGAGCACATGATGGCCGGCACGCTGGCAGAGAAGGTCTGGGAGGCGCACCTGGTGCGTCGTGGCAGCGACGGGGCGCCCGACCTCCTCTACATCGACCTGCACCTCGTGCACGAGGTGACGAGCCCGCAGGCGTTCGAGGGGCTGCGGCTCGCCGGGCGCCCCGTCCGCCGTCCCGATCTCACGATCGCGACCGAGGACCACAACACCCCGACGCTCGACATCGACCTGCCGATCGCGGACCTCACCAGCCGCACGCAGATCGACACGCTGCGCAACAACGCCAAGGAGTTCGGCGTCCGCATCCACTCCCTGGGCGACGCCGACCAGGGCATCGTCCACCAGGTGGGCCCGCAGCTCGGCCTGACCATGCCGGGCCTGACCGTCGTCTGCGGCGACTCGCACACCTCGACGCACGGCGCGTTCGGCGCTCTGGCCTTCGGCATCGGCACCTCCGAGGTCGAGCACGTGCTCGCCACGCAGACCCTGCCCCTCGCCCCGTTCAAGACGATGGCGATCACGGTGAACGGCGAGCTGCCCCCGGGCGCCACCAGCAAGGACATCATCCTGGCGATCATCGCCAAGATCGGCACCGGCGGCGGGCAGGGCTACGTGCTCGAGTACCGTGGCGAGGCCATCCGCAAGCTCTCGATGGAGGCGCGGATGACCATCTGCAACATGTCCATCGAGGCCGGCGCCCGCGCGGGCATGATCGCGCCCGACCAGACCACGTTCGACTACCTCCAGGGGCGCCCGCACGCGCCCGAGGGCGAGGACTGGGACGCCGCCGTCGAGTACTGGGCGACGCTGCGCAGCGACGACGACGCCGAGTTCGACGCCGAGGTCGTGCTGGAGGCGGCCGACCTCGAGCCGTTCGTCACGTGGGGCACCAACCCCGGCCAGGGGCTGCCGCTGTCGGCGTCCGTGCCGGTGCCGGCGGAGATCGCCGACGCCAACGAGCGCGTCACCGCCGAGCGCGCGCTGGAGTACATGGGCCTGGAGGGCGGCACGCCGCTGCGCGACGTCAAGGTCGACACGGTCTTCATCGGCTCCTGCACCAACGGCCGCATCGAGGACCTGCGCTCCGTGGCGAAGGTGCTCCAGGGCCGGCAGAAGGCGGACGACGTGCGCGTGCTCGTCGTGCCCGCGTCCGCCCGCGTGCGCCTGCAGGCCGAGGCCGAGGGCCTGGACGTCATCTTCAAGGAGTTCGGCGCCGAGTGGCGCAACGCCGGCTGCTCCATGTGCCTCGGCATGAACCCCGACCAGCTCGCGCCGGGCGAGCGCGCGGCCTCCACCTCGAACCGCAACTTCGAGGGCCGCCAGGGCAAGGGCGGGCGCACGCACCTCGTGTCGCCGCTGGTCGCGGCCGCGACCGCCGTCCGCGGCACGCTGTCGTCGGTCGCCGACCTCGAGTTCGAGGGCGACGTCGACCTCACGACGTTCGACGGCACCCCGCTGGCGCCGCTGTCCGCCCCGTCCTTCGTCTGACCCCCACCCCGTAGCAGGAGATCGTCATGGAGAAGTTCACCACCCACACGGGCGTCGGGGTGCCGCTGCGCCGCACCAACGTCGACACCGACCAGATCATCCCCGCCGTCTACCTCAAGCGGGTCACCCGCACGGGCTTCGAGGACGCGCTGTTCGCGGCCTGGCGCGGCGACCCCACGTTCGTGCTCAACCAGGACGCGTACAAGGCCGGCTCCGTGCTGGTCGCGGGCGCCGACTTCGGCACGGGCTCCTCGCGCGAGCACGCCGTGTGGGCGCTCAAGGACTACGGCTTCCGCGTCGTGCTCGCGCCCCGGTTCGCGGACATCTTCCGCGGCAACTCGGGCAAGCAGGGCCTCGTGGCCGGCATCGTCGCGCAGGAGGACATCGAGATCCTCTGGAAGATCCTCGAGACCAAGCCCGGCACCGAGGTGACCGTGGACCTCGAGGCACGCACCGCGCACGCCGACGACGTCACCGTGCCCTTCCAGATCGACGACTACACGCGCTGGCGCCTCATGGAGGGCCTCGACGACATCGGCCTCACGCTGCAGCACGAGGACGACATCGCGGCCTTCGAGGCGGGGCGCGCGGCCTGGCGGCCGAAGACGCTGCCGGCCAAGCACCTGCCGAGCGTCCCGATCGAGCCGGCGCGCCCGGTCGGCTGACCCGCTCGACCACGTCCGCGCCGGGGCCCGTCCATCCTCAGAGGGTGGGCGGGCCCTGGCGCACCCGCTCGAGCAGGCGTTCGGGCGTCGCCTCCGCCGGGTCCCACCAGGAGTCGACGAACCAGGTCGCCCCGGCCTCCGCGAACGCGCGAGCCTGGTCGCGGGCCTCGGCCGCGTCGGACGGGAGGAGGCCGGACGCGACGACGTCGAACGGTCCGGCGTCGGGCGCGCGCTGCTCGGCGATCCACGCGGTGAGCTCGCGGACGGCGTCCGGCCCGGCCTCCGCCTCCTCCGGCGTCGCGCCCCGAGCCTGCACGACGATCCCGTCCCAGCGCAGTGTGCGGTGCAGGTTCTTCAGGGGCGGGTTCGTGGCGTCCCAGACGCCGACCGGCCACACGGGGATGCGGCCGCGCACCGGGGGAGCGGCGAACCGGAACGGCCCGGTGCGCACCTGCGCGCCGTCGGCCTCGAACGTCTCGCCGGACCACGACGTGCGCAGCCACTCGAGCGTCTCGTCGAGCGCCTGCGCCCGGTCACGCAGGGCGGTCACCTGCCCCGGGACGGACGTGAACCCGCGGTCGTCGAGCACGCCGACGCCGGCCGGGAGCACGAGCCGCCCGCCCGACAGGTGGTCGACCGTCAGCGCGCGCTGCGCCAACTCCCACGCCCGGTGCCGTGGCACCGCGAAGACCATGGCGCCGAGCGTGATGCGCTCCGTCACGGCCGCGGCGCCGGCGAGGACCGCGAACGGGTCCCAGGCCGTCAGGGCGTCGCCACCCCAGTCGCCCATGCTCATCCCGTCCCAGCTGAAGAAGCCGTCCCAGCCGTGCTCCTCGCACTCGCGGGCGAGGGCGACGTTCTGCTGCGGGGTGCCGAAGCTGCCGACGAAACCGAACCTCATGTGCGTCTCCTTCGTCGTCCTGCGGTCTGCGTCGACGCTACGCGCGGCGTCCGACACGGCCGTGGCACACGGGGAACGTAGGGTGTCCGGGTGCCTGACGAGAACGAGAAGCCCCTGGTCGAGATGTGGACCGACGGTGCCTGCAAGGGCAACCCCGGCATCGGCGGCTGGGGTGCGCTGCTGAAGGCAGGGGAGCACACCAAGGAGCTCTACGGCGGCGAGACCGTCACGACCAACAACCGCATGGAGCTCACCGCCGTCGTCGAGGCGCTGCGCGCGCTCAAGCGGCCCAGCACCGTGGTGATCCACGTCGACTCCTCGTACGTGATGAACGGCATGAAGTCCTGGATCGCCGGCTGGAAGCGCAACGGCTGGACGACGGCGGCCAAGAAGCCCGTGAAGAACGTGGACCTGTGGCAGGCGCTCGACGCCGAGGTGACCAAGCACGACGTGCGCTGGGTGTGGGTCAAGGGGCACGCCGGCGACCCGGGGAACGAGCGCGCCGACGCGCTCGCGAACCTGGGCGTGGACTCCGTCCGCTAGGTGCGACGGACGTCACGCCGCAGGGGGTGGCGCGCGCTAATAGGCTGGACCCATGGCTTCCCACTACGACGTCGTCCTCCTCGGGGCTGGCCCCGGCGGCTATGTCGCCGCGATCCGTGCGGCCCAGCTCGGCAAGTCCGTCGCCATCATCGAGGAGAAGTACTGGGGTGGTGTCTGCCTCAACGTGGGCTGCATCCCCTCCAAGGCGCTGCTGCGCAACGCGGAGCTCGCCCACATCTTCAACCACCAGGCCGACTTCTTCGGCATGTCCGGTGACGTGACGTTCGACTTCGGCAAGGCGTTCGACCGGTCCCGCGAGGTCGCGGACGGCCGCACCAAGGGCGTCCACTTCCTGATGAAGAAGAACAAGATCACCGAGCTCGACGGCCGCGGCACGTTCCGCGACGCGAACACCATCGAGGTCGCGCTGAACAAGGGCGGCACCGAGACGGTGACGTTCGACAACGCGATCATCGCCACCGGCTCGCAGGTCAAGCTGCTCCCCGGCGTCGAGCTGTCCGAGAACGTCGTGACCTACGAGAAGCAGATCATGACGCGCGAGCTGCCGGAGTCGATCGCCATCGTCGGCGCCGGCGCCATCGGCATGGAGTTCGCCTACGTCCTCAAGAACTACGGCGTGGACGTCACGATCATCGAGTTCCTCGACCGTGCCCTGCCGAACGAGGACGCGGACGTCTCCAAGGAAATCGCCAAGCAGTACAAGAAGCTCGGCATCAAGCTCCTCACCTCCACCGCCGTCCAGACGATCAAGGACAACGGCTCGTCCGTCACCGTCTCCTACAAGGGCGTCAAGGACGACAAGCCCGGCGAGATCGTCGTCGACAAGGTCCTGTCCGCCGTCGGCTTCGCGCCGAACGTCGAGGGCTTCGGCCTCGAGAACACCGGCGTCCAGCTCACCGAGCGCGGCGCCATCGCGATCGACGACCACATGCGCACCAACGTGCCGCACATCTTCGCCATCGGCGACGTCACCGCCAAGCTCATGCTGGCGCACGTCGCGGAGGCGCAGGGCGTCGTCGCCGCCGAGACCATCGGCGGGGCCGAGACCCAGACCCTCGGCGACTACCGCATGATGCCGCGCGCCACGTTCTGCTCCCCGCAGGTCGCGTCGTTCGGCCTCACCGAGCAGCAGGCCAAGGACGAGGGCTACGACGTCAAGGTCGCGTCCTTCCCGTTCATGGCCAACGGCAAGGCCCACGGCCTCGGCGACCCCACCGGCTTCGTCAAGATCGTCGCCGACGCCAAGTACAACGAGCTGCTCGGCGCCCACATGATCGGCCCGGACGTCTCCGAGCTGCTGCCCGAGCTCACCCTCGCGCAGAAGTGGGACCTCACCGCCGACGAGGTCGCGCGCAACGTGCACACGCACCCGACGCTGTCCGAGGCGATCCAGGAGTCCATCCACGGCATCGTGGGGCACATGATCAACTTCTGACCGACAGGTCAGGGCCGGATCGCACGTCAGAGGCCCGGGTTCGCGGAGCGCCGCGGACCCGGGCCTCGTGCCGTCCGGCGTCGTGCCGCCTGTCGTCCGTCCTCAGGAGGTGACGCGGACCTGCAGGTCCCTCTGGCCGTTCACGACGCGGGTCATGACGTCGGACGTCCGGGTCCGCTCGTACGCGGTCCTGCCGCTGCCGATGACGAGGCTCAGCTCCATCTCGTCGTTGCGCAGGTTGCCCGCCAGCAGCTTCTGGACCGAGTCGAACGACGTCGGGCCGTAGAACTCCTCCTGGAACGAGTTGCCGCCGACGACGGTGACCACACCGCTCTTGCCCTTGAGGCTCTTCGGGATCGTGAAGTCCTGGCGGAAGACCGTTCGCGTGGCGCCGTCGGTGCCGAGCAGCCGGGTCCGCAGCGCGAGGGTGTGGCCGGCGCGGACCTTCGCGGTCTTGCCGGTCACGTCGATCCAACGGCCGCCCGTGAGCTGCTGGATCGACGTCACGCGGAACCGCTCCCGGAAGTTGCTGACCCTGACCTCGTTGGTCACCCCGGTGAGCTTGACGTTCGAGACGGACGAGAGCGTGCCCACCACGGTCGGGAGGTCGAAGGCGCCCGCGGAGCCGACGTCCTCGGCCGACTGATACTTGTCGGCGTAGCGCAGCCGGAAGGGGCTCCCGCTGCGGGTGCCGGTGATCGTCCAGGCCTGCGTCTCGGTGCCGCCGGCGACCCCGTCCACCACGCGGTCGTGGTTCGCCATGCCGGCGAGGAGGGTGACGTCCGCGAGGGCGGTCGGGTCCAGCACCTGCGTGGTGCCGGTGCGCGTCTTGCTGCCGTGGGCCACCGTCGACCGGACCGGGGTGGCGGTGGGCGAGGCGCCGAAGGTGCCGGCGATCCCGGCGAGGCGGTCGTCGGTGACGGTCCCGCCGACGTCGCCGAGGTTCGCCACCTTGAACGGCACGCCCAGCGGGTCCTCCTGGACGTAGACCGCGTCGGCGGCCGCCAGCCCCAGGCGCGTCGTGCCGGTGAAGTTCAGCGGGTGACCGAAGGCGACCACCCGGTTGCCGCAGACCGAGGTCGCGGTGCCGATGCCGGCGAAGGTGATGTCGCCGTGCGACAGCACCGCGGTCACGTTGCCGCCCGCGACCACGGTGTCGATGCCGGCGGCCGCCGTGCCGCTGGACCGGCCGATGCGGTAGGAGTCCGGGGTCACGAGCTCGCTGCCGCCGGCGGCCTTGACCGCCGTGCGGGCGCGGGCCAGGTCGATCCCGCCGACGCCCATCGGCATCGGCAGCTGACGCAGGCCCTGGGCGGCCTCGGAACGTGTCACGTCGGTCTCGGCCGCGATCCGCGTCGCCAGGCGGGAGCTCACCGCCACCTCGGGCGCAGCCTTCGCGGCACCGAGGTAGCCCTGCATATCCTCGAACGGCGTGATGCCCGCCACGGGAGAGCTCCCGGCGGCGAGCCCGTAGGCGACCGCGCCGATCAGCCGCCCGTCCTGTGCGTACACCGGCGACCCCGACATGCCCTGCCAGATGCCGCCCGCCGCGTCGATCGCCGGCGACTCGAGCTTGGCGACGATCATGTCCAGGTCCGGGGCGATGCCGTCCGACAGCACGCCGAGCACCTCGCCGGTGAACGGCTGCGGCGTGGTGCCCTTGCTCACCGTCAGCCCGGTGACCGGCGCCCCGCTCACGACGTCGGCAACCGGGAACGGCGCCGCGCAGTCGGGGGTGGGCGCCGCCGTCGCCGAAGGGCCGACCGCCACCAGCCCGGCCAGCACCAGCGCGCCGGCCGCGCCGGACGCCGTCAGACCGGCCGCACGGCGACCGTTCCTGGGCAGCCACCGCGGACCGCGAGCTGCAGGGTGACCTTCGGTGGGGGGAGTGGGCGCCGACGCCCGGCCGTCCCCTGCGGCAATCTTCGACATTCCGACAGCATCGTCGACCGCTGGTCCCGGCGTTCCGGTGAACACGGGTGAAATCGCGGCGCTCGCGCCCTTCGCGGAGCGTGCAGGAGCGCCTCGCCTCGCGACATGATGTCGACGAGGGACCGCGTCAGGAGGGGCAGCAGTGCCGACGACGAGTGAGACGCCGCAGCCGCCGGAGCGTACGCGCCGCCTGCGCCTGCCGCTCGGTGTGACGGCAGCAGCGCTCGGCATCGTCGCGCTCACCGTCGTCGCCGCCGTCGTGCGGCCTGGCATGACCGACCCGCCGCCACAGGCGTGCCCGGAGATCGGCTACTCCAGCGTGCTCGAGGTGACCCTCGAGGGAGACACGTCCGAGGTGGCGATCCTGCAGGTGCGCGACGGCGACCAGTGGCAGCCGCCCTATCCGCCGGACGCGGAGGTGCCCGCGATCCCGACGTCGCACGACGGAGACGCATGGACCTTCACGCTCTTCTCCTCGCCGCGCTCGGTCATGCTCCGTGCGCTGGACGACGACGGCGACGTGGTCGCGCGGACGGAGATCGACGTCGGCTGGGAGCGTGTGGGCGGGACCGCCGAGTGCGGGGGACCGATGGAGGCACGCGCAGACTGGACGATGTGACCGCTAGGGAAGAGGTGCGGCCCTCGTCAGTCGGGGCGTCACAGGTACTGAGGAAAGACAGCCGCGAACTTCTCGGCCATCGTGACGAGCCACTGAGCGAGCTGTGGAGCCTGATCGGGGTCGCGGAAGTCCCCTTCGCCCCGCGCGATGATCTTGCTCGCCTTCTTCGCCGGCAGTTCTAGCCACTCGAGTGGCGAACCCACCGCGCCCTCGATCTCGCCCCTGCGGGCGTACAGAGCGGCGAAGAGCTTCTTGTCGTGCACGATGTACAGCTCGCAGTCAGCAGTCGGGGCCCGCGAGCTCACCGTCAGACTGATGTGCGCGCGTCCTGACCCGATGCTCACGTCCATCCAATAGCGCGGTGGCGCCTTGGGCCAGGACTGCACGAGGGTGCTGTTGGCCTCGCCGAGGTCGCGGACGAGCGTGAAGAAGCGCTGCTGCTGCGCGCTCAGGTCGCTGTTCGCGGCAGCACCGACCGCCTGGTTATTGGCCCGCCAGCCGCCCTGGTCGATGTCGAGCCCGACGAGTGCCGCCAGCTCCGTGGCAGCGATGAACTGGTCTGCGGAGGCCCGACCCGCGTCATCGAAGGTCACGCCCTCGGATTTGAGGTACTCGATGGGGTCGTCCTTCCGCTCCGGCTCATACCAGCGGAAGCCAGGCGAGATGGTTCCCCCGGCCTGGAGGACTCGCCATGCGTTGGCCATCGGATGCGCACTGATGATGGCAGCGACGGGCTGAGGGTAGGTCCCCGCAACGATGGCGACCTCGCCGTAGGTGGTCCACCTGCCTGCCGGGATCTCCGCGACGATCGACGCAACCGTCGCCCTCGTGGTGGACGGTTCGGCTTCCGCAGCACCGACGACGGTCTCGTCCGGCCCGGGCCAGAGTTCGATGATCTTCTCCGCAAGAGCCGCACTGCGCGCCAGGATCTCCTTCTGGCCCCACGTGCTGTGGGCCGCAACCTCCCGGTTCAGCCGCAGGCCACTCTCGGCGAGCATCTGTCGCTTGGCCTCGAAGCCCTTGTTGCTGAGTTCGCTGTTGTAGCCGCTGAGGGTCAGATTGCCTAACGTGTGAACGATGCGTTCGTGCTCGTAGGTGATGTCGGAATCACCGGGGAGCCCCGCCGCGAAATCGTCCCGGACGGCCTCGGTGAGCGTCTGGGGCAGGACATGTTCGATCGTGAGCCTGGTCGGATCGATTGGTTCCTTGGAGCCGTACGACTCCTCGATCCACTGGAGGATGAGCTTCTTTTGTGCTGCCCGTCCCTGCCAGTAGAACGGGACCGTGCCGGCTGCCTCTCGAACCTGCCGGTCCGTGGCGTAGTACTTGCGTCCCCGGGAGAGGTAGTCACGAAGAGCAGCGTCGACCGGTTGGTCGCCCGAGATCGCACCGACCGCCTGCAGGAGGGTGCGGTTGAGACTGGCCGTCGCCCGCCCGATGACGATGCGGCGTACGAAGTATGACTCGAGGTAGGTCAGGGCGAGGGCCACCTGCTCTGCGGTCGCTGCCCCCGTAGCGCGCCGGTCGAGGAGTCGCATCACGACCGGGTACGCCGTCGTCGAACCCCAGGACTTGATCCTGTGAAGACGCCGGCGAATCTCGGCGTCCTCCTCACGGGAGGGATCCAGGATGGTCGCCAGCACCTCGCCGAGCTTGGCGATACGGACGACCTCGTCTTCGATCTCCTGGGCCGTCCTCAGCTTTTCGAGCCGCTTCTGCTGGCCGACGTACGTGTCGGACTGCTTGGCACGTTCGTCGGTCTGGACGAGGTCCAGCCAGAAGAGGAGCTCCAGGTTGTCGGCGCTGAGCCTCTTCTCCAGCGGCAGCCACACATTCTCGTAGACGAGGTCTGCCTTCTCGCCGAGCCGCATGAACAGGTAGTTCTTGAGGAGGTCGGACTGGTTGAGCTGCAGGCCGGTGTTGTTCAGCGACTCGAAGATGCGATGCGCGTTGTCACCGGGCTCTGCCGTGACGGCAACGACGGCAAGGCCGCGCACGACCGCGTTCTCGATCTCTTCGAGGTCGTGGGGATCCTCTGGGTCATCGGCTGCCGCGATCTTGGCTCGGAAGTGGTTGTACGCCTCGCCCACGGCGTCGCCTCCACCGGCCTCCGGCGCAGCGTGCACGACGGCGAGATAGGAGGGGCGGTCAGCTTGTGTCGGAAGGACCTTTGACGGCTTGCCCTTGTCGTACACGTTGACGAGGTATTGGGCGTGCACGCCCTCCGCGCGCTCCGGGTCACCTGTCTCGACCAGATGGTCGCGCAGTGCCGCGAGAAGCAGAGTGAGCGTCGTCAACCGTTGCTGACCGTCGACGACCAGGAGCTTGGCGACGCCGACGACGGAGAAGTCTGGGCTCGCGGCGAGGACCAGCGATCCGATGAAGTGCGTTGCGGCAGGATCGGAGCGACGCGCCTGAGCCAGCTCGACGATGTCGTTCCAGAGCTGGTCGAGCTGCTTCTTCCCCCAGGAATAGGTGCGCTGGTACAGGGGCACCTGGTACTGCTTCTTGCCTTCCAGCACCCCTGCGAAGTTCGTCTCCGTCGCCTTGACCACGCATGCCTCCGCGTTCGCAACAAGCCAGCCTTGGCGTGCACCGTATCGCTCGATCACATGTCACGTCCGTGCCGAGAAGGATCGGTGGCATCTGGCGGACCCGTTTGGACTCCGCCTCCGTCCGAACGATCCCGAGGATTTGTCGAGCGGCTAGGGAAGGGTACGCGTCACGTGCTCGAGCCAGCGTGCGACGGTGGCCAGCTCGTCAGGGGTGAAGCCGTCGGTGAGGCGGTCGTTCAGCTCGGCGAGCGCGGCGCGGACGTCGTCGAGGGCCGCGGTGCCGGTGGGCGTGAGGTCGAGGCGGACGGTGCGCCGGTCGTCGGGGTCGGGGCGACGGCGCACGAGGTCGGCGCGCTCCATGCGGGCGAGCAGGCCGCTGGCGCCGGCGGGGGAGGCCTGCAGGGCGGCGGTCACCTCGCCGATCGTCGCGCCGGGGTGGTCGGCGAGGTGCAGCAGCACGCCCGCGGCGGGGGCGCCGAACCCCTGGCCGCCGTTCCCGGCGGTGTGCGCGCCGCCGCGCCGCGCGATCCAGCGCCGCATCTGGCGTTCCGCCGCGGTGGTGAGGAACACCAGCCGCGGCGAGCGGCGAGTCATCGTCGCGGCTTCCTGGCGCGGAAGCGGACGTTCCCGTCCTCCTGCGCCGGGGCGGCCCCGGCGCGGGCGTCGAGCCAGGCGAGGAGCTCGGTCCACAGCGTGTCGCGCAGGCCTCGGCGGAAGAAGCCCATGTGCCCGATCGTCTCCACGCCGCCGTTGGCGGGGCTCCAGGTACGTCGTTCGACGCGGGCGGCGGTGAGGCGGTCGGTGATCGCGTCGATCTGCGCGGGCGTGGCCCACGGGTCGTCGGTGAACCCGACGGCGAGGACGTCTCCGGTGACGCGCGCGGCGTCCGCGGCGGCGGTCATTGTCGGGTCGTCGAAGAAGTAGTGCGGCATGGTCGACCAGCGACTCCACTCGCGCATGGCGGCGGCGGGCATGTCCTCCCCGAGGCTCAGGCGGCGCCCGGGCACGTAGCCCAGCACCCGGGCCGTGGCGGGGCCGAGCACTCGCAGGATCAGCCGGACGCGCGCCCGCTCGGCGCGGTCGGGGATCGTGGACGTCGCGGCGACGTGCGACGCGACCGTCGCGAACCCGGCCAGGCCCCGCGACCCGTTTCCGAGCGCCAGCGCGTGCCCGCCGATGCTGTGCCCGACCGCCAGCTGCGGCACGTCGCCGAACCGCGGGCGCGCCCACGCCGCGACCGCCGGGACGTCGTCGGACATCCAGTCCCGCATGCGCAGGCCGCGATGCTCGCGCGGGCTGCCGGAACGGCCGGTGCCGCGGTAGTCGTACGTGACGGCCACGTACCCGCTGGCGGCGAGGAACTCCGCGAACCCCGTGTACAGGCGCTCGGGCACCGCCGTCGCGGGGTGGATCACCACGACGCCGCGGGGCGACCCGTCGGCGGACTTGCGCACCGTGCCGACGACCCAGCCGCCCGCGGGGATCTGGATCCGCAGCTCCTCGGACTCGACCGTCGTCGTGTCGTCACTTCGCATGCGAAATACCTTAGCGGCCCGCGCCGGTCCCGACGGACCCGCATGGTGATCCGCGCCGTGCCCTGACCTGCGGAACCGCTACTGTTCGCGCCATGACTGCCCCGCAGAACCTCCCCGGTGCACCGGCTCGCCCGGTCGCGGTTCCCCGTCCGGACGCCTCGGCCGGCTCCCTGGGCACCGGGTTGTTCTTCCTGGTCGTCGGGGTGGCGCTCTCGGCCTTCGGCATGGTGGCGTTCGGGCTTCTGGCCATCGTGATCGGCGCCATCCCGCTGGCTGTCGGTGTCTACCGCGCTGCTCGGAACCTCGACTCCATCGCGGCGGTCACCTACAACGAGTCCCTCCGCGGCGGCAACGGCTGATCCCCTTCGTCTCTCTCGGCCCGCTCGGTCGCGAGAGAGGCCCGCCCCGAGCTCTGCTCGGGGCGGGCATCCTCCCGTCGTGCCAGCGACGTCAGGGACGGCCCGTCACCCGCTGGGTGGACGGCTCGCCGGCGACGAGCGGCGCGATGGTGATCGCGTCGATGTTCGGCGCGAACGCGTCGGGGTTGCCGAACCGGAGCGACCGGTCCGCCGTCGCGAGGGTCACCGGGACGGTGCGCTCCCAGAAGCTGTCCCACGAGAACGTGTAGCGGAAGTGGGTGGCCCCGGCGACGGCGCCGCCCTCGGTGACCTGCAGCTCCCGGTCGACGACCTGCGGGTTGTAGTCGTGCTTCCCGGACAGCTCGGCGTTGGCGTACCGCACGGTGACGTCGTAGTCGCCGGCCTCGTCGAAGCCGGCGGCGCGGGCGATCTCGAGGTAGTTCGCCTCGCCGTCGCCGAGCCACTCGACCACCTTGCCGCCCGAGGCGTTGGAGCCCGAGGCCGCGGACTTCGTGGCGACGACGGCGGTGCCGTGGAGCGCGGCGTCCTCGGCCTGGACGGTGACGGCCGCGTCGTCGGGCGCGCGCGTGGTCGTCACGGAGCCGACGAACGACCCGGCGTCGGCGGCGAGCTCGAGCTCGTTGATGCCCTCGGCGAGGTGGATGCGCGCCGTGGAGGTCCAGGCGCCGGGACCGCGGACGGTGAACGACGTGGCCGCGCGCCCGTTGACCGTCAGGGTGAGGTCGGACGCCCGCGTGGTGGTGTGCCGCACGGTGACGTCGTAGTAGCCCGACTCCATCGCGGTGGCGTAGACCTCCGCGCGCTGACCCTCGCCCTGGACGCGGGCGAAGCCGCGGGCGTTGCCGCGGTCCCAGTCCAGGCGGGCCCCGCCGGCCAGGCGCATGGTGCTCGCCGGGTAGGCGGTGGGCTCGCCGTCGCTGACGTCGGTCAGGACGAGCTTGTCGAGCGTGATGTCGGCGTTCGGCAGGAGGGTGGTGCCGTCCTCGCTGGCTCGCAGCGAGAGGACGTGCTCGCCGGCGGTGAGCTCGACCTGCACCTCGGTGCTGCCGCGGTACTGCCACTTCTGGGCGCTGGTGAGCGCGAGGTCGGCGGTGTACTGGACCGGCTGGTCGAGCGCGCCGTCGACGAAGAGGGCGTGCCGCCCGGGCACGCCCGGCGTGGCGCCGATGACCTGCAGGCGGTAGGTGCCGTCGCGGGGCACGGTCACCGTCCAGTCGGCGCGCGACGTCGCCTTGTTGAACGAGCCGACGTCACGGCCGCCGGAGGCGAGGAACTTCCAGCCACCGCCGCCCTGCGGGTCCTGCTCGTAGACCTGGGCGTCGGTGAGCGCGGTGTCCTCCGCCTCGACGCTCGTCGTCCAGACCTCGGGCGCCGGGTCGGCGCCCCGCGCCGGCGTCACGACGACCTGGTACGCGGCGTACCGGTCGTAGGGGTCGAGGTCGACCTCCAGCCCGCCGTCGCGCACCTGGGCACCGTCGATCCTCTGAACCACGCGCGGGGTGTTCGCCAGCCCCTGCGCCCCGGACAGCGTGACCTCCCGGACCTCGACGTCGACCTTCTGGCCGAAGGTGCGGCGGTCCAGGCCGGACAGGTCGAGGCGGACGTCCTCGTCGGTGCCGCCCAGCAGGACGGTCGCGCGGCGGTCGTCCTCGTCGATCGCGCCGATGCCCTGCAGGGTGTCGACGGTGTCGGGGTGCGGCGGGTCGACCTGGACGGTCTGGCTGCCCTCGAGGTCGCCGTACCACTTGAACATCCACCAGCCGGCGTTGGCGCCGCCGGCGCGGGCGGTGTTGTCGGACAGGTTCCCCGCGTAGTTCCAGTAGGCGGTCTGGGCGTCGACCTTCTCGTCCTCGAACATCGACAGCCACTGCACGAGCTGCCCGGGCACGCCCATGTCGCGCAGCATCCCGTACTCGGTGATGTTCACGTGGATCGGGTCGATGCCGAGGTCCTGCTCCAGCTGCCGGTAGTCGCGCATGTGGGATCGGAAGGTGGCGAGGTTGTCGATGCCGAGCTCGTGCCAGATGAACACGTCCGGCAGGACGCCGTGGGCCTTCGCGTACGTGAGGTAGTCGGCCGACCGCTCGGGCTGCCAGCGGGTGTCGCCGGGGCCGCCGATGCGGGCGTGGCCCAGCCCGTGCCGGTCGTAGACCTCCTGGATCTTTTCGTAGGTGGCCTGCCAGTCGGCGAGGAACTGGTCCTTCTGGCCCTGCCAGTCGGGGTACCAGTTGCCGCCGTCGGGCTCGTTGAACGGGATGAACAGGTACTTCTCGGGGTGGTCGGACTGGGTGGCGACGGCCTCGGTGACGAACTCGACGATCTCGAGGTAGTCCCACACGCCGTTCGGCTCGTCGACGTACGTGCCCGTGGCCTGGTCGTAGGTGCGGGCGTCGCCGGGGCGCTTGCCGCCGTTGTACGACCAGTCGGGGTAGTAGTCCTGGATGTAGATCGCCAGCTCCTGGCCGTGCTTGGCGAAGAACCCGTCCTCGATCGTCAGCGCGTCGCCGCTGGGGTGCTGGGTGCCGTACGGCGCCTTCTGGGACGAGTTGGTGATGTGGGCGCCGTCGATGAGCGCCTGCGTGGGCACGCCGTCGTCGCCGAAGCCGTACAGCGTCCCGGTGGCCCCGCCGCGGAAGGCGCCGGTGGTCTGGGCGAAGTCGACGGACAGGACGTCGGGCACGGGTCGTTCTCCTTCGTCGGTGGCGGACGCCGCCCATCCTGCCTGGGCGGAGAGGCCGAGCGCGGCGGCCGCTGCGACGGCGACGGCGCCTCGCCGCACACCGAACTGATGCACGCTTTCACGTGGCTGGGGCACGATCCACTCCTTCGTAGGTCTGATAGCGCCTGGACGGTCGATGTCGGGCGCCGTGAGCCATGAAAGCGTGAATCACGTTCGACCACAAGAGCGGGCCGCGGTCGCGTAACCTTGCGGCGTGAGCCAGGTCCCGAGGGTGAAGCCGCCCGTCATCGCCGACGTCGCCCGCGTGGCGGGCGTGTCGGTGCCCACCGTCTCGCGCGTGCTCAACGGGACGGTGCCCGTCAGCGCGGAGCGGCGGGAGCGGGTCATGGCGGCCGTCAAGAAGCTGGGCTTCCGCCCCAACGGGGCCGCCCGGTCGCTGGCGAGCCAGGCCGGTTCGATGATCGCCGTCTTCGCGGGCAACACCACGCGCTACGGGTACGCGGCCACCATCCAGGGCATCGAGGAGGCTGCGCGCCAGGCCGGCTACATGGTCGTCATCTCCGTGGTGGAGACGGCCGACGGTGCCACGGTCGAGCGGGCCATCGACCACGCCCTCGGCCAGCCCCTGGCGGGCGCCGTCGTGCTGGAGTTCGACCCGCCCGGCGTCGCCGCCCTCGCGCAGATGCCGTCCTGGTTGCCCGCCGTCGCCGCCGCGTCCGGCGGCTCGTCGGACGAGGCGATCTCGCACGCCTACATGGACGACCGGCACGCAGCCATCCAGGCCACGCGCTACCTCCTCGACCTGGGGCATCGCACCGTCCACCACGTGGCGATCCCGTCCATGGGGGTCGAGAGCGCGCGCATGGTCGGGTGGCGCGAGGCGCTGCGCGACGCCGGGATCGAGCCGCCGCCGGTGATCCACGCGGGCTGGGACCCGCTGGCCGGCTACGACGCCGGCGTGCGCCTCGCCCGGGACGACGGCGCCACCGCGGTGCTGGCGGGCAACGACGAGCTCGCCATCGGGGTGATGAAGGGGCTGGTGGACTCCGGCCGTTCGATCCCCGGGGACGTCAGCGTCATCGGCTTCGACGACCACCCCCTGAGCCAGCTGTGGGTGCCGCCGCTCACCACCGTCCGGCAGGACTTCGTCGGGCTGGGCCACCAGGTCTTCGGCCTCCTCGTCGGCCGGATGGAGGCGGGCGAGCCGCGACCGTCGGTGCGCATGGTGCCCGACCTCGTCGTGCGGCAGTCGACCGGGCGGCCCGCGTCGCGCTAGGCGCACGACCGCGGGTGCCGCGACCTGGGGGAACGGCGGAGGGGATCGGCCTGCACGCGCCGCCGTGCCGACGTCGCGTCCTGAAATCGACGATCAGATCTCACCCACGATGACGCCGTCGCGGCTTGCATTCTCAGATGATCGACGCTTTCATAGCCTCATCGACGACGCGCCATGGTGGCGAAGGAAGCGAGGCAGCGATGCCGGATCGGGCCGACGAGGGCCAGGAGCTGATGACGTGGGGTGACGGCGCCCTGCGGCTGGTCGTGCGCCGCCCCCAGGACGGCCCGGTCGCCGTGTCCCTGGTCCCTGCGGGAGCACGGCCCGGCCCGCAGGTGCAGCCGCTGGTCGAGGTCCTCGCCGTCGGGCACGGGCACCGTTCCGCCAACCTGCGGAACACGGCCACCGAGATCGGCGCCCGGCTGCGGTACGTGGGCCACGAGGTGACGGGCGAGCCGGGCTGGGAGCGCCTCGAGGTCGTGCAGCGGGACGACGCCGGCGGCCTGGAGGTGCACTCGTTCCTGCGCGCCCGCGTGGGGGGTTCGTCAGTGCAGTCCTGGACGACGGTGCGGAACACCGGACCGGCGACGGTCCAGCTGCAGGCCGTGTCGTCGCTCATGCTCGCCGACCCGTGCGGCCCCGACGCGCTGGACGACGTCGAGTCGATCGAGGGCGACAGCGAGTGGCTGGGGGAGTGGCGCTGGTCGTCCCGACCCGTGCGGGGCCAGACCGGCCTGCCCGCCCTCGGCCTGACCTCGCACCAGCGCCAGGACTCCCGCGGTGCGCGTGCGGTCGTCAGCCACGGCACCTGGTCGTCGGGGGAGCACCCGCCGGCGGGGGCGCTCACCACGGCGACGGCGAGCCTCGCGTGGCAGGTCGAGCACCCCGGGCCCTGGCGGACGGAGCTCGGCGTCCGGCTCGCCGCGGACGACCGCGAGGTGCTGGTGCTCGGCCTGCTCGGGCCGACCGACGCCGACCACGCCTGGCTGCGCAGCCTGCGGCCCGGCGAGGAGTTCACCTCGGTGCCCGTGTCGGTCGCCTGGGCCGACGGCGACTGGCAGGCCGCGGTCGGCGAGCTGACCCGCCACCGCCGGGCGGACCGCCGTCCCGCCCGCGCCGCCGGCGCCGTCGTCTTCAACGACTACATGAACACGCTCATGGGCGACCCCACGACCGACAAGCTCCTGCCGCTGATCGCGGCGGCGGGCGAGGCCGGTGCCGACTACTTCTGCGTCGACGCCGGCTGGTACGACGACGGCGGGGACTGGTGGGACTCCGTGGGGGAGTGGCAGCCGTCGCACGTGCGCTTCCCCGACGGCGGGCTCGACCGGGTGCTCGATGCGATCCGGGCCGCCGGCATGGTGCCGGGGCTGTGGCTCGAGCCCGAGGTGATCGGCGTCCGCAGCCCGCTCGCGGCGCAGCTCCCCGAGGACGCGTTCCTGCAGCGGAACGGCACGCGCATCGTCGAGCACGGCCGCTACCTGCTGGACCTGCGCGACGAGCAGGCGCGCAAGCACCTGGACGACGTCGTCGACCGCCTGGTCGACGAGCACGGCGTGGGCTACTTCAAGCTCGACTACAACGTCACGCCGGGCCCCGGCACCGACCGGGACGCCGACAGCGTCGGCGACGGCCTGCTGCGCCACACCCGCGCGTACCTGACCTGGCTCGACGGCGTGCTCGCGCGGCACCCCGACCTGGTCGTCGAGAACTGCGCCTCCGGGGCGATGCGCGCCGACAACGGGCTGCTGTCCCGGCTGGAGCTCCAGTCGACCACCGACCAGCAGGAGCCCCTGCACTACCCGCCCGTCGCGGCCGGCGCGCTCATGGCCGTGCTGCCGGAGCAGGCGGGCAACTGGGCCTACCCGCAGCCGTCGATGTCGGACGCGGAGATCGTGTTCACGATGGTGACCGGACTGTCGGGCCGCCTCTACCTGTCTGGGAAGCTCGACGGGATGAGCGCCCGCCAGCGCGCCCTCGTGGCCGAGGGCGTGCGCGCCTCGCGGACCTGGGACGACGCCGCGCGCGACGCGGTGCCGGTGTGGCCGCTCGGCCTCCCGGACTGGGAGTCGCCCTGGGTGGCCGTCGGCCGGTCGACCGCGACCGAGACCCTGCTCGCCGTCTGGTGGCGCGGCGGGGACGAGCACGAGATCTCCGTCCCGGTGCCGCCCGGCACCGTCGAGGCGGCCTACCCCGCCGACGGCTCGGCGTCCGGGCTCGAGGCGGACACCGAGGACGGGCACCTGAGGCTGCGCGCAGCCACGGAGGAGCCCGGCGCACGAGTACTGAAGATCCGCCATCAGGACGCGCGGTAGCACCACCGTCGTCCAGCCAGGTCCCGGCGTCATCGCTGACGACGGGCGAGTTCCGAGGAGCTGATATGAGGAAGTATCTGACCGGCGCGGCAGCCGCCGCGGCCGTGGCGGCACTGGCACTGACCGGCTGCAGCGACCCCACCGCGGGAGGTGGTGCCGACGCGGGCGAGACCCAGGCCGCCGACTGGCCCGAGCAGACGGCCGACCTGACCGGCACCACCCTGACGATCTGGGCCGCCCAGAACTCCAACACGGTGCCCGAGGCGGTCACCGCCGCGTTCGAGGAGGCCACCGGCGCGAAGGTCGAGATCGTCACGATCCCCGACCCGTACGAGCAGGGCATCCAGACCAAGGTCGCCACCGGCGACAAGCCGGACCTCGCCTTCTGGCAGCCGACGGCGTCGATGCTCACCGCGATCAACGCCCCCACCAACCTGCAGCCGCTCGACGACGCCCCGTGGCTCGACTCTTACAGCCCCGAGGTCAAGGACATCACCGGGACCCTCGACGACACCCGGTACGCCGCGCTCGTCACGAGCCCGGCGGTCCAGGGCGTCTACTACAACAAGAAGGTCTTCGCCGAGCACGGCATCGAGGACACCCCGAAGAGCTGGGACGAGTTCGTCGAGCTCGGCCGCACGCTGAAGGGCGAGGGCGAGACCCCGTTCTTCGAGATGGCCGGCGACCGGTGGGCGACCCAGTGGTGGGTGCAGGTGCAGCTCGCCGACGCCGCGGCCGACGGGCTGTGGGACCGCGTCAACACCGGCGAGGAGAAGTTCACCGACCCGACGATCCTCGGCGCGATCGAGACCTACCAGGGCCTCATCGACGACGGCCTGTTCAACGACGACATCAAGACCGCGACGCTGGAGGACCAGGCCGACGCGCTGCTCGCCGGCGACGCCGCCATGGCGGTGCAGGTCAACTCGTTCTTCGGCCAGCTGCAGGCCAAGGCCGACACCGCGGAGCTCGACGACACGATCGGGTTCTTCCCGATCTCGCCCAGCGGCAACGTCGCCACCGTGATCCCCGACCAGTCCAACGCGCTCGTGGCGTTCAAGACCGGGGACGCGAAGCGCGAGGCCGCGGCGCGTCAGCTCCTGTCGTTCTGGCTCGGTGACGGCTACGCGGACTTCGTCGCCGACCGGGAGACCGTCTCCCTGCAGCCCGACGTGCCCACGCCCCACGGCGTGCCGCAGGCGCTCCAGGACGTCCACGCCTCGCTCGCCGACTCCGTCGGGTCGATGCAGTCGCTGGCCGTGGCCAACCCCGACCTGTACATCTACCTGGCCGACATGATCCAGGGATCCACGACGCCGGAGCAGGTCGCCCAGCAGACCCAGGACCAGTTCGCCCAGCTCGCCCGAGCCCAGGGCGTCGAGGGCTTCTGAGCCTCGTTCTATGAGCCTCGCTCTCTGAGCCGAGCCGTGATGCCGGGGCGGGCACCAGCCCGCCCCGGCGCCGCCGAAAGGTGATGCACCGATGACCGCGACCCTCAGCACAGGCGCGCCGGCCCGCCCGGCGCCGAAGCCCCGGCGCGCAGCGCCCGGCAGGGACGAGAGAACCCGCAAGAACCACCCCGCGTGGTTCCTCGTGCCGGCCTTCGTCGTCCTGGGCGTGTTCTTCTTCGTCCCGACGATCTTCAACTTCGTCTACGCGCTGACGGACTGGTCGAGCTTCAAGGCCTCGATCTCGTTCGTCGGGCTGCGCAACTTCGCCGACCTGCTCAGCAGCGGCACGCTCCTCGCGTCGCTGCGGATCACGCTGGTCTACGCCGTGCTCGTCGCCATCTTCCAGAACCTGTTCGGGCTGCTCCTCGCGCTCCTCCTCGAGCGCGACACCCGCGTCAACCGGTTCGCGCGCGTCATGTTCTTCGTCCCGGTGATCATGTCGGCGCTCGCGGTCGGCTACGTGTTCCAGGCGATGCTCAAGCCGGACGGCGCGGTCAACGGGATCCTCAGCACCGTGCTCGGCACGGACGTCACCATCCCGTGGCTGGGGAGCACCACCTGGACGCTCGTCGTCGTCGCGGTGATCCACTCCTGGAAGTGGATGGGCCTGTCGATGCTCATCTACCTGGCGGGCCTGAAGACCATCAACGAGGACGTGCTCGAGGCCGCGCGCCTCGACGGCGCCTCCGCGTGGCGCACGTTCCGCGACGTCCGGTTCCCCCTGCTGGCGCCGGCCATCACCTTCAACGTCGCCACCGCGCTGCTCGGGTCGATGAACGGCTTCGACATCGTCCAGGCCACGACCGGTGGCGGACCGGCCCGGACCACCGAGCTGCTCAACATCTTCATCTTCCGGACCTTCGGGCAGGGGCTGTTCGCGCAGGCCACGACGATGAGCCTCGTGCTGTTCGTGGTGGTCGTCGCCCTCGCGTTCCCCGTCATCCGCACCCTTCGCAAGCGGGAGGAAGTCCTGTGACCACGCAGACCGCTCACCCGATCACCCGCACCTGCGCCGTCCGACGACCGGCCGGCGGGCGGACCGGCACCTGGCGCCGGGTGCAGCCCGTCGCGGCGCTGCTCGCCGTCGTCCTGCTGATCGGCATGCCGCTCTGGATCGTCGTCGTCACCGCGGGCAAGACCCAGGCCGAGGCGCTCAACCCCAACCTGTCCCTGCCCTCCACGTGGCAGTACCTGGAGAACTTCGCCGCCGTCTGGGACCAGGGGCGCGTGCCCGCGGGCTTCTTCGGCAGCCTCCTGGTCATGGTGCCCGCCGTGATCGGCGTGCTCGTGCTGGGCTCGCTCGCGTCCTGGGTGCTGGCCCGGCGCACCACCCGCGGCTACGCCGTGCTCTACGCCCTGGCGATCAGCGGCATCGTGCTGCCCCCGGCAGTCGTCACCATCGTGCTGCTGCTGCGCCAGCTCGGCCTCGCCGGCACCGCGATCGGCATGATCGGCGTCTACATGGGCATGTACATGTCGACGGTGATCTTCTTCGTCACCGGCTTCGTGCGGACCATCCCGCACGAGCTCGAGGAGGCCGCCCGCGTCGACGGCGCCCGGCCGCTGCGCGTCTTCGGCACGATCATCCTGCCGCTGCTGGTGCCCGTGCTCTCCACCGCCACGATCCTGATCTGCCTGTACGTGTGGAACGACGTCTTCTACGCGTTCTTCGTCGTCGGCGGGCGGCTCGACACCCTGCCGCTCAACCTCTTCCAGGTCGCCAGCGCCGGGCTCTATCTCGACAACTGGCACCTGATCTTCGCCTACGTGATCCTCATGAGCCTGCCGCTGCTCGTCGTCTTCATCATCGCGCAGCGCAAGATCATCTCGGGCATCACCTCCGGCGCGGTCAAGTGAGCTGAGCATCTCGGGACCCTGCGACGTACGCCGCTTCGTCCCTCGCCTCGGCGGGCGACGTCATCATCACCCGCTGCACGATCGCGGGCTATGCACTGCTCTGTCGACCACGTGGTCGCCAACCTCGTGCCGCGCCTCGTCGCGTGTCGCATCCTGCCGGGTGGGCGGCATCGTGGACTCCTCCGAGGTTGTCAGGCGCACCGACGCCTGCCGTTGCTCAACTGGCAGTCCCGATGCGCCCGCCGCGTCGGTCCGCCAGCCGAGCGACCCGGACCTGCGGCGCGTCTTCGGCGGCTGGGCGATTCCATGGTGACGGCCCGAGACCGAATCTCTTGTCACGCCGTCGAGTCTGGGTCGGCCATTCCGCGCTGGTCTCAGAGGACCTTGATCGAGTGAGCCCTGGCGCTGGCTGCGGTCAGGTACCTCGCGGCCGTCGACGAGGGGGTGAACGACACCACGACGGGGTACGTCCGAGGGCCACGCTTCTTGGGCAGGGAGACGGCGAGCTTGCCCTTGTTCGACGCGGTGAGCGACACCTTCTTGGTCGTCGTGCCGACCTTGACGGTGACGGTGCCGACGGGTGCACTGACGCCGGTGGCCTTGACGGTGACGGCCACCTTCGGCGCCGTCGTGCGGCGGATCGTCTTGGCCGCCGGTGTTCCGGTGACGGTCGGCTTGACCTTCGGCACGACCGTGGTTGAGGCCGTGGTCGCCGAGGCGCTGGTGTATCCGGACTTGGTCGCGGTGACTCTCACACTCAGGCGTGCGCCGACGTCCGAGGTGGTGATCCGGTAGCTCGACGCGGTCGCCCCTGCGATGGACTTCCCGGACCGGAGCCACTGGTATCGCAGGGTGATGCCGCTCGTCGACCACTTGCCTGGGGTGGCGGTCAGGAGCGACCCGACCTTCGTGCTGCCGCCGAAGGTCGGCGCGCTCGTCGCGCGGGGCGCCGGGCCGGGCAGCACCTTGGCGGCAGTGGTCGTCGAGGTGGCGTCGCGGTAGCCGGTGTGTCGCGCCGTGATCCTGGCCGAGAGCTGATGGCCGGCATCGGCCGCGATCGGCCGATAGGACGACGAGGTGGCACCTGGGATCGCCGCGCCGTCCCGGAGCCAGGCGTAAGAGTACGTGGCGTGCGGGACGTTCCACGTCCCCGGCTTGACGCTGACGGCGGTGCCGACCGTCGGCGAACCGGAGAGGGTCGGCCGTACGGTGTTCGTCATGGTCACGGCGATGTCAGCGCCCGTGACGGTCGAGTCGCAGTCTTGGACGGTGACGGACTTCCCGGACGTCGTGTCCCCGCCGTGGTAGTAGGTGGCCGAGATCTTGGGGTCGTAGCTGAAGCCCTCGGCGGACACCGAGTACCTCCCGGGAGCAAGTCCGGTGATCTCGAACGTGCCGTCTTCGTCGCGCGAGCTTGACCGGCTCGACGAGTCGTCGTCGAGGTTCGTCGCCGAGATGCCCCACAGCCTCATCTGGGGCCATCCGTCGAGCCCGGTCACCCGGCCCGAGATCGAGCCGCATGCCGTGAGCGTGACGTCGACGTTCTCGGTGATCTCGCCGCCGACGAGGGCCACCGGCGTGGCGCCGTTCATGCCGAGCGACCCGCCGGCACCGTCGTAGAACCTCGAGGCGAAGCCTTCTCCGCCGTCGAACTTCACGAGGTAGTTTCCCGGCGCGATCCCGGCGCGGTCGAGCGACCGCGCTGAGATCACGTAGCCGCCCCCTGCCCCGGTCGGCCATGCGTCCGCGTCGTACGCGTGCCGCCCGTCCGTCGTGTACAGGGTCACTCCCCGGGCGAACTGCGGATCGAGCGTGGGGCCGTCGATCCGGCCGGTGATCCGCCCTCCCGGGAGCGCCTCCAACGAGAGGTCGAGCTGCGCTCCCGGCGTGATGTCGATCAGCTCGGCGGCGTCGGCGTCGGCGACGCCGGGATAGTAGGTCGGCAGGTAGCCCACCCGACCCGCGTTGGCGTCGACCCTGAGGCGCCACTGCCCGAACATCCGGGTCCGGAACGTGTAGACGTCCGCCGACGAGATCCCCGAGTAATCGGCACGTACCGTCCCGTCCGAGGCCTCAAGGTTCGCTGTCCCGATGCCCCAGACATCACCGTCGATCCCCGTCACACGGACGGTGACGGAAGCGCTGGGCTGCGGCTGGTAGTCCACCCGCAGCAGCTGGGACCCGTCCCCGACCGTGACCGGGACACGATCTGCGGCCACGGCGTCGTCGGCCTCGTCGCGGACCGTGACGAAGTAGTCGCCAGTCTCGAGGCCGTCGGCCGAGTACGCGTTCTCGGCCTGCACGCCGTCGGACGGCAACCAGGTGCCGTCGTAGAGCCAGCCCGAACCGTGAACCGTGCCGTCGGCGTCCTCGACCGTCACCCACGGCCGGACAAAGTCGCAGTCGTCCGCGGCGACCTGTGAACAGTCCTTGTCGACGACGACCGTCAGGAGCCCGGAAGCGTCGTCGGCAAGCGCTGGGGCCGTCGAAGCCGCCACCATCGACATCGAGACCACCGCTGCGGCCACGATGCGTCCTGCACGTCCCACGAGTACCTCCGCTGTCAGGGCCATCGATGGCCCTCAGGGCACGCTCCGGGAACCCGTGGCGCAGCCGAAGAATAGGGCCACCGACGAACACGCATCTCCACGCGGGCGGGTGAACTTCGCCAGGCCACAACCACGGACGTCGGCCAGCCCTCGCGTGGGGGCGTCGGACCGCGGACAGCGACGAGTCGCCGGGCACACTCCGCCATCCGGCAGGAGGCCTCCCTGACGGTCAGGTGTGGCGGCGGTGCCGCACCAGCCTGGTCGAGGATCGCGGCCTACCGGACCGACCTTGCCCTTGCCGCCTTGAGGACTCCGGCAATCGCTCGGGCCAGGTCTCGAGGAACCTGTGCGGTGACACGGGCGGTGCGGTCCAGCTCGGCGCGGGCTCGTGCTCGCCGGACGTATCGTTCCCTGCGCCGGAGCCAGTCGGCGAGGGAATCGACGTCGGACAGCGCACGATCGCGGACGGCATGGCCGGTGGGATCGAGCGCCTGGAGCCAGTCGGCGTACCTGCGCACGCGGTCGGGCATCGCGTCCGGAACGAGGGCATACGCGCGCAGGTCGTCGTAGCCGACGAGCTCTCGCGGCGCCGTTCCCGGTAGCCCCTCCTCCAGCCGCACGATCCCGAGCGCACGCGCGCGTACGAACACGCTCGCCAGCCGCGCCTGCCGGTACGCGAGCGCCTGCCTGACGGGCTCCCAGTCGGAGTCGTACGGGTCGTGCAGACCGCCGATGCGCCCACTCCCACCGACGAGGCGCCCGGCCCTGGGGCCCTCATCCAGTCCTGCGCGACGGGTCACCTCGCCGTCCAGGGCGCGGCAGGCGTCGCACAGGGTCTGGGAGAACCGGAACATGCTCATCGGCCAGTCACCGACGAGGCACGCGGTGCACAGCTGCCCCTCCGAAATGACATACCGGCCAGCGCCGGTGGCCCGCGAGACGGTCGCGGGATCGGGGCGCCACTCGACGTGACCATCGGGGCGCAGGGACTTGCGACTCATCGTGTCTCCCATCGCACTTCCCACCGCGCGGCTGCGGCGGGCCGGTCTTCCCTCCGAGGCACCGTGCGCGAGGTAGCGCGGTTGCCGGATCAGCACGCGGAGGGCGTGTCGCTGATCGCTCTTGACCTGGGCAGGAAGCTAGCACAGGGACTTTCCAGCCGTGCGCGTCGGCTCTTCACGGCGCCGACGAAGTGCGTGTTCGTCGGCTCGGCAACCCTGGCCGCCGAGATCGCCGTCCGTGTCCCGGAGGACGCGTCGACGGCCACTAAGAACGGACGTCTACACGTCTGGCACCCGAGGCGGGCCGAATCACAGCTGGTCGTGGATACCTACAGCGGTTCGCCACAACTCTTGCAGGTCGTCTCGCCGTCCTCGTAGATCGCTCCGCAGCAGTACCGAGGGCCGGAGTCATCATCGGCATAGCACTCGGAGCACATGCCCGACACCACGTCGTCCTCCGGGACCTCCCGGCCGCACGAGTCGCAGATCATCGTTGTCGCAATCTCCATGGCGTTGCTGTCGGCGCCGCCACCGAAAAGTTGGCTGAGGAAGCCCATTGCTCTCCTTTACAACGTTCAATGCGGGTGCGTGTCTGCGTCCCGCTGGGGTAACGGGTGCCGACGCAGACAAGCGGCCCATTGGCCCACGCCGGAGCGTTGCACGAAAGAACTCGTCTGCCTGCGTTCACGTGCGGATTTCACCCGATCGGAAGATGCGTCCGCTGCTTGGGAGCGCCGGGGGCCGCTCCCAAGCTCGCCGGGTTGGCCGCCAGCGCTGAGCACGAGCGGGAGAGAACCACCGGCGCGGAATTCCTTCAGGGCCGCGAGGGGCGTCGGGGACACACCTGTCAGGTGTGACGGTCTCGATGCGCGTGATCTCGGCTGGGCAGGGGTACGCCTACCTGCTGCGGTCGGTCGTGACCGGGGACGGGCACGAGCCGCAGGCGTCGGCGTTCACGAGGTACTTCACCGAGGCGGGCACGCCGCCCGGGGTGTGGATGGGCAGGGGCGTCGAACACCTGGGCGACGGCGCACTGCAGGCGGGGATGACGGTGACGCCGGCGCAGCTGCAGGCGCTGCTCGGGCACGGTGTGGACCCGGTCTCCGGTGAGCCGCTGGGGCGGCCGTTCCGCGAGTACCCGACGGCGAAGGATCGGGCCGCGCGTCGGGTCCATGGCATCGACCGGTCACTGCCGGCGGCGGAGTTCGACGCCGAGGTGGCGCGGATCCGAGTGCAGGAGGCGGCGCGCGGCAGCCAGACGGCGACGGCAGGGTTCGATCTGACGTTCTCGGTGCCGAAGTCGGTGTCGGTGCTGTGGGGGTTGGCGGACGCGACGACGCAGGAGCTGATCGTCGCGGCGCACCACGACGCGGTCGGCCAGGTGCTGGACTTCCTCGAGCGGGAGGTCGCGGCCACGCGCACGGGGCATGGGGGAGTGGCGCAGGTCCCCGTGGTGGGGGTGGCGGCGACGGCATACGACCACTGGGACTCGCGGGCGAACGACCCGCAACTGCACACGCACCTGGTGATCTCGAACAAGGTCAAGGCCGCTCACGACGGCCAGTGGCGCACGCTGGACTCGCGCGCCCTGCACCACGCGGTCGTCGCGCTGTCGGAGCACTACAACGCCGTTCTTGCCGACCGGCTCACGAACACGTTCGGGGTCGGGTGGGAGCGGCGCGACCGCGGGCCCGAACGGTCCACGCGGTGGGAGGTCGCCGGCGTCCGGGACGAGCTGCTGGCGGAGTTCTCCTCCCGCAGCCGGGACATCGAGGTCGTCAAGGGCCGCCTCATCGATGAGTTCGTCACGTCGCACGGGCGCCGACCGTCCGCGAGGCAGGTCGTGAAGCTGCGCGCGCAGGCCACGCTCGAGACGCGCCCCGAGAAGACCATCCACTCCCTGGCGGGGCTGACCGCGGACTGGTGGCGTCGAGCGCAACCCCTGCTCGGCAGGGAGCCGACGGCCTGGGCGCGGCGCGTGGCACTCGGCGGGTCCGTACCGGTCCCTAGCGCGGACGCCGTCCCGCCTGACCTGGTCGACGATGTCTCCGCCCAGGTCGTCAACGTCGTCTCGCAGAAGCGCGCCACCTGGACGCACTGGAACCTGTGGGCGGAGCCTCCCGACAGACGATGGGTTGGCGGATGGCGACCGCCGCCGACCGCGAGCGGGTCGTGGCGCTCGTGGTGGACGCCGCCACGCGGCGGACGGTCCAGCTCACGCCGGGCGAGCTGGCAAGCACCCCGGCGGCGATGCGCCGGCCCGACGGGACGAGCACCCTGCGCCCGCAGCACAGCGAGAAAGTTCACCAGCCACGAACCGCTGGCCATGGAGGACCGGCTCCTGCTCCTCGCCGCCGACGCCGGTGGGCCAGCGGTCGACCGAACGACGGCGTCGCGAGTCGTTGCTGGACGCACGCCCGACGGCGCGCGGCTCGACATCGAGCAGGCTCACGCCGTCGCGCAGCTCCTGGCGTCGGGTCGGCGGCTGGACCTGCTCGTCGGACCGGCTGGCACGGGCAAGACCACGGCGATGTGTGCCCTGGCGATGGGGTGGATTGCGGCGCACGGGCGGGGGAGCGTCGTGGGGATGGCACCGTCAGCCGCGGCGGCTCAGGTGCTGGCGGAGGACCTTGGCATTCGTTGCGACAACACGGCGAAGTGGATCCACGACCACCGGCGCGGGCGCAAGGACTTCGCTCCGGGCCAACTGGTCATCGTCGACGAGGCCACGCTCGCCTCCACCCGGGCCCTGGACACGATCACTTCCCGTGCCGTGCGGGTGGGTGCGAAGGTGGTGCTCGTCGGCGACCCGGCTCAGCTGCAGTCCGTGGACGCGGGCGGCGCCTTCGCGATGCTGGTCTCGGCGCGAGGTGACGACGCGGCGCGGCTGACCGAGGTGCACCGGTTCGCGCACGACTGGGAGAAGTCCGCCTCGCTGCGGCTGCGGGACGGGGACCCGGCCGTCATCGACCAGTACGAGTCGCATGGCCGCATCCGCGAGGGCGGCACCGACGCGATGGTCGACGCCGCCTACACCGCCTGGCGCCACGACTCCGAGCACGGCAGGGCGAGCATCCTCGTGACCGAGTCCGCCGAGACCGTCCGACAGCTCAACGACCGCGCCCGCGCGGAACGCATCCGCTCCGGACTGACCTCGGCCGGTCGCGACGTCGTCCTGCACGACGACGCGCGCGCGTCCGCGGGCGACGTGATCGTCACGCGCCGCAACGATCGCCGGCTTCGCACGGGACCGACTGGCTGGGTGCGTAACGGCGACCGCTGGATGGTGACCCATGTGCGCCTCGACGGCGGGCTGGAGGTCCGCCCCGAGGGCCGACGCCGGGGGAGCGTGGTGCTGCCCGCGGGCTATGTGGCCGAGCATGTCGACCTCGGCTACGCCGTGACCGCCCACCGCGCCCAAGGGATGACCGTCGACACCGCGCACGTCGTCGTCTCGCCGTCGAGCACCCGCGAGAACCTCTACGTGTCCATGACCCGAGGCCGCCAGACGAACACCGCCTACGTGGCGCTCGGCCGGCCAGACCCGCTGCATGCCACCCCGCCCGACCCGGACGTCACCGCGCGGAGCGTCCTGTTCGGGGTGCTGCACCACACCGGTGCCGAGTTCTCGGCACACCAGGCGACCGAGAGCGAGCAGAACCGGTGGGCCGGCATCGCCCAGTTCGCCGCCGAGTACGAGGCCATCGCCACCGACGCGCAACGCGATCGCTGGACCCGGCTCGTTCGTGGTGCCCTGCGCAGCGCCCGCGGCCTCTCGCGTGACGACGCCGATCGGGCGGTGCACTCCGAGGCGTTCGGGACCCTCGCGGCAGGACTGCGGCGTGCGGAGGCATACGGCCACGACGTCGACGCGCTGCTGCCTCGCCTCGTCACCCGGCGCACCCTTCTTGACGCCGACGACGTCGCGGCAGTCCTGACCGCGCGCCTGGCCCGTGCGACCGCTCGACCGCTGCGTGGGGTGCAGCCCGACCTCGTCGGCGGGCGCATTGCCGCCGCCCGCAGACCGTTGCCGGAAGGTGCTGTCCGTGCCCTGGACGAGCGTCGCGCGCTCATCGAGGCGCAGATGCACGCCGTCGAGAGCGATAGAGGTCCCAGCCGAGCTGGCGTCGGGCGGAGTCGATCTGCGTCGACAGCGGGTGCCGGTCATCGTCGGCACAGACATGGGCGGCCGGACGTCACGATGTCGTGAGACACCCATACCGAACGAGGCAGGCATGGGGCGATGGTGGACAAACCCAAGAAGCGGACTGCCATGCGAGATCGCGGGTGAAATCTCGTGACTGGGGCGACGATGGACCCAGTGGGTGATGACGTCGCACGGAATGTCCGGTACGAAGCGGTGTGGGGGTTCGCGGCTCTCAGCCGGGGGCCAGTCCTGCGTTCTCGCGCAGGGTGAGCCGCGGGTTCACGAGGAACAGGTAGCCGAGAGGGGCGAGTGGGGAACGTGTCCTCCCGTGAGTGGATCGATGCGCGCGAGCCCGTCTGGCGTGACGCCCTCCGTGGCGTCTCACTGATCGCCGAGTTCGACATTGATGACGACGAACTGGAGCGCGCAGAGAGGATCTTCGGCGGGACACTTTCGTTGAGTGACCCCGGAGCGGTCGGGCGACGCTACCCAGCCTTTTTCGCCATCTGCTTGACCTCCGCGGGGGCGCGCTCGTGGCAGGAGTCGACGTTCTACGCAAAGGTCGCTGAGCAACTTCGCGTCAGCACGGCGAAACTGACCCAGGCGACACGCGAGTACCAGTCGTGTCTTTCTCGCCTGGGCCTGCCGACGTTCTCCGAGGCCGAAGGGATGCGGTGGGTCACGCCGGTCCTGCTCCACGGAGCGGTGCCGCTGGATCACCTTGATGAGCTCCTCGAGCTCATGCTCCGTCGACGCAAGCGCGACACCGCGATGACGGGAGAAACCTTCGTCGAGTGGGCGCGGCTGTCGTCCGCCGCACTTGTGGACGAACCTAAGGCGCTCACACGATTCCTCAAGTACGGGGGTGACTTCGCACCGGACTACGTCGAACGCGTGATCGACCTCATCGACGGTTCGGAGAACAGACTGCCGCGTCGAGCGGCTTCGAGACTTGCGGATTTGCTCGCCGAGATGCCGCAGCTGAGGGCGATGCCTGCGCGCAACGCCGCTACCATCCGGCCTTCGGTGGCGCTCTCTGCAGATGGATCGGTCATCGTCCACCTGCCTCCGGCAGTTCCCGTCGAGGGACGTTCCGTCGAGTGGCGAGTCAGCTCAGGCGGTTCGACACAGGTGGTCGAGGCGAGCGTGCCGTTTGTGGAAGGCAGGACCACGACGGACGGCCACATCCTCGACATCGGGGCTCCCGTGCGCGAAGTGCTCGTCGAGAGGGCTGGATCGTCCACGACGATCCCCTTGGTGCGTTCCGACGATCCCTTGCTGGTGTTCGACAGTCGGCAACGCCTGGTGCCGCCGACGTCGGCGATCCCGGCGGGATCCGTCATCGTGATGTGGGCGCAGGCACTCGGAACACCGAGGACCCTTGAGGGCCAGGATCTTGTCGGGGACGAACGGGACGTTCCGTTCGGCTGGGACGGTTGGCGCTCCCTCTCCGCACGGCTCGCACCGGGCTCGGGTATCCGCCTGCGCGGTGGCCGCGCCAGAAGGGTCGCGGGGGACGACAAGGCGCGTATCGAGCTCGGGGATGCCCTCGAGGGCATCTCCACACGTGACCACCAGTCCGTGTACTCAGCCCGCCCCCGTCTCGTCGTGCCCCGGACCGGAGTCGACGACGCTTGGACCGTTGTCGTCAGCGATGCGTCAGGAGCCGAGATCGAACGCCTGACCACAGACGGCGCGACGATCGCTGTGCCGACGAAGCCGACGCCGGTAATCGGTGACTACTTGATCGAGGTCCGTGGCCCTCTCGGGAAAGGGGTCAAGCAACGTGTCGCGATCATCGAGGACGCGGCCGTCGCCTATCGGCCACGACGACGCACGTTCGAGAATCGCGGTGGACTCACACCGGCCACCGGAAGGATCGCGCGGGGCCTCGAAACCCTTGCCTCGACGACTCTCCGACCGGATGAGACGAGTCGGCACGTCATTGTCGAAGGGGTCCCATTCCTCGTGGAGCCTCCGCACATCGCAGTGTCGGTCGTTCTGGACGGTCGTGCCGAGAGATGGGAGACGGATCGCCTCCAACTCGTCCCCGACGACCTGACGAGCTTCGAACTGGGCGTCCGAGGACTCGACCCGTCCGTTTCACACCGTCTCGTCCTGAAGTCGGCTGCCATGACCCAGATCGTTCCGCCGCGGAATGGCACGCGGACCTTCGCGACCTTCCCTCTCGCCGGGTTGACCGATCACGTCGTGCAGGCTGGCGCCGGGACTCTATGGCTCGGACCGGACCCGCTCGTGCCGATCGCTGAGCTACGCCCACCACAGCTTTCGAGGTCGGCAACGATCAGGGGGAACACCATTGCTGTCGATGGCCTTGCCGGGGCGGAACTCGAGGTGGCCGTGTACCGGCTGGTCGCTCCCTGGGAGGCTGGATCGGTCCAGCCGCTTGACCAAGGACGAGCAGTCCTCGGCGACGCCATGCTCACGTCGGGGCCTTTGCGAGTCGAGGTCCGGGTCGCCAACGAGTGGGCTCCTGAACCCGCCGATGTGCTCCCGTCCTTGGGAGCCGACGTCTACGACCTCGACCTGCCCTGGGACCCGCTCAGCGCCGAATCCGAAGTCCGCGCGATTTCCGGGGTGCTTGCGGGAGCCAACGAGCTGACGCTGGACGGTGACACGAGTGTCACGTCACTCGCACGTGCGATCCAGGTCAGCGGTACATCGTCGATACGGCGGCACGTAAGGAACGAACGCCGGTCCGACGTCGACGCCATGGTCCGACGTGGCGGAGTTCGGTCGCTGGTCGCAGTACTCGAGACCGTGGCAAGCGAGAGTGCCGTCGTCCAGGCGCTTGTTCGTGCCGGACTCGCCTCCACACCGGTCTCAGAGCTGTCTCGGCCGGACCTCGCGGAGCAACTCATGCAACGCTCGCCACTCGCCGGCATCCTCGCGGCATCCGCGGACCTATGTGACGAAGAACAGCGCCTCGGTGGTCTCGGACCAGCGATCGTGGAGGCGCTAGGTAGCGAGATCGAGCCTTTATGGGGCGGCGATCTCCAGCCCGGCGCCCAGCTCTGCAGATTCGAGACCTACTTCCTGAAGAGCCCACACCTGCTGAAGGTGCTGTACAGCCAGCTCGCTCCGGTACCGGCGCTCCTCCTCGATGAGGACTCGGCAACAGTCGCGGCCTACGAGCTGTGGGAGGCAAGGGTCGACCTCGCCAGGACAGCGAAGCGCGCCATGGCAGTCGTGGCGGACTGTCGCAATCACCTTCTGACGACTCGACCGAGGCTGCTCCCGCTCGTCGACGCCCGCTTGACGCAAGACGGCGTCCTTGCGCTCCCCGTGGCGTCGGTCGCGTTGGCGCTCATCGCGCGTCTCGCCGCACACGGGGACACGTCCGCGGCGATGCTCAGCGCGCGGCATCGTGAGCACCACATCGCGCTCGCGCAGCACGCTCCACACATCACGACGTTCGATCTCGTCCGCGCCGATGCGGCAGTCACCGGGAGCAATGCATGACGTCTGCACTCGACCCCATCGCGACGAGCGAGTCGGTTGTCGACACCTATACCCGCTACCTAGGTTCGCTACTTCCGCTGCGGGACGAGTCGCTCAGATCGGCGATCGACCGGGCGCTACGCGACACGGAAGCGATCTCGCGTGGCCCCCTGCTCGAGATGACCCCGCCATTTCGGGCAGGGCGCTCCTTGAGACAGCTGGTCGATGCCGGGATCCTGGCGCCGACCTTCGGCCGACTGTTCTCGGAAGGCCTACCTGGCGACCGGCCGCTGTACGCGCATCAAGACGCGGCGATCTGCAAGGCAGTGGCTGATCGAAATGTGGTCGTCGCGACCGGTACGGGTTCCGGGAAGACGGAGAGCTTTCTCGTTCCGGTCTTCGACCATCTCGTACGGGAGATTGAGGCGGGCGTGCTCGGTCCGGGCGTGCGCGCTCTCGTCCTCTACCCGATGAACGCCCTGGCCAACGACCAGCTGAAGCGGCTCCGCGGTCTGCTGGCCGATACCCCCGAGATCACGTTCGGCCGGTACACCGGGGACACGCGGCAGTCGGAGCGGGACGCGAGAGACGCGTACGTCAGGCAGTACGGCGAGGAGCCGCTGCCGAACGAGCTGGTCTCACGCGATGCCATGCAGAAGACGCCCCCGCACATCCTGCTCACCAACTACGCCATGCTCGAGTACCTGCTCCTGCGGCCACGGGACCTCGCACTGTTCGAGGGCGAGTTCCAGGGGACGTGGAAGTTCGTCGTGGTGGACGAGGCACATGTCTACGACGGCATCAAGGGTGCCGAGATCGCCATGCTCTTGCGTCGCCTGCGTGACCGAGTCGGGCGAGGGACCGAGCTTCGGTGCCTCGCCTCATCCGCGACCGTCGGCGCTGACTGGAGCCGCGTGGCACGGTTCGGCAGGAGCCTCTTCGGCACCCGGTTCGAGTGGGTCGACGGTGATCCGACACGCCAGGACGTCGTCGTCGCGGACCGTCATCCGGTCCCCGACTCTCCGACCTGGGGTCCACTTGATCCCGAGGCCCTCAATCGGCTCGCGGCAGCGGAGGATCCTCAGGAGTGGTTGGTCGCAAGAGGTCTGGGGCGGCTCGAGGACGAGGCTTCCATGCGCCTGGTGCTGCGCCGGCTGGCCGAAGGCCCCCAATCGCTCGATGTCCTGGCACGGGCAGTGTTCCCGGATGAAGAGAGACGCGACGCGCGGCGGGCGCTCGTCACTCTGGTGGATGCAGCGCACCGGGTGCCCCGACGAGAGGGTGCGCCCGTGCTCTCCGCTCGTTATCACCTCTTCGTGAGCGCGGTGGAGGGTGCCTATGCCTGTTTCTCAGAGACGGGACCGCACGTGCGGTTCTCCCGTCACGTGGTATGCCCGGAGTGCGAGTCGCCCATGTTCGAGCTCGCGGCGTGCAAACGCTGCGGCGAGATTCATCTCCCGGGGACGGTGACGCGCCACGACGGTGCCGAGGTGTTTGAGCCGCGGAAGAGCCGAACGAACGATGGACGCCATTGGCTGGTGATCGGCGAGGAGGCCAACGGGGCTGACGAGGACGACGACGCCCACGAAGGTACCGACCAGGACGATTCGCCACACCACGCGACGCTGTGCACCGGCTGCGGAACGCTCGGCGGCAAGGACGACCTGACCTGCCGCCGTTGCTCCGTCGCGACAACGCTCCGGCGTGTCATTCGCCTCGACGCGCGGGGGGAGTTGAACCGGTGTGTCGCATGCGGGGGTCGCGCGCCTCGACAGGTTCGCCGGTTCTCCTCGGGCGCAGACGCGACCGCCGCGGTCATCGCCTCATCCGTGTACGAGCACCTGCCGACGAACGCCGAGAACTTCTCGCCGGGTGAGGGACGACAGCTGCTCATGTTCAGCGACTCGCGTCAGCAGGCCGCGTTCGCCGCGCCGTACTTGGAGCACTCGTACGGTTCACTGCTGCAGCGGCGGGTCCTCATGCTTGCCCTCGCCAAGGAGCGCGACGAGGAGCTGGCCGGATCCGACGTCGTCGCCGTCGCCCGCAAACAGGCGGAACATGCCGGACTCTTCGAGGAACGCGCCACAGCGTTCGCGAAACGACAGGCGGTCGCGACGTGGCTCCAGCGCGAGATGATCGAGGGCGACGAGCGCACGTCCCTCGAGGGCACGGGCCTCGCCCGTGTACGACTCGTGCGTCCACGCATGGCAGCTCCAACACCGTTGCGCCGCCTCGGTTTGTCCGACGACGAGGCGTGGGACCTTCTCGACGTGCTCGCCCAGACATTGCGGATCCAGGGGGCGGTGGCTCCCGCCGACGACAATGTCGATCTCGCGGACCCGATGCTTGCGCCCCGCAACCGTGCCGTCTACGTTCGCGAGCGTCAGTCGGAGTCGAAAGCCTCTGTGCTCGCTTGGCTGCCCTCGACCGGAGCTCGGAGCAACCGGCGACTCGATTACCTCGGCCGGGTGCTCGCTGCGCTGGGCAGCAGCGAGGATCCCACCACTCTGCTCGCCGGGATCTGGAAGTTCCTGACGAGTCCGGCCGGTCCACGGTGGCTGACCTCTGTCAACGACCCTCGTCGAGGTCCGGTCTGGCGTATCGACGCGGACGCACTTCGATGGCAGTGCGTCCGGCCCGGCGACGCCGCGTGGCGGTGTTCCGTCTGTCGACGTCGGACGTCTGTCTCGGTGCACGGTGTCTGCCCGACCAACTGGTGTGCCGGAATCCTCGAGCCCACGGGGGCCGAGCCAGATCCGCGCGACCACTACGCGCGGCTCTACACGTCGATGCCGGCGCACTCGTTGAACGCATCCGAGCACACCGCCCAGCTCACCAGTGACACTGCGACCGAGGTGCAGGAGAAGTTCCGCGTCGGGGACATCAACGTTCTGTCGTGCTCGACGACCTTCGAGCTCGGTGTCGATGTCGGTGAGCTTCAGTGCGTGCTCCTGCGCAACGTGCCGCCGACGACCGCCAACTACGTCCAGCGTGCTGGGCGCGCCGGCCGCCGGACGGAGAGTGCAGCGCTGGTCGTGACCTTCGCCCAGATGCGGAGCCACGATCAATCCATGTTCCTTCGCCCGGAGGAGATCATCCGAGGCGAGGTCCGAGCACCGATCGTGGTGGAGGAGAACGTCCGGGTCGATCGACGGCACGCCCACTCGATAGCCCTCGCTGCATTCTTCAGAGAGCGTGCGGTGAACTACGGCCAGGTCTTCAGCTCCGTCTCCGACTTCTACGACTCCGACGGTTCGGCATCGGGGGAGGACCTGCTCCGGGAGTTTCTCAGGTCGAGCCCTCCCGGCGTCCTCGATGCGCTGCAGCGGGTCCTGCCTGCTCCGGTCCAGGTAGATGTCGGGGTCGAGGACGGCACCTGGGCGGAACAGCTCATCTTGATCGTCGCGGAAGCCGGCGAACTGTATCGCGCGGACGTCACCTACTTCGAAGAACGGTTGACCGCCGACGTCGAGGCCAGCAACTTCCGGGGCGCGGACGCCGTCAAGAGAGTGCTCCAGACATTGCGAAGGCAGCAGCTGCTCAGTTACTTCGCGCGGAAGAACGTCCTACCGAAGTACGGCTTTCCCGTGGACACCGTCGAGCTCAAGGTCTCCGGGGACGTCGATGCGCGCGCCTCGATGCTCGACCTTTCCAGAGACCTGACCGTCGCCATCAACGAGTACGCACCGGGCGGAGCCATCGTCGCGATGGGGAAGATCATCGAATCGGCGGGGATCTACCGCCTGCCGAAGCGTGATCTCGTGAGCCGCTACTACGCGGTGTGCGGTGCCTGCCAGCATGTCGAGGTCAGCAACGGTGTGCCCGGCCCAGCGTGCCCCGCGTGCGACACGCCACGCACGGGGACACCGCGCCAGTTCGTCAAGCCAGAATTCGGCTTCGTCGCCTCACGGGACATCAAGCCGGTCACCATGTCGCGTCCGCGCTCGAGCTGGTCGTCGCGGATGTCCGTGCTCGACCGTGGCGAGGTGACGGAGAGCGGCAAGGCGCCCACCGACGTCGGGACAGCTACGTGGCAGCTGTGTGTCCGAGCGACGATGCTGGTCCTCAACGAAGGTCCGGGCCACGCGCGGTTCGCCATCTGCGACTGGTGCGGATACGCCGCCCAGGGGTTCGCGTTGAGCGGCACGAGGAAGAGGAAGCCTCATACACGCCCTTTGAACGGGCGACCATGCGACGGCCCGCTCCAGCTCCGGGCGTTGGGCCACGACTTCCAGACTGACGCGCTCTTCCTCGACCTACCGCGGATCGTGTCGATCGAACAGGCGCGGAGTGTCCTCTACGGGCTCCTCGCAGGGGCAGCTGACGCGCTCGAAGTGACTCGGGACGACCTCGACGGTTCTGTACTGCTGCCCGACCACACGCTCGTCCTGTTCGACACAGTCCCCGGAGGGGCCGGGCTGGTTCGTCGGATCGCCGAGAACTTCGAGGGTGTGGTGAGCGGGATGCGCCGCCGCGTCGAGTCGTGCGAGTGTGGTCCCGAGACGAGCTGTAACCGGTGCCTGAGGGTTTATAGGAACCAGGTGTTCCACGACGAACTGCGACGAAATCATGTTCTGGCCTTGTTGTGAATTCGGCGCAATGGAGTTTCGGCCGGCATCGGCGGTGGAGGTTCCCGGCGGGTATCGCTGCGTCCGGCGAGCATATATTAAGCCGCGACCGTGCCGGGCTTCGGCGCAGAAAAGTGGTGCCCTTTCATCGGATCAATTAGCTGGTGGGGCTAGGTTGATCGAGATCGCATCGCGAACCCGCTGTTGCTCCACGGGGGACAGCCCGTCCAGGACCTCCAGCAGTTCGGACTGTCTGGGCTGACCAAGTGTCATCCGGTAAAGGCTGGTGGCCCTGACGAGCTCCTGAAGTCGCGCAACCTCAGCGCTGAGGGGCAGCGTCGGAACGAGCCGCTCTATCGCGGCGTCGCCAGTGAACACCCACCATGGGCGCATGTCGCCGGCGCCGTCGTCGGCGAGCTCGAAGAGTCGGGTCCACGGGTCGTCCGACTCGACCACGTCAACAGCGGCTCCGTGTGCGGCGGCGATGTTCTTCCGGACAGCGTGGTTCTTGTATCGATGGACGCGGCCTTCCCGCTGCTCAAGGTCGACGGGGTTGTGGGGGAGATTCCAGTGGACGATCGCGTGTGCGTAATGGTGGAAGTCGAGACCTTCCTGTCCGACCGACGTCGAGGCTAGGACAAAGGGGCGGAAAGGTGAGTTGAATGCGTTCCGGACGTCGACCGGGTTCTCGCCGTCGGCCGTTTGGCCTTGCGCTTGGCCAAAACGCATCGCGAAGTGGGTCCGTATGTATTCACGTTCTGGCTCGGCTCCGGGTGTGCTGACGCTGAAGAAGTCGGCCGACACGCGACCGTCTTGGAGGCGAAGCACCCGCACAATCGCCCCGACAATCTTCCCGAGGACGCCCTCTGACGACGGCCCCAGCCGGCATTGGTCCGGAACGAGGTGGAACCACTCATCGACGACACTGCCCAGGCTCCCGTCGAGGCTATGGCGAAGGATCTGCGTCCAGTAGTCGCCGTTCGGGGACGCGCTTGTGATGAGCGCATGGCAGGTGGCGGTGTCGAAGAAGCTCCGAAAGCCCCAGCCGATCGCAGCGGCACCGGCGCGAACGGTGACGTCATCAAACCCGCTTTGGAAGCGACTGCGCAGCCGTGTCAGGCCCCTTGCCGCCAGTACCGACGGGCCAGCGATCGCCAGGTCGGTCAGCCTCTCGATGAGGTCAGTGGGAGCGGGGCCCCATCCGGTCGGTTCGCCCATCGCGGCGCGAAGCCCATCGAGGTGGTCGGCGAGGCCCCGGCCCTCCGGCGCTTCACCGAAGAAGGCCTCTGGACGGAGGTCGAGCAACCCTGGGTCCAAGGACGCGAGCGCCGCCGGGTACCAGATATTCAGCGGGCGTCCGCTGGTTGGTGCTCCCTCGAGCAGCGGACGCAGCTCCGCCTCGATGTCCGCCGAGACATGCTCGCGCAGCTGATCCATCGGAACGGGCAACCCCAGGCCTCGGACTCGCGCAACGCGGAGCGGGTCGCCCAGCTCGGCGAGCTTCAAGCACGGCAGCAAGAGCGCAAGTGTGGTGTAGCGCTCGCTGGTCGATTCGGAGAACGCGGGCAGCGTGAGGCGCGAAACGTGCGGTTGGCGATAGTTCGCGTTGGCACCGTGGTGGCGGCGTTCGAACTCGTAGGACACGAGGCCAGCGATGGCTTTGGGTACGACCCCCCAGCCGGAGAAGATCAGCCGCTTGGTGAACCCGACCGTGTCGGCGTATGCGCCGCGAAGCTCAGTCTGTGGCAGGGCCGGAGGCAGCCAGAGCCGGTCAAAGGCGTTGTGCCGCTGAAGGTCGTCGATCAGCCATCGCGCGCGGCCGTTGCGAGGGTCCATCGCGCCATACCGTGACAGCGTGGGCCAATCGAGCATGTGCTTGCCGTCGAGCGCTTTGACCACCTTGGCGTCGCCGGAGGCCCACGCTGCCTTCACCTCGGACTTGATCTTGTACTCGTCCATGAAGTTCAGCAGGTACGGTGCCGACTTCCAATACTCGACGATGGAGGGAACCCGGTCGAGGACCTGCGTGACGCGGTCTGTGGCGATGAAGGCGTCGACATCGGCCTTCGTCACGGGGCAGATGGACTTGGTGCCGGTGTCGAGCATGCCGTCATGCTCGCGAGCCACAGCGAGGCGTTCGGTGCGGACCATCACTGAGCGCAAGATCGACTCCGCTCTGGTTTTCGCCTGAGCAAGGCGGGTGGGGTCGCGGTGGCCGAGGACTCCCTGACGCATCTCGCCAAGCGCCGCGCGCAGGCGCTCGGACTGATGCTCCTGCCCGGGACCGAGAAGGAAGCCGATGGTCTTCTCGAAGCCCTCGAAGTGGCTCTCGTCGTCGTGGGCGTTGGTCAGCATCTTGTACGGCGTGGCTGAGAGCAGCAGCACCTTGGCCGTGGGCTGCTCGAAGAGCAGGCGGGCCAGCTCGGCATCCTCACCGTGACCATGCATGATTTCGGTGAATCGTTGGAACTCGTCGAGGATGATCAGGTCCGGGGTGAGGAGTTGGATGCAGGCCTCGGCCAATGCGCGGCGCAGTCTACCGACGAACGTACCGAGTTCAGTCGTATCGAAGTATCGGCGGCCGTCGGAGTAGTAGTCGAGTTTCTCGAGGAGAGAGTCACGTTCGAGGATCTTGCGATATGCGACGGCGACATGGTCCGGAACGTGGACCCTGCGGGCCCAGGCGTATTCGCCGTCAAAGCTCTTCTTCGCGTACAGCTCGAAGATTCGTTTCGCACCGGAGCGCGACATCATCGAGCCCGCTGCCTTCTGGTGCGAAAGGAGGTGGAGCAGCATCGCCCGTTCTCCCACTCGTCCGCCGGCCTGCCCGAACTTTAGGGACGTGTGCGGCGAGAACGCGACCACGTTGACAGGTGCCTTGGCCAGGTCGGCTAGAGCGCTGGGCAGCATCGTGATGCGGTCGACGCTGCGGGCTGCCGTGCCGATTACCCGGAGGTCCTCGATGTTCTGACGCGCGATCTGGCTGTTGGAGCAGATGTAGACGATGTCGATCCGGTCGACGTCATCACGGCTCCACAGCCGCCTGATCGTCTCGGTGACGACAGCCCTGGCGATCTTGGTCTTGCCGAGTCCGACCTCGTCGGCGACCAGGAAACGCGGTCTGCCCTGCTCATAGAGAGCGTCGACGACCGTTCGCACGGTTGCATGCTGGAACTCTTTCAGGCCTTCGGTGGCTGCGTCGAGCTCCTGATCAGGGCGGGTTCCGCGCTTGCTGCTCATCCGATCACCCCCTTGCGGACGGCGTAGACGGCCTCCCAGAGCTGATGGAAGTCCTCCGGGACGATCTCGGCAACATCGGCACGGTTACGGAGCTGCTTCAGCGTTTGATCGAGCGACGCCAAGCGACCAGGGTTGCGTGACGCCGTCACGAGTAGGTTCTCAAGAACCCGGCTCGATCCCCCGCCGATCCAGCCTCCGGTGAAGAACTCTTCGCCCAACCCGGCGGAGCCGAACCCTTGCTCGGCCCCGAGGAGCGCGGCAAGGTAGCGAAGGAAGTCGTCTCGAGAAGCGATGGCGTTGGCGATCACGCTGCGCCGTCGGTCCTCGGGGTCGCCAGCGAGCTGGGCCCGCACGAGTACGTGTCTTACGTGGCCACCACCACGAGCTTCCAGCACGACAAACGGCGTGATCGACGACATCGGGATGGCCGGCCACGAGGCCGTTCCTTGGACCACCTCGACGCCCTGCTCCTTGCGGAGGGACAGCAGTCGGGCACGGACGGACATGCCCGCCGGGAGCTGCCACGGCGTGATGCCCAGAACCGCATCCCAATGCTCTCCGGCTGGAGTCAGTGTCAGCATGATCTCGCCGGAGGCGACGTCGAAGGCATGGCCCTCGAGCTCGCTGACGCCTTCCTCGGCGTCAGAGTCCTTGCCGGTCACCGGCAATGGATGATCCTCGACGAACCACGAGAGATTGTTCTTCTGCGGGCTGGGCGACAGGAGGGAATCCACTCCGACGTCGCCCACTGGTCCGGTCAGCCGCACCAGCATCTCGACGTTCGTCGAGAACGCCCCGGCCGTCAGGTTGGCCGAGCCGATCCAGCAAGACGCCTGGTCACCATGGTCCTGGACATAGGTCTTTGCATGCAGGCCGCGCAGTTGCAGCATTGCTCCGCACCCAGAGTCATCCAATCCCGTCGTGTCGAAGGTGTCATCGATCGTGCGCTCAGCGTCAAGCACTGCGTCCTTCAACCGGAGCACGCGTTGAGCACTCCGCACCCCGTCGGCGGATGCGTCGAGTGCTGCAGGCCGCGAAATCACCAACGCCCGGCTGGTAGCCGTGTCGACGAAAGAATGTGTGGCGTCTTCCGAGAGGAACGGGGAGATGGCGAGGGCGTGGTCGCAGCTGTGGCGGAACGGTTGGCCGTCCCTGCCGCTCAGGAAGGGGGCGAAAGACCCAGATTCGAACGGAGCCGGGACGGCAAGCGTCGCAGTCGCCAGGGTGTCGCCGAGATCTGCCACCAGATTCGACTGGACCTCGGTCAGGTCGCGCGCTGCAAAGGAGGGGAGCGCGCGGACGAACTCGACGATGCCTCCGTTGTCCATCGCTTGCTCTGCGTCGGGTTCTTCATCGAGCCGCACGACCACGTCCCAGGACCGGTCGAAGGTGAGGTTCCGGCTCATCACCAGCACTCGGTGGCGGTAGGAGCCCGCACTCGCGAAGCGGACCACCCAGACCTTCGGATGGAAGATCCCGCCGGTCGGCTTCCGTGCCTCCACCACGCTCTGCTCGACGAAGGTCAGTGCGGCGCGATACTTGGGCGGGACGGAAATCGCGCCCGCCTGGCAGAACAGAACCGTGCGGTCGGCGTGGCGGCGAACGACCTCCAAAAGGTCTGCGCTGTCGGGGCCGTCCTGTTCGTCGGAGGCGAGCGTGGCCGCAACCGGGATTGCCAGAAGCGCTGTGAGGTCGAGCGTGAACGTGGTCCCTACGGCGGCGTCGATCTCCATGCCGGGCGGCGGCTTCAGTCCGTCCAGCAGGAGGGCAGTTTGATCGAGGCCGAGCATCAGGCGATCTCTCGTGTCATACGTCGTGCGGTGCCGAGGCCGTCCCCCTTGCCGTGACCGTGGATATCACCGCAGATCAGCATGGCGATCGACCAGTTGTAGTCGAGATGGAAGTAGCCCGAATCGCCCGCCCATGCGCGCAGCAGCTCCGGGTTTCCGAGTCGCGCCCGGCCCTGCTTGAGCCAGGTCTCGCGGTCCTTGAGCACGGCAGCAGCCGCTGAACTCTTGAGCACGTTGCTGGTGGTGATTACGGCGGTGAGCCATCTGCGGAGGAAAGCGTAGGTGAAATCCCAGCGCTGGTGAGCGGCGGCCGGGACGCGTGCCGCGGTGAGCGACTTTCGTGCCCAGGCGTCGAGTTCCGTGAGCCGTGTGGAGGTGAAGTGCTGCTCATCGAAGGAGGCTCGCCAGTCGTCCATCGCTGCTTCGTACTTGGCTATCAGCTCGTCGCGCTTCTCACTCTGATCTGGCCGCCCCATTGCGCACAGGTAGTTGTAGGTGATCCGTGCGCTGTGGATGAACTGGTCGAGGTCACGCCCGAGATACATGGCCTTGGCCGTGTCGGCCGGAAACTTGTCCCGATCGGGGTGCTCCCAGGGGTTCCGCACGTCAGTCCACCAGACGTCGCGAGTGGGGTCGAGCAGCCAGGACACCAGGGAGCGCCGATCGCCGGAGCGGTGCTCGGAGGCGAGGAACCGGAGTTGGAGCCACTCCGCTTCGTCACGGCTGAGCGCAAAGCCGTCGAGATCTTCTTCCGGTAGTTCCGCCCAAGGTCCGGTATCAGCCTCGATTACCTCGCCCTCCTCGTGCAGGACGCTGCGCGCGGCGTGGTGCCTGGCAGCATCGACCCTGCGGCGGCAGTAGTCGGCAAGAGAGCCAGGTTCGCGGAGGATCTCTAACTGGCGTAGGAGGCTCCAGTACATAGCGCTAGGGAGCTGCTGGGTGAGCTCGCCCTGACGCCGGCCGATGATGCCAAAGTCATCTCCGTCGTTTGGGTGGCCGCGGTAGTGATCGACGAGAGCCTTCATCCTGCGCGCCTCGGCGCGTCTGCCTTCGGCCAACATCTTCTCGACCGATGTAGCAGGTAGGTGCTGGTAGTCGCGCGGGATGAAGAGGAGGTACTTGGCCCGCCGATGCAGCACGGTCAATCCAGGATGGAGGGCGCGTGCGATCAAGTCCCGAATGATGCCCAAACCGAGCTCGTCGACTGTGCCTTGGCTCGAGAGGGCAGCGAGCATCAGCTGGGTACGACGCTGCTGCTCCGCATCGAAACTCAGCCACGCTACGCCGCTCGCCATAGTTCGGAGGCTACGAGACACTCCAGCAAGAGGCGCGCGGAGTCAGCGTTCGAAGGCACGGCCATCGCGAACGTTGGCGCCAACGGTGGACACCCTCGAGATGGAGCGTCACGATCGAGACGTGCTGACGATCATGTCGTGGAACATGAACCAGCGGGACAGCGCATGGCCGCGGTTGAGCGCCCTGGCTCACCAGCACGACGTCTCGGTGGCCCTGCTCCAGGAGGCCCGTCGCCCGCCGGTGAAGCCCGACGGCTGGCAGGTGCACCCGCGTGTCGAAGATCCAGAGCGATGGCGTATCGCGGTGCCCTCGCGGTACCGGGCCGCGGACGGCACGCTCAAGCCGACCCGACGGAACTTCGCCTCAGCCCTCGTCAGCCGCGACGGCGTTGTGGTGCCGCGCGAACCGACAGAGCTGCACGACGTCGTGGACGGGGAGTTCGCGTACAGCCATCCGGGACAGTTCGCCGTCGGGGACGTCGCGATCGTCGGCGGCCCACGAATCACCGTGGTCAGCCTCTACGGGATCTGGGACCGGATGCTCGACAGCCGCACGATGTTCCCGGAGGCGACGCTCCACCGCGCCATCTCTGACCTCACCCCGATCTTCCAGGAGCGGGCGAACGACTACGTGCTCGTCGCCGGCGACCTCAACCTCTACTCGTACTCGGACGGCACCGTCTGGGGTGACCGCGGGATGACGGTCTTCGACCGCCTCGCCGCCTATGGCTTGGAGACGTGCGGCCCCTTCCGCCGGCCGGACGAGCCTCGGCTCGAACGTTGTCCGTGCCCGGATCCCGATTGCCGCCACGTGCACACGTTCCTGTACCAGTCGAACCCCACGAACCGGCCGCACCAGCTCGATTTCTTCCTCGCCACGCCGGCGCTGCGCGACAGGCTCCGGGAGTGCTGGGCCGACCCCGACCCGCACTGGCCCGAGCACAGCGACCATCGTCCGATCTTCGCGGCCTTCGACCTGTGAGCGTGCGACAGGTCCCACCACTCGATGGTCGATGCTGTGCAACTTTCGAATGCCTGCGGCACGATCGTGGCATCAGTGGAGGAGTGCCTGTCGGCAGCTCGCCGACGCCGGGGGGAGAACGATGACGGAGACCGGTGGATCGGATCATGACCCGGAGCTCGCAGGGCGCTGACACCACGCGAGGAGCTCGCTGAGTTCATCGCCGGACAGGAAGGGCGCATCGGCGACGTCTTCGTGCTCACGGGGGAGGGGCTGACGGCGAAAGAGGTCGCGGATCGGCTCAACGTGGAGACGGCGGGAATTGTCTACCACTACCAGGCGCATGCGAGCGCGGCCCTCGACGGCGTGGTGCCGAGCAGCCCAACGGTGCTCAAGGCCACCGCCTCCGCGCTCAATGGTCTCCTCAAGCGTGGCCGGACGTCGCTCTCGCCGGCCGCCCTCGAGCTGCTCACGACGAACCGTGCCCGTGTCGTTGCCGCACGTGACGACGTCGACCCCGAGCAGGAAGCGCGGGCCGAGATCGAGGCCGAGCGAAGCGAGAAGGACCAGGTCGCAGCGTTGCGCGGGGTGGCAGGTATCTACGCCTTCTCGTACGGCTGGTACCTCGAGAGTCCGCTCGATCCCGACGGTGACAACACTCTGATCAAGGTCGGCAAGGCTCGCGACGTTGCCGGACGGATCGAGGAGCACCGACGCGGGGCCAGGGCGCACATCCCAGAACCCTTGATCACCGTTCGTGTCTACGCCGTCGGCGACCGCGACCTCGACAGGGCCGAGCGTGACTTCCACCGACTGCTCAGCACCGCCGAGCACGGCAACCCACGGCGCGAGGAGTCGGTCCGACGCGCGCGCAACGAGGTCGGCCGAGAGTGGTTCCTCACCAACCGCGCTTTCCTCGACGCGATCGCCACGGCGCTGGACCTGCGCACCGCGTACGCCGAGTAGCACGAAGGGCGAAGGTATGGACATCCGGAATGCGTCGGACCGACAGGTTGTCGCCGCCATCAACTCCGACTCGATCTCGTCCGAAGATCTTGTCCGCCGTGAGGGGTGGAAGCGCATCTGTCAGGTCCGGGGGCGCAACTTCGCCGCCGCCAGCGAGGTGGCCTGGCAGGACCTCTGCGCCCGTCGCGGCTACCTGCTCCGTCGAGGGAACTCGCGCGGGTTCTGAACCAGTAGCTGGCAGTTAGTCGAGTCCGGACCCTGGATCGTGACCCCGATCGTTCGAACGCGCCGAGCGGAGCGCCTCATCGATCCGAGCGCGGACGTCCTCAGGAACGACCCGCTGGTGGATGTCGAGGCTGGTGAACGTCCAGCCGAAGGCATCCGGGCACCCGGCGAGGGCGCAGGCGAACAGGTCATGCTTGTCGCAGGCGTCGACGTCGTCCGAAGCCTCGAACGTCGCCACGGTCCCGTCAGGTGCGGTGGCCTGCCAAAGGGTCATGCCACCCAGTGCGAGTCGCGGGCGCGGGGTAACTCTTCGTCCCGACGGAGCGCGGCACGTGCGTCGTGGCGCTCGCGGCGGCGGGAGGGGCGCTTCCAACCCGAGCAGCACCAGCACCGGCCCTTGCGGTCGCGGCCGTCCGCGTCGAGGCGCATGTTCCCGCCGCTGGGGCCGGTGCTGACCCACGATCGGCGCTCTGTACGTGCCATGCGTCGAGTCTTGCGCGAGGCCCAGACAGCCGTCACGAGCACATCGTGCAGCGTCCGCTGAGCGGCAGTTCAAGGAAGCACGTCCGACAGACGGGGCGCCGCACAGCCCGCGTCCCGCAATGAGGCAACGGCATGGAGCCGATCTCCTCGATCCGTTCGCCGTCGTAGGACTCGACGACGGCTTGGACGACGAAGCTGGTCAGCGTCACCTTGGCGCTGATGCGCCAGCCCGGGACGGCGTTGGTCCACGTGCGCCCGTTGTCAAGCTCCGCGCTGTCGTAGTAGCCGAAGGCGACGTAGGTGCCCGACCGTGGGATCCAGTAGTGGTCAGGGGCTTCCCGTGATTCATGACCTCCCACCACTCCGTCGCGCGCCAGCCCTGGCGGGCGAGCGTGCCCCGAGTGACGCCGTCCGAGGCGCTGAAGCGGCCAGTGTCGGAGAGTAACTCCGTGACCCAGCTCCAGACGCTCGCGTCGCGGATGCCGAACTTTCGCAGACCGTCGTAGTAGCTGACCGGGTCGTCGCTGTAGCGCCGCCGGATCACGGAGCCGTCGGCGACCGACGCGGTGCGGTTCACCGCGAGTCCTCCTGTCCGTCAGCCACGCTCGAGTTCTCTCCCCACGTGAGGGGAAGGCGGCGGAACGGGTCGTCGCGCTGGTCGTCGTAGACGCGCAGGACGACCTTCTCGCCACAGTCGACGCAGACGATCACGTCGGCATGCATCCAGCCGTGCGCGCGTTCGCTCACCGGGGTGTGCCGCCCGGTGGTGACGAGATGGGCGCAGGGAGTGCTCGGGGTGCTCATGGGGCGTTCCTTCGTGGGTTCAGGCGGCGAGGGTGGTGGCCGACGCTTCGACGAGCGACGGCAGCAGGACGACGTGACGGGCAGAGAGCCGAAGCCTGGCGCTGAGCTGTTCGGGCCGCGCGACGACGGTGGTGTCGACGCCTCCGGCCGCGATCCGGGCGAGCGGGTCCGCGAAGATCCCATCTCCGGAGTAGACGACAACGTGCGAGAAGCGGCTGGTCACCTGCTCATCGAGCACCGAGAGAAGGGCCAGGTCGGCGCCGTCCTTGCCGTGCTGCACCACCCGGCGCGCGTCCTGCCATCCGATCAGGGCAAGGGCGCTCGACGAGCTGCTCGCGCCCACGACCCAGTGGTGGACGTTCGAGGCGAATTCGCTCGCGTGGAGCAGAGCACGGGCGCCCCACACCAGCTCGGAAGTCAGCACTCCCGTTCCGCAAACGTTTTCGATGTCGACAAGATGGAGCGTCCGTCCGCGGGCCAGGGTCGCGAGGCGCTCGTTGTTGCGGGACTTCTGTCGGGTGGTCATGGATGCTCCTTTGTGGCCAGACCATAGATGGGCATGGGTGTGACATGGGGGAAGATTTGCAATCGGGGCTCGCTCGATCCGGCAACGCACTTCGCCCCGCATCCCTGAGGGGGATGCGGGGCGAATCTGCAGGACGAGCGGGTGCGGTGCGCTGTGAAGCCTGTCTGGTTTAACCCGGGTTAACCGGCTGACGCCGGCTTTACCGCGGTAGATTCCAGGACTCGTTAACCGGAAGGCGTCGGGTGCAACTTGTAAGAACGCTACTAGAACATGAAGTAGATGTCAAATTGGCATGGTCAATGCGTGACCATCCGGCCCATGGTGACCGCGCATAGCGCGCCCAGGGAGCATCCCGAGCGGTGCCCTGCTGCCCGTGCTTGCATGGCACGGAGCCCATGCCCAGGAGGTCGCGTGCTTCGCCCAGTCGACACCCCATATGGGGCGCCTGCCCTGGACCGCCTGCGGGCCGCTGCCCCGGATCGGTGCCCTCAAGTTCGGGAACAAGGGGCGCGCTGCGAACTGGGACGTGCCGGTCAGCGCGGTCCGCGACGCCGGGAAGGCCGCCGCGGAGGCCGCGACGGCGGAGGCGAAGCGCGACGGCGGAGCGGTGGCAGGACGTCGACGTGCCGGCGGGCCGGTTGTTCGTCGTCGGGGACGCGAAGCAGTCCATCTACCGGTTCCGGCGCGCGAACGTCGCCACCTACCTGGCGGCGCAGCAGACGCTGGGGGAGCGGGTCAGCCTCACCACGAACTTCCGCACTGTTCCGTCCGTACTCGACTGGGTCAACGCGGTGTTCGGCCGGGTCATCGTCGAGGAGCACGAGCGGCAGCCGGAGTACGAGCCGCTGACGCACCACCGCCGCGGGCTGAGCGCGTCGACGCCGGGCACGACGTCCAACGGTGCCCCGGGCGTCGTCGTCATCGGCGCCGTCGCGCACGAGGACAAGCCCACCGCGACGGTGCTGCGCGAGCGGGAGGCGGACGACGTCGCGGGCGTCGTCGCGAAGGCGCTGGCGGACGGGTGGCAGGTGCAGGACCGGTCGGCGTCGGGCGACGGCTGGCGGCCGCTGCGACCCCGTGACGTCGCCATCCTGGTGCCGGCGCGGACGTCGCTGCCACAGCTCGAGGACGCGCTGCGCAGGGCGGGCGTGCCGTACCGGGCAGAGGCGAGCTCACTGGTCTACGAGGCCGCCGAGGTGCGTGACCTGCTCGCGTGCGCCCGCGCAGTCGCGGACACGAGCGACGAGCTGTCGCTGGTGACGGCGCTGCATTCGCCGCTGTTCGGGTGCGGCGACGACGACCTGTGGCGGTGGAAGCACGCCGGCGGCCGGTTCACCGTGTTCTCGACGCTCGAGGGGACGACAGCGCCCGGCGTCGCGGACGGGCCGGTCGCCCAGGCGCTGGGCTGGCTGCGGGGGCTGTACTTCGACTCGCGGTGGGCGACGCCGTCCGAGCTGCTCGGCCGGATCGTCGACGAGCGGCGGATGCTGGAGGTCGCCGCTCCCGACGCGCGGTCGCGGGACGTGTGGCGACGGCTGCGGTTCGTCGTCGACCAGCGCGGGCGTGGGGCGAGGTGTCGCACGGCGGGCTGCGCGCGTACCTCGCGTGGGCGGCGCACCAGGGCACCGAGACCGGGCGGGTGGCCGAGTCCGTGCTGCCGGAGACCGACGTCGAGGCCGTCCGCGTCATGACCGTGCACGCCGCGAAGGGGCTGGAGTTCCCGTTCGTGGTGCTGTCGGGTATGACGTCGCGCGGAGGACGGCGAAGTGGTCTGAAGCTGCTGTGGCCGCCCGAAGGTGGCTACTCCGTGCGGCTCCGCGCCGGAGTGGAGACCGACGACTTCGCCCTGGCGCAGCCCGTCGACGAGCAGATGGACGACCTGGAGAAGCGGCGCCTGCTGTACGTCGCCGCGACGCGGGCGCGCGACCACCTGGTCGTGTCGCTGCACCGGTCCGGCGGTACGGAGAGCGCGGCGAAGCTGCTCGTCGACGTCGGCGGCGCGGGGGACTTGGGGGAGGAGCGGTTCGCGGCCTCGTCCGACGGCGCGCCCGGTGCTGTGGCTTCCTCGGGGGAAGGCGACGTCGCGCCCCTGCCGCCGTACGACGAGTGGCTGGCGCGCGTCACCGCCGCGCGCACGAGCAGCGAGCGCGACGCCGCAATCAGTGCGTCCGGGCTGGAGGGCACCGAACCGGCGGTCGTGCTGCCCGAGCCCGACGACGTCGCCGAAGGCCAGGCCAAGGGCGCCCGAGACCTCGAGCTCCCGCCGTGGTCCAAGGGCCGCTACGGGTCTGCCATCGGCCGCGCCGTGCACGGCGTCCTGCAGGCGGTGGACCTCGCGACCGGCGACGGCGTCGACGAGGCCGTGGCCGCGCAGGCTGTCGCTGAGGGGATCGTCGGGACTGAGGAGCTGGTCGCCGCGCTGGTGCGGTCTGCGCTGGCTAGCGACCTCGTGGAACGGGCCGCTGCACGGGAGCACTGGCGGGAGACGTACGTAGGCACGGTCGACGACGGCACGGTGCTCGAGGGGTACGTGGACCTTATCTACCGTGACGATGACGGGTCACTGGTCGTCGTGGACTACAAGACCGACGCCGTGCCGCCGGGCGCGTACCCCAGCCGACTGGACTACTACGCCCCGCAGCTGCGCGCGTATGCGCGGTGCTTGGTCGACGCGACAGGTGCTACCGCGCGAGCGGAGCTGCTATTCCTGCACCCACAGGGGGCCATGTCTGCGGGTGTGAACCTCGACTGACATTCCCTCGTGCGCACTCGGGTTCACGCACAGGACTCCCGCGGACCGTCCCGATCAGCGCGCCGCAGAGGGTTCACTTGCCTCCTCGGCGGACCAGCGCCTCAACACGATCTGCGACGGCTTCCGAGTCCTCGTGCTCCCACGCACGCACGACGATCCAACCCGCCGTGCGCAGGAGCCGATCGATCTCGTCGTCGCGACGGACGTTCTTCGCCACCTTGGCTGTCCAGTACGCCACGTTGCTTCCGGGCTGTCTGTAGTGCGTAGGGCACTTGTGCCAGAAGCAGCCATCGACGAAGACTGCGACCTGTGCCTTCGTGAAGACCACGTCCGCGGTCCGCCTGACGCCGGGGATTGGACGCGTCGCGACCCGGTAGCGCAACCCACGCCGGTGCAGCGTCGACCGTAGCCTCAGCTCCGGCCTTGTGTCCCGGCTGCGATTGCCTTGCATGGCCTTGCGGATCGCGGGGCTGGTCATGTTCTCCGTTGGCGTAGGCGCTCCTTGGTCGCCCTGGACTTGGCGTTGTGCGCTAGCCGGCATTCGTCGCATCGACACCCGACGTCGTACCGGTACGACGTTCCATGGACCACGCGGTCGCCCTTCGTGAGCTGGCCCGTCTCTCGTACCTTCGCCATGTACCTGGCGTGGTTCGCTCGGTGGGCAGCGCGGCAGCGCTCGCACCGGCATCCATGGTTGCCGTAGCCGTTCACCGTGCCGTGCCGAGGATCGTCTTCGGGCAAGTCGGCCAACATGCCCGAAGTCTACGGCGCCCAGCGGCGTCGTTGAGTCACCGTGTCGGTCGTTGGTGGCAGGATCGACTCCATGACGATCGCTTCCAGTCGCCCCGTCGCGACCGCCGAGTTCTTTGCCGGGATCGGCCTCATGGCCGCCGCGCTCGAGCCACGGGGATTCGCAGTGCGGTGGGCCAATGACATCGAGCGGGCCAAGTACGACCTGTACCTTGCGAACCGTCCGAGCGCGGAAGCCGCGTTCCAGCTTGGCGACGTGCGTGGTGTGGTCGGGGATGACTTGCCAATAGTCGAATTGGCGACCGCGTCGTTCCCCTGTATTGACCTGAGTCTCGCCGGAAATCGGAAGGGTCTCGCAGGTAACCAAAGTGGGATGTTCTGGGAATTCGCGCGCGTCTTGGAGCAGATGGGTGAGCGGCGGCCGCGGGCCGTTCTCCTAGAGAATGTCCACGGCTTCGCCACTAGCCACGGCGGCAAGGACCTTCGTGCTGCAATGGAGCGCCTGTCCGAGCTTGGCTACAGCAGCGACGTGATCGCGGTCAATGCAAAGCATTTCGTTCCGCAAAGCCGTCCGCGCATGTTCGTGGTCGGCATCCGCGGTGTTCTCCCGAAGGGGGCCGAAAAGGGGGTGCCTCCAATCTCGGATGTACGACCGGGTTGGGTGCAGGCAATCCATGAGGCTAACCAGGACCTGCCGATGCACCACACGCGCCTTCCGAGCCTCCCCGTGGGCCCAACGAACCTTCGTGGGGTTGTGCAGAGAATCGATGCTTCTGACTCGAGATGGTGGGATGAGGAACGCACGGAACGGTTTGTTACGAGCCTTAGCCCGATCCACGAGGAGCGCCTGCGGAGCATGACGCGCGGTACGGCTTTGACATGGCGGACTGCGTACCGGCGTACCCGGCGTGGTGTGGCAACGTGGGAGATCCGAGCGGACGAAATAGCTGGCTGCCTGCGCACGACTGGCGGTGGCTCTTCAAAGCAGGCGCTCGTCGAGGCTGGACGTGGTGCAGTGCGCGTCCGCTGGATGACGCCGCTTGAGTATGCGCGGCTCATGGGAGCCGATCGGTTCAAGATCAAGGCGCGTTCGGACAACCAAGCTCTGTTCGGGTTTGGTGATGCCGTGGTAGTCGACGTTGTCGCATGGATCGCAGACCATTACCTACTTCCCTTGCTGCGTCCAGAATCGTCGATGAATTCTTAGCGCCTCGATGCAACTTGAACCTTCGGGACCGTGGAATGTTGGCTGTAAGACGGCCACGGTGGGCGACGCGGTGTCCCGTGGACTATAAACCCGCGACCTCATGCGGTGGACTTGCTATGGGCCCGGTGGGCTGTATTTTGGTATCTGGACGTTGCGATGAGCTGACGCGTCAGTATGGGGACGATCCTATGCTTCACCCTTGTTGGGCGGTGCGAAATTAGTGTGAAGCGTCCGAACTTGCATCTGGGCAGAAAAGGAGTTGCAATGGTGGAGGTCATTCCGTCTGAGTGGTTCAAGGGTCTGAACTTGTCCACTACCGTCTTGCCGCGCGAGGTTGACGCGATTAGAAGGTCAATCAAGGCGGTAATGAATTTGCCAGACCCGCAGACTGGCGCGCGAATCGGAAAGACTAAGACGGGAATCTATGCATTCTTCGACTATGATGGCGAGCCCATCTATGTCGGCCAAACCGCGGAGTCGTTCTCGTCGCGAGTGGGACGGCATCTCACCGGTCAGCGGTCGGATTCAGTGGCCAAGTATGTACTCGACCCATTCGAGGTATTTGCGATTGCCATGTGGTCGCTCCCGCACATCCATGCGGACCTGCCAGCGCGGGAGCGAAAGTCTGAGCTGAACAAGTACGAATTTACGATACACCACCTGCTAACGGAGCATTCCAAGTTCAACGCGGTGCTGAATGAAGGTGACATCCCGGAGTGTGATCTTATGGAGTTGCCCGACCCGGTCGGTGGCGTGATCATTCCTGATGACATCTTCCCAGACCGCTCGCATCCTGATGTCAGGATCGCCCGGCGAGCACAGACGGTGTCTTTGCTCGCAAAGAACATTTCTGAGCGGGCCGTCTCGAAGGGGCTACGCAGGACTCTGTTGACCCAGACTCGACGTCTGGTGGAACTCTCGGAGCGCCGATTCGAAGCTGCCGGCGGGGCCATCCCGGGAATCGATGAGAATGATGGCGATGTCGACGAGCTTAACGAGTAGTCGTGACCGACCTGTTGGCTCATCGCAGATGGAGAATAATGCTTCGATTGTCACCGGATCGGTAATGAGGCGAATTATCAACACATTGGGGTTGAGCTGGTCTCGAATGTCTTAGTGGGGATTATCTGCTTCGGCAGGATGGCCGGCGTCGTTACTCTGCCAACCTCGGTGATCTGCTGGCCGTCCGACCGCTGCGTGTACGAGCGTCGCGCCTCATCCGTGGCCCTGCCCCTTGGTGGCTCCCTGCGCGGGCCGGTCGTTGGTGGCCGGACCATGTTCCGAATGAGGAAGCACTCGGCCGCTCTGACCACCGTCGTGCATGCACTTCTAAGCGTCATCGACGTAAGTGCCCGCCCGGAACGCGCTGAGAGTGGCAATGAACGACGAAGCTTACTGAGATGAGCGTCGCGGTGCTGCTCGCGGACGTGAGATGCCCTCTGTCCGTGGACGTGTGATGCGCTGCGTCGCCGTCCATGGTGCGCCCCCAGTTGGTGGACCGCTTGATCGACATCTGCATCCCCGGCCACTGAGCTAGGGCACAGCTCGGCGCGAAGGTTTGGTGTGCCGAATCGGTGCATCGTCGCAGGTGTACTGTCGGGAGCAAGCGAAGAGTTGCTGTGACGTGCGCTGTCGTAGGCTTGGCGGGACAAATGTCACGAGCGTGTCCGCGCCCCAGTACTGAGTGGCACGAGAGTTGCACGGCCGCTCGGAACAAGTTCAGAAACCGCGGAAATTCAACGAACCTGGGATCTCTGACTACACGATCAACATCTGATCGGCGATTGCGCGGTGGAGCCAGGCATCTCGGCGCGGCCCCGGCGTCGCGGCACCATAGGGACATGTCCGCTCCGCTCCGACCTGGTCTTGTGGTGAGCCCTGCGCTGACGATCCCGCGGACGAAGCTGTCCGAGCGGTTCTCCCGCTCGTCCGGGCCGGGCGGCCAGGGGGTCAACACGACGGACTCGCGCGTCGAGCTGTCCTGGGACGTCGGCGGGTCCGCCGTGCTGACGGCGGTGCAGCGTGACCGGATCGTCTCGCGGCTCGGGGACCGCCTGGTGGACGGTGTCCTGACCGTGTCGGCGTCGGAGCACCGTGAGCAGCGTCGCAACCGCGACGCGGCCGCCCGCCGGCTGGCCGTCGTAGTCGGCGAGGCGATTGCTGCACCGGCCCGGGCACGCCGCTCCACCCGCCCGACCCGCGGCTCCCGGGAGCGTCGTCTGACCGCCAAGAAGCAGCGGTCCGCGACCAAGCGTCTGCGCTCCTCGCGTCCCCGCCGCGACGACTGACGCGCCGCGGGACGGGACCGCTGCGGCTGTCACCCCGCGGCACGTGCCCGCTCCCGGCAGGCGCGCGGCCGTCGTCCCGGGCCTGGTCGACACGTAGGCTCCGGACCATGCCCACTGTTCTGCTCGTCCGCCACGGCCGCACGACCGCGAACGCGCAGGGCATTCTCGCCGGCCGGGCGGCCGGGGTGCGGCTGGACGCGGTGGGCCGTGAGCAGGCCGCCCGGGCCGCGGCGCGGATGGCGGCGGTGCCGCTCGTCGCGGTGGTGACGAGCCCGCTCGAGCGCTGCCGGCAGACGGCGCGCGTCCTCGTCGAGCATCAGGCCGGCCGGCCCGCCGAAGACGTCGTGGCATCGCCGATCGTGATCGAGCACGGCATCACCGAGTGCGACTACGGGCAGTGGCAGGGCCGCGCGCTGCGCGAGCTCGCGAAGGAGCCGTTGTGGTCGAGGGTCCAGTCGCAGCCGTCGGCGGTGACGTTCCCCGGGGGCGAGTCGCTCGCGCAGATGCAGGCCCGTTCGGTGGCGGCGGTCCGTCGCCACGACGCTGCGGTCGAGGAGCAGCACGGCCCGGGGGCGGTCTGGGCGGCGGTGGCGCACGGCGACATCATCAAGTCGGTGCTGGCCGACGCGCTCGGCATGCACCTCGACCTGTTCCAGCGCATCGCGGTGGGGCCGGCGTCGGTGTCGATCGTGCGGTACGGGCCGCACCGGCCGGAGGTTGTGGCCACCAACACGGACTCCGGCGACCTGTCGTGGTTGCGCGACGCCGCGCCGGCAGGTGACGCACCCGTCGGGGGCGGGCCCGGCGCCCAGGCCTTGTAGCGTCGCTGCCGCCGCCTCCTAGAGTGGTGGCATGCCCACCATCGTGCACGAGTTCGACTGGCCCGACCGGGTCGTGGTCGGGACGGTCGGCCGCCCCGGATCACGCACGTTCTACCTCCAGGCCCGCGCGGGCACCCGGACGTCCAGCGTCGCGCTGGAGAAAGAGCAGTCCGCCGTGCTCGCCGAGATGATCGACCGGCTCCTCGACGAGCTGACGGTGAAGAACGACCAGCTCTCCATCCCGTCCGAGGCACCTGCGGAGCTCCTCGACGACGAGCCGCTGGACCAGCCCGTGGAGGAGGACTTCCGCACGGGGACGATGCGGCTCGCCTGGGACCCCCGAACCCTGCAGATGGTCATCGAGGCATACCCGGTCGAGGAGGACCCGCCCGACGACGACGATGCCGAGACCGCCGACATCGGGATCGGCGAGGACGAGGCCGAGCCCAGCGAGATGCTGCTCGTGCGGATCCCGGTCGGGACGGCGCGGGCCTTCGCGCAGCGCACGCGTCGCGTGGTCGAGGCGGGGCGCCCGACGTGCTCGGACTGCGGCCTGCCGATGGACGAGGACGGCCACGAGTGCCCCACGGACGACGGCGAGCAGGCGCCATGAGCCTGCCGGGCACCCCGTGACCGAGCTGGACGTCGACCTCGAGCACGGCGAGCTCGAGGTCGTGGGCCGCATCGCCGTGGCCTCGAACGCGACGTTCGTGGGCCGGATCGGCGGGTCTTCGGTGGTCTACAAGCCCGTGGCAGGCGAGAAGCCGCTGTGGGACTTCCCGGACGGGACGCTGGCCGACCGTGAGGTCGCGGCGTACCTCGTCTCGGAGGCGTTCGGCTGGGGGATCGTGCCCCGTACGTGGCTGCGCGACGGGCCGCTCGGCCCGGGCATGGTCCAGCTGTGGCAGGAGCAGGACACCGAGCAGGACCCGGTCGACGTCGTCCCTGCTCGGGGAGCGGTGCTCGACGGGTGGCGCGTGGTGCTCGAGGGCAGCGACGCCGACGACCAGCCGGTCCGCCTGATCCACGAGGACTCGCCGGCGCTGCGGCGGATGGCGGTGTTCGACGCGGTGGTGAACAACGCCGACCGCAAGGGCGGGCACGTGCTGCCGCTGCGCGACGGCCGCCGGCTCGGGGTCGACCACGGCGTGACGTTCCACGTCGAGCCCAAGCTGCGCACCGTGCTGTGGGGATTCCTCGGCGAGCCGCTGACCGCCGACGAGCTCGAGGGCGTCCGGCGGGTCCGGACCGATCTCGAGGACGACGGCGAGGGCGGTCTCGGCGGCCGGCTCGCCCCGCTGCTCGACGACGTCGAGCTGGTCGCGCTGGCCGAGCGCTGCGATCGGCTGCTGCGCACGGAGATCTTCCCGTCGCCCGAGGGCGACATGCCGTCCGTGCCCTGGCCCCTTTTCTAGGCGTCCGGGCCGTCGGCGAGCTGCTGTCCCGGTCAGCCGATCGTTCGGCCGAGTCTTGGGTGCGCGTGTCGTCGACGGCGACACCCCGTGTGTGGCTGAATGGCCCCCATGCCAGCGACCGCGTACCTGACCGGCCTGGGCCGGTACCTGCCCGGCGAACCGGTAGCCAACGAGGACGTTGCGCGCCGGCTCGGCGGGGTCGACAAGCGCACGGACGGCCTGCGCGCCCGCATCCAGCGCGCCAACGGCATCCGGCAGCGGTACTACGCGCTGGACGACGAGGGTCGCACCACCGAGCTGAACGAGGAGCTGGCGGTCCACGCGATCGAGGACGCGCTGGCCGACCGGGGGATCACCGCCTCCGACCTGGGCATGCTGGCCTGCGCCACGACGCAGGGGGACCTGCTGGTGCCGGGGTTCGCGTCGATGGTGCATGGGCGGCTCGGCGGCGGGCCGATGCAGACGCTGACGGCGGGCGGCGTGTGCGCGTCGAGCATCGCGGCGCTCGACGCGGCGGTGAGCAAGGTGCGGCTCGGCGACCACCCGCGGGCCGCGGTGGTGGGCTCGGAGCTGTCCAGCCGCTGGCTGCACCAGCGGCGCTTCGAGGGCGTCGAGGACCACCTGGACGCGCACTTCCTGCGGTGGATGCTGTCCGACGGCGCAGGCGCAGCCATCGTGGAGTTCCAGCCGCGCCCCGACAAGCCGTCGCTGCGCGTGGACTGGGTGCGGCAGGTGTCCCTCGCGCACGAGCACGAGGTCTGCATGCGTGCGGGCCTCGACGGGCCCGCCGCCGTCGCGGGCCGCACCTGGCAGGACTACGACGACGTGGCCACCGCCGAGAAGGCCGGCCTGCTGCAGATCCGCCAGGAGACGGCCGTGCTCGACGAGCTCGCCGCGGCCGGGCTCGCGCAGTTCGAGGAGCTCGTCGACCGTGGCCTGGTCGACCTCAAGAAGCTCGACCACGTGCTCTGCCACTACAGCACCAACGCGTTCCGCGACGTCGTCTTCGACGCGCTGAGCGCCCGCGTCCCCGGCATGGACACGAGTCGCTGGTTCTCCAACCTGGAGACCTGCGGCAACACCGGCGCCGCGAGCATCTTCATCGCGCTGGAGGAGGCGTGGCGCACCGGGCGCTTCGCGCCGGGCGACACGATCCTCCTCGCCGTCCCCGAGTCCGGACGCTTCTCGTTCGGCTTCGCCCACCTGACCGTCGTCGCACCGCGAAGGAGCACCAGATGACCAGCACCGAGGCCAGCACCGGGATCAGCACCGAGACCGTCGAGGGCTACCGCCCGCCCCAGCCGGACCGGGCGGGGCTGCTCGCCCGGCTCTCCGACGTCTGGACGGACTTCGAGGCCCGGCTGGCCGACGTGCCGATCCTGCGGGCGCTCGACGCCGGCGACGTGACGGTGGCGGACTACCAGCGCCTGCTGCACAACCTGCGCCAGCAGGTGGTCGACGGGTCGCTGTGGATCGCGCGGGCGGCGTCGAACTTCGACATGGACCACTTCGACCTCCGCTCGGCCGCCATCTCGCACGCGCTGGAGGAGCACCGCGACCACCTGCTCCTCGAGCGCGACTACGTCGCCGTCGGCGGCTCCCTCGAGGCGCTGCGCGCGGGCCGGAAGAACGTCGGCTCGCAGGCGCTGTCCGGCTACATGTTCCACGAGGCGAGCCGGCCGAACCCGGTCGGGTGCCTCGGCGCGATGTTCATCATCGAGGGGCTCGGCGCGCAGAAGGCGGGCGTGTGGGCCCGGCGGTTCCAGGAGGTGCTTGGGCTGGCGGACAACCAGGTGCACTTCATGGCCTACCACCAGGACGCCGACGCCGAGCACACCGGCACGCTCGACGCCATCCTCACCTCCGACCGGATCGACGACGACGCGGCCGACGCCATCGTCACCTGCGCGCGGGTGGTGGCCCGGCTCTACGTCATGCAGCTGACCGAGCTGGACGAGATCTGATGCCCGTGAGGTCCGACCCGAGCATGTGGGAGGCGATCTACGCCGACCCGTCGGTCCCGCTCGACAAGCCGCTGGTGCGGATGATCATCGAGGACCAGCAGCGGCCTTCCCGCCGGCTGCTGTACCCGATCGCGCGGATCGTCTCCCGGGTGCTGGTGGCCGTGCTCTCGGTGGTGAAGCGGGTGTTCCCCGGCAGGTGGATGACGCTGCGCGCCATGGACGCGCTCTGCCTGTGGTTCCTGCGCCGGTTCGTGTCGCCGGACGCCGTCGAGCTGCTGATCCGCCACTTCGTGGTGGAGACCAACCTGGTGAACTTCATCATCCGCAACACCCCGGCCGCCATCGAGCCGGTCACGCTGCGCCCGACGACGCTGTCCGGGCTGGGCGACAACGCCGTCGTCGAGCACGACGTCAACGTCTACGACGTGCTCATCGCGCTCGAGGGGATCGACATCACGGCGCCCGAGCGCCTGAACTTCGCCCAGCTCGACGTGCCGGACCTCGACCCGGAACGCCGTCGCCCCCGCCTGCTGCGCCTCGACATCCAGACGGCCCTGTGCCTGATGAACATCCCGTTCTGCATCGCGCTGAACCTGGAGGAGTTCCGCCGCGCGATCCACTCGCTGCGGTTCGACGACTCCTTCCTCAGCATCCTCGCCGTGCTGACCGACGACGAGACGTTCGAGCACTGGAAGATGGGCGCCCTCAGCCTCTGGATGGACACGAACGTCGACGTCCCGCAGCTCGTCTACCGGCACGCGCTGGTGTGCGAGTACGCCCACGCCCACCTGGTCTCCATCGCGCGGCAGCGGGGCGTGGGGGAGTAGGCAGGGCGTGCAGCCGGGCGCGTTGCTAGCGTCGCCGCATGTTCGACGGCTTCCGGCTGGACCGGGTGGAACTTCCCGAGGTGACGCTGCGGGTGCGGCACGGCGGCACGGGCACGCCGGTGGTGCTGCTGCACGGGCACCCCCGGACCCACACGACGTGGCACGCGGTGGCGCCGCTCCTCGCGCAGGAGCACACCGTGGTCTGCCCCGACCTGCGCGGCTACGGGAGGTCGACGCTGCCGCCCGACGAGCCGGACCACGCGCCGTCGAGCAAGCGGGCGATGGCGCGGGACGTCGTCGACCTGATGTCCGCCCTGGGCCACGACACCTTCGCCGTGGTGGGCCACGACCGCGGGTCGCTGGTCGCGTTCCGCACCGCCATGGACCACCCGGAGCGGGTCACGCACCTCGTCGTCATGGACGGGCTGCCCGTGGTCGAGCACCTCGAGCGGACGGACGCGCGGTTCGCCCGCGCCTGGTGGCACTGGTGGTTCCTTGCCCAGGACGACAAGCCCGCCGAGCGGGTCATCACCGCCGACCCCGACGCCTGGTACCGCACGCCGCCGCCGGAGGACATCGGACCCGGCAACCACGCCGACGTCTGGGCCGCGCTGCGGGACCCCGCCGTCGTGCACGGGATGTGCGAGGACTACCGCGCAGGCCTCGGCATCGACCGCCGCCACGACGAGGACGACCGCGCGGCCGGGCGCCGGGTCGGGTGCCCGACGCTCCTGCTCGAGTCGACCGGGGACGACCTGGACATCCACGGCGACCCGGCCGCCATCTGGGAGCCGTGGCTCGACCGGCCGCTGCGGCACCGCCAGATCGGGTCCGGTCACCACCAGGCCGAGGAGGCCCCGGACGAGGTGGCCGCCGCCCTGCGGGAGTTCCTCGCCGGTGCCGACGCCCCTGCCGTCTGACGGCGACGCCGGCACCGGCCCGCGAGGGCGGCGACGCAGTGCTACAGGGTCGCCGTGTCGATGACGAACCGGTAGCGCACGTCGCTGGACAGCACGCGCTCGTAGGCGTCGTTGATCTGGTCGGCGGCGATGAGCTCGGTCTCGGGCGCGATGCCGTGCTCGGCGCAGAAGTCGAGCATCTCCTGGGTCTCGGCGATGGAGCCGATGCTGGAGCCGGCGAACGACCGGCGGTTGTTGAACAGCGAGAACACCTGGATGGGCAGCGGCTCGGGCGGGGCGCCGACGTTGACCATGGTGCCGTCGAGGCGCAGCAGCCGGAGGTACTGGTTGAGGTCGAGCGGCGCGCTGACGGTGTTGACGATGAGGTCGAACCGGTTCTTCAGCGCCTCGAACGTGGCGGCGTCGTCGGTGGCGTAGTAGTCGGTCGCGCCGAAGGCGAGGCCGTCGTCCTTCTTCGCCAACGTGCGCGAGAGCACGGTGACCTCGGCGCCCATGGCCGCGGCGATCTTCACGGCCATGTGGCCCAGACCGCCCATGCCGACGACCGCGACACGCTTGCCGGGGCCGGCGTTCCAGTGCGCGAGCGGGGAGTACGTGGTGATGCCCGCGCACAGCAGCGGCGCGGCGGCCGCGTAGTCGATGGCGGCGGGGACGCGCAGGACGAAGTCCTCGTCGACGACCACGTGGGTGGAGTAGCCGCCCTGGGTGATGGTGCCGTCCCGGTCGACGGCGGCGTAGGTGCCGGTGTTGCCCTTGAGGCAGTAGTTCTCCATGCCGGCGCGGCAGTTCTCGCACTCGCGGCACGAGTTGACCATGCAGCCGACGCCGACACGGTCGCCGACGGCGTGCTTGGTGACGGCGGGGCCGACCTCGACGACCTCGCCGACGATCTCGTGGCCGACGACCTGGGGGTAGGTGATCGGGCCCCAGTCGCCGCGCACGGTGTGGATGTCGGAGTGGCAGATCCCCGCGTAGCGGATGGCGATCAGGACGTCCTTCGGGCCGACGTCGCGACGCTCGATGGTCGTGGGGACCAGCGGCTCGGTCGCGGACGGGGCGGCGTAGGCGTTGACGGTGCGCAAGAGTTCTCCTTCGTCGGTGGTGCGGCGTTCACAGTACGTGCCGCGGCCCGTTGTTGCGGCGCCAGGGCACCGTCAGGCCCCCGCCGCCGCGAGGGTTTCCTGGGCCCGCTCCCGGCTGCCCTCGGCCAGCCCTCGGTCGATGGCTCGGCGGAACGCGAGCCACAGCCCGATGCCGACGAGGCACACGAGGATCTCGGTGATGGTCAGTGCCCAGACGATGCCGGCGAGCCCGAACCAGAGGTTGCCGAGGATCACGATGGGGATGAACAGGACGCCCTGGGCCAGGGACATGACGATCGCGGGCGTGGCCCGGCCGGTGGCCTGGAAGAGCGAGGTGAGGAGGCCGGCGAAGCCGTTGGCGATCATCGCGACGAGCTGAGCGGTGAGGATGGTCGCGCCGATGGCGAGGACGGCGGGGTCGGAGACGAACGCGGAGAACACCTGGTCGCGGAACAGGATCACGACGGCGGAGAACAGGACCCCGACGCCGCCGACGGTGACCGCGGACGCGCGCAGCGCCGCCGTCAGGCGGCCGCGGTCGCCCTTGCCGTAGGCGTAGGCGAGCAGCGGCAGGACGCCGAGGGTGACGCCCATGAGGAGGAACTCGGGGACCTGGGCGATGCGGACGGCGACTCCCATGGCGGCGAGCGGGCCGTCGCCGTAGGCCGCGGCGAGGTTGTTGAGCACGAGCGAGGTGACGATGAGGAAGGACGCCTGGAGCAGCTCGCCGACACCGATGCCGAAGACGGGCTTGAGCACGGCGGGCGAGAGGGTGAACCACCGCGGCGCGAGGCTCAGGTGCTCGCTGTGCCGGGTGAGCCAGACGGCGAAGTACGCGACGACGGCGAGGTTCGACAGGCCGGTGGCGAGGGCCACGCCCGCGACGCCCCAGTGCAGGCCGAGGATGAACACGGCGTCGAGCAGCAGGTTGAGGACGGTCGAGCCGATCAGCCCGAGCATCACCTGGCGTGACGCACCCTCGGCCCGGACGAGCTGCTCGAGACAGAACGCCGCGGCCAGCACGGGCACGAAGAGGAGCATGACGGCGACATACGTGCTCGTTGCCGCGGCGGTCGCGGAGTCGGCGCCCAGCAGTGCGACGAGCGGCTGGAGGAACACCAGCCCGAGGGCGCCGAGCACGGCGCCGGTGATCACCGCGCCCCAGAGGGCGAAGGACGAGACGTGCTTGACCTTCGTGGCCTCGGCAGGGTCGTGCTCGGCCGCGCCGAGCAGGCGGGAGATCAGCGACCCGCCGCCCACGCCGAACACGCCGCCCACAGCCATGACCAGGCCCAGGACCGGGGTGCCGAGCGTGACCGCGGCGAGCAGCGCGTTGTCGTGCAGCGAGCCGATGAAGCCCGCGTTGACGACGTTGTAGACGGCGCCGACGATCATCGCGGCGGCCATCGGCACGCACAGGTGCACGAGGGCGCGGACGATCGGGGCGGAGGAGAGGTACCAGCGGTTGCTGCCGACGGCGTCGGCCGCGGCCGGTGGCGTGGTGGTGGTGCCGGAGGAGGTGGGATCGGTGGTGGTGAGGTCGGTGGTGCTCATGGCTGCTGCTCCTTGTCGGGCAGGCCTCGGCGCACGCCGACGGACGCCGGCGCGGCGGGGGGAAGGAGTGGGGGTGGGGCTGAGCGGGAGAGCCGGTCGTGCGCGGCGCGGTGGCGCCGGGCGGGTCAGTCCCGGGTGGGCTGCGGCAGCTCCGCGACGATCTTGGTCAGGAGGGCCCGCAGGGTCTCTCGTTCGGCGGCGTCCAACGGGGCGACGATCGTCTCGTCGGCTGCGGCGATCGCGTCGGTGAATCCGGCGATGAGCTGCGCGCCGTCAGGGGTCGCGTGGACGCGCTTCACGCGCGCGTTGCCGGGCTCGGGCCGGCGTTCGACGAGGCCGCGGCGCTCGAGTCCCTGCAGGAGGCTCGAGACGCTCGCCGCGCTCGTGCGGCTCACCTCGGCGATGTCGCGCTGGATCGCGCCGGGGTTCTGGACCAGGTAACCGAGCACGAAGGCCTGCTCGTGGCTGAGCTCGCGCTCGCGGATCCAGTCCTCGCCCGCCTTGCGCTGGGCCCATCCGATCCACCGGACGAGTTCCAGGCTGCTGGTGGGCACGGGCTGCTCGGTCATGAGTAGAAATCTAACCGTTAGAACTCTAAGTGTCAACGGCGGGTCGGGCGACGTCGCCCGGCGCGGCGGAAGGAGCGGCGCCGCGCCGGGCCGCGTCAGGACGGGACGGTCGGGCGGAACAGGGCCGCGACGACGTCGGCGGCGCGGTCCGCGGTCCGGTCGACGTCGACCACCACGCCGTTCTCGTCGGCGCCCAGCGGCTCGAGCGTGGCGAGCTGCGAGTCCAGGAGCGCCGGCGGCATGAAGTGATCCGCTCGCGCGGCGATCCGCCGCGCGAGCAGGTCGCGGTCGCCGTGCAGGTGGACGAACGCGACGCCGCCGCCCGCGCCGTCGCGGAGGGCGTCGCGGTACGACCGGCGCAGGGCCGAGCAGGCCATGACGACGGGGCTGCCGGCCTCGGCGCCGGTCCGCAGCACCTCCGCGACGCGGGCGAGCCAGGGGCGCCGGTCGTCGTCGGTCAGCGGGGTCCCGGCCGACATCTTGGCGACGTTCGACGGCGGGTGCAGGTCGTCGGCGTCCACGAACTGCAGGCCCAGGCGGGCGGCGAGCAGGCCGCCCACCGTCGACTTGCCGCAGCCCGCGACGCCCATGACGACGACGCCGCGCAGGTCGTCGACGCGGTCGGGGCCCACGTCAGTACCCCGTGGCCGGGTCGACGACGGCGTCGAGCGGCTCGCCCGCGACGAACCGGCGGAGGTTCTCCTCGACCCGCGCGCGCAGCAGCGGCGCGACCATCTCCGGGGTGTCCGCGGTGTGCGGGGTGATCAGCGCGGTCGGCAGGTCCCACAGCGGGTGGCCGTCGGGCAGGGGCTCGGGGTCGGTGACGTCGAGCGCCGCGCCGCCGAGACGGCCCGAGGCCAGCGCCGCCACGAGGGCGTCGGTGTCCACGAGCCCGCCGCGCGCGATGTTGACGAGCACGGCGCCGGGCTTCATGGCGGCCAGCTCGTCCGCGCCCAGCAGCGCCCGGGTCTGCGTGGTCAGCGCCGCGGCCACCATGACGACGTCCGCCCGGGCGAGCTCGGCCGCCAGGTGGTCCGTGGTGACGGTGCGCTCGGCGCCGGGCACCGGCTCGGCCCGACGGCGGACGACGACGTTGCGCGTGCCGAACGGCGCCAGGAGGTCGAGGTACGTGCGGGCGATGCCGCCGGCGCCCAGCACGAGCACGTCGGCGCCGAACAGCGACGTCCCGGCGGACGTGCCCCACGAGCGGGCGCGGGCGCGCTCCGGCAGGTGCCGGAGCGTCGCCAGGGTCAGCGCGAGGGCGTGCTCGGCCACGGGGCGCGCGAAGGAGCCCTTCGCGGAGGTCCAGGTGATGCCCGGCGTCCCCAGCAGCCCGGCCTCGGCGTACGCGTCGACCCCGGCCGACGGCAGCTGGACCCAGCGGGTCCCGGTCGCCGACGCCAGCGCCGCCCGCAGGTCGGCGAGGTCGCCGCCGAACCAGAGCAGCCCCTCCGTCTCCGGGCCCGGCGCGACCAGGCGGGCGCCGGCCGCGGTGACGGCGTCCGGCAGCCAGCCGGGGCCCGGGCGGGCAACGCTCACGCCGGGGACCGACGTCGCGCCGCTCATGCCGCGACCCGGGCGACGCCGTCCGCGGCCTGCGCGCGGGCGCCGCCCGCGACCTCGACCGACCAGCCCGCCCCGAGGGCCGACTCGACGACGACCTCGTCGCCGTCGCGCCGGACGGTGAACGCCACGGCCTCGCCGTCGGCGCCGTCGACCTCGACGGTCCGCGACCAGCCGTCGGTGCCGGGGTGCACGAGCAGCGTCAGCCCGTCGAGGTGGTCGGCGTCCGGGCGCTCCTCGTGGGCGCTCAGTGGGACGACGCCGCCGGCGCGCACGTAGACCGGCAGGGAGTCGAAGCCGTGGTTCTCCCGCACCCAGCGGCCGCCGGCGACGCGCTCGCCGGTGAGGAGGCCGGCCCACTCGCCGTCGGGCAGGTAGAGGTCGACGTCGCCCTCGGCGTTGAACACCGGCGCCACGAGCAGGTCGGACCCGAGCATGTACTGGCGGTCCAGGTGCGGCACCGCGGGGTCGTCGGGGAACTCCAGCAGCATGGGCCGCATCATCGGCGTGCCCGACCGGTGCGCCTCGTGCCCGGTGGCGACGAGGTAGGGCGCGAGCCGGTTCTTGAACCGCGCGAACGTGCGGGTCACGGCGACGGCGCTCGTCGGGTCGGACTCGTCCTCGCCGAACATCCACGGCACGCGGTAGGACCCGCTGCCGTGCATGCGGCTGTGGCTGGAGAACAGGCCGAACGCCGTCCAGCGCTTGAACACGCCGGCGTCCGGCGTCATCTCGAAGCCGCCGATGTCGTGGCTCCAGTAGCCGAACCCGCTGTACGCGAGCGACAGGCCGCCGCGCAGCGACTCGGCCATCGACACGTACGACGCCGTGGAGTCGCCGCCCCAGTGCACCGGGAACTGCTGCCCGCCGGCGGTGGCCGACCGGGCGAACAGCACGGCCTCGCCGGTGCCGCGCTCCTCGGCGAGCACCTCGTGCACCGCCTCGTTGTAGAGGTGCGTGTAGTAGTTGTGCATCCGCTCCGGGTCGGAGCCGTCGAAGTACTCGACGTCCACCGGGATCCGCTCGCCGAAGTCGGTCTTGAACGCGTCGACGCCCTGGCGCACGAGCACGCGCAGCTTGTCCTTGTACCAGGAGGCGGCGTCCGGGTTGGTGAAGTCCACCAGGGCCATGCCGCCCTGCCACCGGTCCCACTGCCAGACCGAGCCGTCCCGGCGCTTCACGAGGTAGCCGGCCGCCATGCCCTCGTCGAAGAGGGGCGACTGCTGGGCGATGTACGGGTTGATCCACACGCAGACCCGCAGGTCGCGGTCGTGGAGACGGGCCAGCATGCCCTCCGGGTCGGGGAAGGTGCGCGCGTCCCACTCGAAGTCGCACCAGTTGAACTCGCGCATCCAGAAGCAGTCGAAGTGGAACAGGCTCAGCGGGATGTCCCGCTCCGCCATCCCGTCGATGAACGAGCTGACCGTGGCCTCGTCGTAGTCCGTGGTGAAGCTCGTCGACAGCCAGAGCCCGTACGTCCAGGCGGGGATCTCGGCGGGGCGGCCCGTGAGCGCGGTGTAGCGCTGGAGGATCGTCTTCGGGTCCGGCCCGTAGACGACGAAGTAGTCGAGCGCCTCGCCGAGCACGGAGAACTGCACCCGCTCGACGGCCTCGGAGCCCACCTCGAACGAGACGTGGCCGGGGTCGTTGACGAAGACGCCGTAGCCGCCGGTGGTCAGGTAGAACGGCACGTTCTTGTACGCCTGCTCGCTCGACGTGCCGCCGTCGTAGTTCCAGATGTCGACCGTCTGGCCGTTCTTCACCACCGGGCCGAAGCGCTCGCCGAGGCCGTAGACGAGCTCGCCCACGCCCAGGTCGAGCTGGTCGAACACGTAGCTGGTGCGCCCGTCGCGGCGCAGCTCGATCGGGCCGTGGTCGACGGAGGCGTCGGGGGCGACGTCGGCCCACGCGGCCGACTTGCCGCTCGACCCGGTGAGGCGGCGCCCGCCGGCGTGGAACGACAGCTCCCAGGACTTCCCGACGGACAGCTGCACGCTCAGGTCGCCGGTGGTGAGCGTGCCCTGGCCGTCGACGACCTTCGCCTCGCCGATGCCGTCGAGCAGGTCCAGCTCGAAGCGGCGGGGCTCCTGGCGGCCCTTGTGGTGGACGTGCTGCACCCGCACGACGTTCTCCGCCGGCGACGACACGGTCGTCGTGATGACCGGGTTGTTCAGGGTGTCGCCACGGTGCCGCACGACCTTGGTCGGCGCGACGGAGCGCAGGCTCGCGCCGTCGGCGGCGACCCGGTCCACCTCGCGGGCGTAGTGGATCGCGACGCCCGGGCGGGCGTGCCAGAAACCGTCGGTGAACTTCATGGGGGAAGGCCTTCCGTGGTGCGGGTGGTGCGGGCGCGCCGGTCGGTCTCAGCGGGCGTCGGCGGTGGAGCCGACGAGCCGGAGCGTGCCGGGCAGGAGGTCGTGGGTGGGGGCGGCGGACGGGTCGGCGAGGCGGTCGACGAGGTCCTGGACGCTGCGGGCGCCGAGCTCGGCGCCGGGCGCGACGACGGCGCTGACGGCGGGGTCGGCCGTGGCCAGGTCCGCCGCGGAGGTCGCGAGCGCGAGGACGGAGACGTCGTCGGGGACGGCGCGCCCGGCCGCGACGAGCCCGTTCACGAACCCGGACAGCGCCGCCTCGTTGAGGACGAGGACGGCCGTGACGTCGGGGTGGTCGGCGACCAGGGCGGTGGCGGCCTGCCGGCCCGAGCGCGGGTCCTGGCCGCCGCGGACGACGACCGGGTCGAGGCCGCGGCGGGCCGCCTCCGCCTCGTAGGCCCGCGCGGTGCGGACGACCGGCCCGTAGCCCGACCATGCGGAGCCGGAGGGGCCGCCCGGCTCGCCGAGGAACAGCGCCACCCGGCGGTGGCCGAGGTCAGTGAGGTGGTCGAGCCCCGTGGCGACCATGCCGGCGAAGTCCATGTCGACGTACGACAGCCCGGTCGTGTCCTCGGTCCGGCCGATCAGCCCGAAGGGCACCGCGCGCGCCGCGAGCAGCGCGACGCGCGGGTCGTCGGCGGTGACCTCCATGAGCAGGACGCCGTCGACGAGCCCGCCGGACAGGTAGTCGTCGAGCTGGGCGACGTCGTCGACCGGCCAGAGCACGACGTTGAAGCCGCGCTCGGTCGCGGCGCTCGCGGCGGCGGTGACGATGCTCAGCGCGGTGCTGCCGAGGCGGTGCTGCAGGGCGGGGAAGACCAGCGCCACGATGTGGCTGCGGCGGCTCGCCAGTGCCCGGGCGAGCACGTTGCGGCGGTACCCCAGGTCGGCCATCGCGTCCTCGACGCGGGTGCGCGTCGCCGGGGCCACGCGCTTGGTCCCGTTGACGACGAACGACACGGTCGTCAGGGAGACGCCGGCCCGGTCGGCCACGTCCTGCATGGTCACCACGGGGCACTCCTCACGTCGGGAACAGGTCGGGAACAAAGCTCGGGATCGGTGGTGCGGATCGATGATCACACAGCCGGACGAGATTGGTAAAGCGCTTTGACAGCCTCGCCGGGTCGTGCCTAACCTCGCCGTCACGTGAACCGAGCGAAGGAGCTACGACTGTGCGACGAACCCACACCGCCGTCGGCGCGGCGTCGGCCGCCGTCGTCGTCCTGGGGCTTTCGGCCTGCAGCGGCGGTGCCCGTGCGGACGACGGCACGCTGATCGTGACCGACACGCTGTCCGACACCAGCGCGCCCGTCTACCAGGAGGTCTACGACGCCTGCGCCGCCGAGGTCGGCATGAAGGTGCAGGCCAACCACGTGGCGGGCTCCGGGCTCATCGCGACCGTCCTGCAGCAGGCGTCGTCCGACACGCTCCCCGACGTCCTCATGCTCGACAACCCCGACGTGCAGCAGATCGCGTCGTCCGGCGCGCTCAGCCCGCTGACCGACTACGGCATCACGGGCGACGGGTTCCCGCAGGGCGTCGTCGACGCGGGCACCTACGACGGCGACCTGTACGGCATCGCGCCCGTCGTCAACACGGTCGGGCTGTTCTACGACGTCGACGCGCTCGCCGAGGCGGGGATCGAGCCGCCCACCACGTGGGACGAGCTGCGCGCGGCCGCCGAGGCGCTGACCACCGACGGGCGCTACGGCCTCGCGTTCAGCGCCGCCAACACCTTCGAGGGCACCTGGCAGTTCCTGCCCTACCTGTGGAGCAACGGGGCGGACGAGGACGACCTGACGTCGCCCCAGGCGGTCGAAGCGCTCTCCTTCGTCAACGGCCTCGTGCAGGACGGGTACGCGTCGTCGAGCGTCGTCAACTGGTCGCAGAACGACGTCAACGACCAGTTCATCGCGGGCAAGGCCGCCATGATGGTCAACGGGCCGTGGAACATGCCCGCGCTCGAGGCGGCCGACGGCCTCGACTACGCCGCCGTCCCGCTGCCCGTCCCGGAGGCGGGGGACACGCTCGAGGCGCCGCTCGGCGGCGAGGCGTTCACCGTCCCGCGCACCGGGAACCCCGAGAAGATGGCGAAGGCCGGCGACTTCGTCGCGTGCGTGACCCGCGGCGAGCACCAGCTCGCGATGGCGACCGGGCGCGGCGCCGTCCCGTCGGACACCGAGGTCGCCGCGGAGGCGGCCGCCGAGAACCCGGTCGTGGCGACGTTCGTCGACACCGTGCAGACCGCCCGGTCGCGCACCGCGCTGCTCGGGCCGGACTGGCCCGGCGCCGCCACCCAGATCTACACCGCCCAGCAGCTCGCGCTGACCGGGAGCGAGCCTCCCGCGGAAGCCCTCGAGCGGGCGACGGAGCACTGATGCGCACGCCCACGTCGCGCGCGTCGTCACCGAGGAAGGATCGACGATGACCACCACCCTCGCCGGCCCGGCGCCCGTCGTCGCGCCCGGTCGCGGCGCCGACCGTCGGCGCAACCGCGCCCGGATGCGCGAGCGGACCGCCCAGTGGCTGTTCCTCGTGCCCGCGATCGCGTACGTGCTCGTGTTCTTCGGGTACCCGATCGTCAAGAACCTCGTGATGGGGTCGCAGGACTACACCGTGCGGACCTTCGTCTCGGGCGAGGCGCCGTGGGTCGGGCTCGACAACTACGTCGAGGTCGTCACGAGCGGCCTGTTCCGCACGACCGTGCTCAACACGGCGCTGTTCACCATCGGCTCGATCGTCGGCCAGTTCGTCATCGGGCTCCTGTTCGCCCTCTTCTTCAAGCGGCGGTTCCCGCTGGGGAACGTGCTGCGGTCCCTCCTCCTGCTGCCCTGGCTGCTACCGATGATCGCGGGCACCGCGGTGTGGAAGTGGATCCTCGACCAGGACGGCGGCGTCCTCAACGAGGCGCTGGGCACGATCGGCATCGCGCCGGTCCACTGGCTCACCAGCCCCGACGTCGCGCTCGTCGCCGTCGTCCTGGTGAACGTCTGGGTGGGCATCCCGTTCAACATGACGCTGCTGTACTCCGGTCTGCAGAACATCCCCGACGAGCTCTACGAGGCCGGCGCCCTGGACGGCGCCACCGGCGCCAAGGCGTTCTGGCACATCACCTGGCCCAACCTGCGGCCCGTGGTCAGCGTCGTCCTCGTGCTCGGCGTGATCTACACCCTCAAGGTGCTCGACATCATCCTGGGCCTCACCGGCGGCGGCCCCGCCAACGCGACCCAGACCCTGGCCACCGACTCCTACCGGCGCTCGTTCCAGGAGTTCTCCTTCGGCACCGGCGCCGCGGTCAGCAACATCCTCATCGTGGTGTCGCTGCTGTTCGCCGTCGTGTACCTGCGCGTCAACAAGCGCGCCGTGGATGAGTGAGGTTCATCGTGAATCAGACGACCGACGCCCGGAAGCTGCGGTACACGATCGTCGGGATCGTGCTCCTCGCGGTCATGCTGTTCCCCGTCTACTGGATGGTCAACGTGTCCCTCCAGGGCGGCGGCACGGCGGCCAACAGCTCGTTCTTCCCGACGAACGTCACGTTCGAGGGCTACCAGCGGGCGTGGGAGGACCAGACCGGCAACCTCGTCACCAGCATGATCGTGGCCCTCGGCGCGGTGCTCGTGTCGCTGGTGATCGCCACGCCCGCCGCCTACGCGCTGTCGCGGTTCCGCCTGCGCGGCATGGGGATCTTCCTGTTCGTGCTGCTCCTGGCGCAGATGATCCCCGGCATCGTCATCGCGAACTCGCTCTACACGCTGTTCAACGACCTGGGCCTGCTCAACACGTACGTCGGGCTGATCCTCGCGAACGCCACCCACGGCATCCCGTTCGCCATCCTCATCATGAGCGCGTTCATGCGGTCCATCCCGCCCGCGCTCACCGAGGCGGCGCGCGTCGACGGCGCCGGCCACTTCCGCGCGTTCTGGTCGATCATCGTGCCGGTGAGCAAGAACTCGCTCATCACCGCCGGCCTGTTCAGCTTCCTCTTCGCGTGGAGCGACTTCATGTTCGGCCTCACCCTCACCACGGGTGCGGACATCAAGCCCATCACGCTCGGCATCTACGACTACCTGCAGGGCAACGTCCAGAGCTGGGGGCCCGTCATGGCGAGCGCCGTCATCTCCTCCGTGCCGGCGATCGTGCTCCTCGTCCTCGCGCAGCGGTACATCGCCGCCGGCGCGCTCGGCGGCGCGGTGAAGTGACGTGAGATGACCTCGTCCCCTCAGCCGAGGGCCGCCGCCCAGAGGCCGTTGCTCGCAGAGAACGCGGCGACCTCGTCGAGGTCGGCCACGGGGACGACGTCGCCCCCGCCGGCGGCCGACGCCACCCACCAGCCGGCGCCGGGCAGGCCGGCCGAGGCATAGGCGCGCACACCCGGTTCGAGGTGGCGACAACCGGGCCGGCGCCGTGCGAGCACCTCGCCGTGGGCCGGCTCCCACAGGCGCACCGACCCGTCGGCCTCCTCGCCGAGGACGACGGCGTCGAACCATCGCCAGACGACGACGTCGCGCCCGTCGGTCGCTGTCGCGATCGCGACGAGGTGGCCGGGGGAGACGCGCTCGGTACGCGGTGCCGGAAGGGTCGCGGCGAACGGCACGGTGGCGACACCGCCGTCGCGCCACACGTCGCACGCCTCCTCCGTCACGCGGAGCACCCGCGCGGTGCGGAGGGGCGGCGTCGTGCCGGGGCGGTCGCCGTGCCTGGCGTCGGTCGTCATGCCCGCGAGTCTGGCAGGGCCTCCCGTCGGGAGCGACAGGATTCGCGCGCCTGGCTGCGCGGCGCACGTGCGTTCTACCGCGAGCTGCGCAAGGCCAGGGCCGAGGGGCGCAGCGTGATCTAGGGCCTGGCGCCGCGGCCTCGGGCTCCGGCGGACGTGCTGTCGACGTAGCGCCCGGTGACGGTTCCCGTCTCGGAACCGCCACCGGGTGCTACGTCGGGGTGCGGTGGGTCAGCAGACGTCGTTGCCTTCGAGGTCCTCGCAGACGAGGCGCGTGCGTGCCTCGGTGACCGTGGTGGGGCCCGTGGTGCTCGTCGTCGAGATGGTGCCCGGGATGTCCGTCCAGTCGCTGGTGCCCTGGACGCGGAAGCGGCCCTGCCAGGTGGTGGTGAGCGAGACAGTGACGCCGTCGCGGTACACGTTGCCCTTGTCGTCGACGGCGGTGCCCGCGTCCTCGCCGGGCGTGCCGAGCTGGCTGTAGGTGTGTCCGACCCAGGACTCGTCAGGGGTGGCGTCGCCCTCGTGCCACGGGCGACCGGGAGACGTCGTCGTGAGCGTGCTGCCGGTGGACGAGTACGGGTCGTCGAAGTCCCACGCGTACTCGGTGGGCTCCGCGCGCAGGACGACGGGCACACCGAGCAGCGTGACCGTGCGGTCCTGCGGCGCCGCGGTGGTGTACGCCGGGTAGTGGACGTTGACCACCATCGGCGGGTTGCCCTGCACCGTCGCTTCCGGCGCCCGGATCTTCATGGACTTGAACTCGCGCTGTGCCTGACGTGCGATGTCCGCGGGGGAGATGCACTCGTCCTCGGTGAGCTGCTCGGCGTCGTCGTAGGTGCCGTTCTCCCGGACTCGCTGCACCCAGAGCGCATCGAGGGCGTACTCGCCGTCTTCGCACGGTGTCGTGATTTCGACGACGTCCGTGCCTTCCGGGCATGCACCCGGTGCGGTGACGATGCCGCTGAGGGAGTCCAGGTCTTCACCCAGCGTCCCGCACGTCACCGCGTCGGTGCGGGCGTAGCGGTCCCGGGGTTTGTCGGGAGCCGCAGGCTCCCTACCATCGGGAGTGTTCTTCCAACCACTCCCGCGGGCCTCTGCACCGGTCTCGTTCGAGTTGTCGTCTGCGAAACCAGAGTACTTTCGCTCGGACTCGGATGCTGCAGACTGCTGATGCGCGCTTGCCTGAATCAGGGGCATCGAAGCGAGGGAAGCCAGAGCCAGCGCAACCGTGGCCAGTCGCGCGGCGACCTTCACGAGCTCTGGTCCGTTCGAACCTCGACAACGACCCATTGTCCGTCGCGGCGGGCCATCTCGACCCTGGATTCTGTAGTGTCGGCGGCTTCGCTGAAGACTTAGCTTCCTGACTTGTCCGTGACGCTCACGGGAGAGATTCTCACAGCCACGTCCATCGGCCAGATTTCTGTAGTGGCCTCCTGCTCGTAGGTGTGCACCACGGCCGCCTTTACATCACCGCCATGCCACTGGTCTCCCTGTTCGGCGATCTCCTTTGCTTGGTCAATACGCGCCGAACAATGAGTGCAGCTCTTGCTCGACATCTCTTCATAATTGGCCGTATCGCCGGTCTTCATGATGTACGGGTCGAGCTCGAGGAAGTACACCGCTGCCGCCTCAGCGCCGGCGGGGCCGTCGTCGTCCATCTCCTTCGGCCGCTCGGGCGCGACGACGACGGCGGTGGCGCTGGGCGACGGGGACGCGGAGGGGCTCTCGCTGGCGGCGGTGGTCTCGGGAGACGGCGTCGCGGGCGGGTCGTCGTCGCAGCCGGCGACGAGGAGCGCCGCGGCAGCGGTGATGGAGGCGGCGGCGAGAATGGCCCGGCTGCGGGTCATGACGGGGCTCCCTGTCGGCGGTGACGTCGCGGTCACTGTAGAGCAGATCGTCATGTGGTTGCCTGAGCGTCTGTGGATATCGCGATCCGTGCAGGTGGCGGTGGGGACGACGCTCGTCGACCGCGAGACCGGCTCCGGCGACAGTCGCGCAGAGGTGGGTACGAACGGGCCCACGGGGGGGTGAAACGTGGCGCAGACGGTGCGTGCGCCGGGCCCCGGACGGACGATCCAGAGGAGGGGGCTTGTCGCGGGAGAGGGACTGCGGTGAGAGTCCTGGTGGTGGGTGCGGGGATCGGCGGCCTGGCAGCGGCGGTGGCCCTGATCGATCGGGGACATGACGTCGAGGTCGTCGAGCGAGCGGAGTCGCCGCGCGAGACCGGTGCGGCGTTCATCCTCTGGAGCGGCGGGACGGCGGTGCTCCACGACATCGGGATCTCGCTCGACGGGCTCGGGACACGGCTCGAGGTCCTCGAGAACCGCGGCTGGGACGGTCGCCGGCTCGGACGCATCCGGGTCGGCGCTGCGACCCGCCGATTCGGCTCGCCGCAGGTCTGCGTGCGGCGCCGCGACGTGGTCCGGCGGCTCGCGGCCCGGCTGCCGGACGGCGTGGTCGAGTACGGGAAGAAGGCCGTCGCCGTGACCCAGGACGGCGGCGGTGCGCGCGTCAGGCTCGAGGACGGCACCAGCCGGACGGGGGACGTCGTGGTGGGGGCGGACGGCGGGCGGTCGGTGGTGCGGGGCGACCTGCACGGACCGGCGGAGCCGCGCGCCACGGGCTGGGTCACCTGGCAGGGGATGCTGACGGCGCGGGCCGACGCGGACATCACCGGCACCGGGCTGTTCGTCGTCGGCCCCGAAGGGCTCGTCGGCATGTTCGACGCCGGCAACCATCAGGTCCAGTGGTGGTTCGACCACCCATGGCGCCCGGACGAGCCGCGGCCGCGCTCGGTCGTCGCGGACCTGGCGGACCGCTTCGGACACTGGGCCGACCCGGTGCCGGGTCTCCTCGCCAGGGTCGACGACGCCACCATCGGCTTCTACCCCCACTACGGTCACGACGTGGCCCGTGAGTGGGGGCGCGGACGGGTCACGCTGCTCGGCGACGCGGCGCACCTCATGCCACCGACCGCCGGCCAGGGGGCGAACCAAGCACTCGAGGACGCCTGGGTCCTGGCACGCGCGCTGGACCACGCGCCGGACGTGCCGGCCGCGCTGCGCGACTACGAGCGCCGTCGTGCGCGCCGGGCGCGGCTCGCCTCCAGGGTGGCGATGCGCGAACGAGCCAACCAGTACCGGCCTCGACAGGCACGGATGCTCCCCGATCCGGTGGCGACAGCGCTCTTCGTCCGATGGCTCGGGCTCCTGAGCGACCGGCTCGCCGCAGGGCCCGTCGACGGGGCTGCCGGCGCCGCGCCAGCATGACCACGCCCGACGCGACGGCGCCCGACACCGCCGCAGGCCCGCGCGTGCTGCGTCCGCTGGCAGTGGTGCTCGGCATCTTCTGGAGCGTGCTGTTCTTCGGGATCATCGACCTGACCAGCTACTTCGACGGCCCGGAATGGGTCCCGATGAGCCTCCTCGCGACCGGCTGGGGCCTCATGTTCACGGTCATGGTTGCCGCCCCTCTCCTGGCCGCCGGGATCTGGCCGAGCCTCGGTGACGTCGCCGCGCTCCAGCTCGTCCTCGGCGGGCTGGCGATCGCGGTCGCGGCCGCGCTCAGCGGGACGCCCGCCCACCTGATCGTCGCGGCGGGCGTCGCCGGGTCTGCCGCCGCTGTGGCCGTTCCGGTGCGACGGCCGCCGCCGGTCCCTCGACCGCACCTCCGCGACTGGTGGCCGGGGGCGTGGGCCGCTGTCGGGTCCTGGGCATGGGCCGGCTACGCCGGGATGGCCGTCGCCGCCACCTGGCGAGGGCTCGCCGACGACGTCACGGTGGGCTTCCAGCACTGGCCGGTCCAGGCCGCGCTGCCCCTCGCACTGTCCCTCGTCGCGGGGCTCGCGGCCATCCACCCGGCGGGCTGGGCGCTCCCGACGACGTGCGTCGCGGTCTGCGCGGCATGGCTCGGGGCGGTGTCGGTCATCCGACCCGAGGTGCTGGGGAGCCTGGGCGCGGTCTGGGGCGTGGCGGCCGCCGTGTGGGGCGTCGGGCTGGTGGTCGCAACGTGGATCACGGCGCCGCGAGGCGGGCGCCAGGCCTCTGTGGAGTGATCCGCCGCAGGGGTTGAACGGTCGCTGCCGGTGTGGTGACGTGGAGGCTCCGAGGCCGCCGGCGACCGTCCCGCGGCCCGCACGCTCACCCCGGGAGGTCAGGACGATGGTGTCGACGTGGGCCGACTTCCAGGCGGCGCAGCGCTCCGCCCTGGCCGCCTTGGTGGCCGGCGACCCGCACGACTTCCAGCAGCTCTGGGACCAGGCCGCGGACGTCTCCCTGCTCGGCGCGTTCGGCGGGGTCGCGCGCGGCTGGGAGGAGGTGCGCGACCGCCTCGCCGCCGTGGCCGTCACGTACCGCAACGGCGTCTACCGGCGGCTCGACCAGCTCGACGAGCACGTCCACGGGGACACCGCCTGGACCGTGCACGTGGAGGAGATCCACTCCCGGTCCGCGACCGGGGAGCCCGAGGTCCGCGAGCGTCGCGTCACCAAGGTCTACCGGCGTCGCGCGGCCGGCTGGCGGATCGTGCACATGCACGCCGACCCGCTGGTCACCCCGGCCTTCCCCGACGAGGGCGCGACCGGCCCCTGACGGGCCGCGGCCGTCGCGCGGGGTCTCGGTCCGGTGGCTTCAGTCCAGTGGCCGCACGAACGTGCGGAACTCGCCACGCTCGACGTGCAGCTCCCAGAGCCGCTGGGCGAGAGCGTCGGGTTCGTGGTCCGGGTCCCCGCCGCCGATGCCGAGCGGGATGATCAGCTGCGCGACGTGGATGCCCTCCGGCGCCAGGGCCTCGTGCAGCAGCCGGGCGTAGGCGCTCTCGGCGGCGAAGGCCACGGACGTGCCGGTCACGGCGTCGCGCGGCCGGACGGCGCTCCCGCCGTTGGGGAACAGGACGGTCCCGCGGCCCAGCTCGCGCATCCCGGGCAGCACGTGCCGGACGGCGGCGGCGGGGCCGAGCACGGACATCTCGAGCGGGCCGACGAGGTCGTCGGCGGTGGTCTCGAGCGTCGGCTTCATGAACTCGCGCGCGGGCACGGGGCTGTACTGCAGCACTTCGACGGGCCCGAGGTCGGCGGCCGCCCGGTCGAGCGCGGCGGTCAGCGCGGCGCGGTCCCGGGCGTCGGCGACGAACCCGGCGGCGGTGACCCCCTCGTCGCGCAGCCCGGCCGCGAGCCGGTCCAGCTTCGCGGCGTCCCGGGCGACGAGCGCGACCGAGAAGCCCTCGCGGCCGAAGCGCCGCGCGACCGACAGCCCGAGGCCGGGGCCGGCGCCGATGATGGCGAGCGTCGTCATGTCGTTCCTCCCACGTGGCGGTCGGCGTCCGTGCGACGCCGGCTCGAGTCCCAGTCAACGCCCGCGGCGGCGGTCGGGGGAGTCCCTGGCGTGGGGTGTACCGGCCGGGGACCCCACGGTGCCCACGTCGGGCGGAGGGGCCGCGGCGGCGGTTCGATGTCGGGAGCACGCCGATGTCGAGGACGCGCGGCCCGCTCCGTCCCCGGGGTGAGGGCGGCGGCCGGCGCCGCGACCGACGGAGGGACGCACACGATGGAGCAGCAGGAGATCGACCGCGAGCTGGCGGACGCGAGGGAGCTCCTCGGCTCGCCGTCCGCCCTGCACCTGGCCTACACGGCGCAGGACGGCACCCCGCGGGTTGTCCCCGCGGGGTTCTGGTGGACCGGGTGGGAGCTGGTGGTCTCCACCGCCGAGACGGCGCCCAAGGTCGCCGCGCTGCGAGCCCGCCCGGACGTGGCCCTGTCCCTCGTCGACGGCGACTCGCCGTCGGGGGCGAAGTCGCTGTCGGTGCGCGGCCGCGCGGAGATCACGGTCGTCGACGGCCTCGTGCCGGAGTACCTCGCCGCCGCCGGCAAGGGCATGGCCGGGGCGGAGCTCGAGCAGTTCGAGCAGGCCTGCCGCGCGCTCTACGACCGCATGGCGCGCATCGCCGTCGTGCCGACCTGGGCCCGCTACTACGACTTCGGCACGGGCCGGATCCCGGCGTTCCTCCAGGAGCTCGCCGCGCGCGGGACGGCGGGGCAGGGGTGAACGGGCCCGCCCGTCACGGCGTCGTGAGGTCCTCCGTGGTCAGTCCGTCGGCGAACTCCTGGAACTCCGCGAGCTCGTCGGGGCAGTAGATCCCCATGATCAGCACCTGCCCGCGCACGGCCCGGCTGTCCGCGATCACGGGCCGTGCCCCCGGGCCGCCGGCCCCGTTGGTGAGCTGGGCGAGGTAGGCGGCACGGCTCAGCGCGTCGTTCGGGTTCGCGCACACCGCGCCGCCGTCGTCCGCGAGCACCCGCATCACCTGGTCCTGGGACGGCGTGCGGGCCCCGGCGGCGTCGAGCGCCGCGATGAGCTGGTCGGCCTTGGCCTCGGCGTCGCGGGTCTGCTCGCCCGACCGGTAGAAGATCAGTCCGAGGACGACGAGCGCGAGGACCACGACGGTCACCACCACGTACAGCGTCCGGCGCTCGCGGGGCGGCTGGGTCTCGTCGACGGTGCTCATGCCTCGCTCACCCCCGAGCCGTCAGGGGGCGCGCCCGCGACGTCGGTGCCCGCCTCGCCGCCGTCGTCGGGCTGCCGCCACGACGGCTTGCGGAACCGGTAGAACAGGTAGGGGACGAGGAGACCGAGCCCCAGCGCCCCGCCGCCCACGATGAGGAAGTACAGGCCGGCGTTGCCGCCCCCGAACTGGGACGGCGGCACGAAGCCCACCAGCAGGGCCGCGAGCGAGGCCGCGAACCCGACGCCGCACAGCGCCACGAGCATCGGCGCCCGGAAGCCGCGCGGATGGTCCGGGTACCGACGGCGGAGGCCGACGGCGGCGACGAACATGAGCAGGTACATGATCAGGTAGACCTGAGTGGTGATCACCGAGAAGATCCAGTAGGCGCTGGAGACGTCGGGGATCAGCGCGTACATCAGGCCGATCGCCGTCGTCACGACGCCCTGCACGACCAGGATGTTCTGCTGCACGCCGTGCTTGTTCAGGCGCTGCAGGAACGGTGGCAGGTAGCCCTCCTGCCGCGAGATGAGCAGCAGGCCCTTGGACGGTCCGGCCAGCCACGTGAGCATCCCGCCCAGCGACGCGGTGACCAGCATGACGCCCACGATCGGGGTGAGCCACTGCGAGCCGAAGCTCGCGAACACCGCGTCGAAGGCCTGCATGACGCCGGCGGTGAGGGACAGCTCCTCGGCGGGCACCACCCAGCTGATCGCCAGCGCCGGGAGGATGAAGATCAGCAGCACCATCCCCATCGCGAGGAACATCGCCTTGGGGAACTCCTTGGCCGGGTTCTTCAGCGAGGAGACGTGCACGGCGTTCATCTCCATGCCGGAGTACGACAGGAAGTTGTTCACGATGAGCACGAGGCTCGCGAGGCCGGCCCACACGGGGAAGATGTGGTCGCTGGTCATCGGTGCCGCCGACTCGTTGCCCTGGCCGAGGAACACCATGCCCAGCGTCACGAGCACGACGCCGGGGATGAGGGTGCCGATGATGAGCCCGCCGCTCGCGAGGCCGGCCACGCCCTTGGTGCCGCGGGACGACACCCACACGCCGCTCCAGTACACGACGATGATGACGAGCGCGGTCCAGACGCCGCTGCTGGCCAGGGACGGGTTGAAGACGTAGGCGAGGGTGCTCGCGACGAACCCGAGCAGGCTCGGGTAGTAGAAGATCGTCATCGCGAACTGGCACCACACAGCCAGGAAGCCCATCGGCTTGGAGATGCCGAGCGCGACCCAGTTGTAGACGCCGCCCTTCCAGCCCGAGGCGAGCTCGGCGGACACCAGCGACGTGGGCAGCAGGAAGACCACCGCGGGCAGCAGGTAGAGGAACACGCAGGCGAGCCCGTAGACCGCCATCGTCGGCGCGGCCCGCAGGCTGGCCACCGAGCTGGTCGTCATCATGGCGAGCGCGACCCACGAGATCCACGCCGTCGTCGGCGGCCTCGTCCTCGTGCCGGCCGCTGCGGGGCGCGGCGTGTCCGTGGCACTCATCGTCGTCTCCCGGTCCCGTTCAGGACCCGAGCAGCTTGGCCTTCTGGGCGGCGAACTCCTCGTCCGTGAGGACGCCGCTGTCACGGAGCCGGCCCAGCTTCTCCAGCTGTGCGATGACGTCGTCGCCGCCGGCCGCCGCCGGCGCCGGCGGCGGTGCGTACTGCTGAGGCGGCGGCGCGTACTGCTGCTGCGGCTCCGCGTACTGCTCCTGCGCGGCCCAGCGGCCGGCCTGACGTCGTGACACCCGGTTCGACACCGCGGTCGCGGTCCCCGCGACCACCGCGGTCCGGGCGACCCCTCGTAGCAGTCCCATCTCACTCCTCCTCGAGCTTGTCGAGCGCCGCGACGACGTCGTCGACCGGGATACGGCCGCTGGAGACGACCTCCGCGCCGGCCTCGCGCATGGCGGCGACGAAGGGTCCCGCCCACGTGTTCTCGTACACGATCATCCCGACGGCGCTGCCCGGTTCCACGAGGGAGGCGCCGCGCGCCAGGTCGTCGTCGTCGAGCAGGCCCGACGTCACGCCCTCGAACACCGCGAGGTCCAGCTGCCCGTCGTCGTCGAGGTCCGTGAGCGCCACGCCGACGACGCCGGTCTCCGTCACCTTCGCCACCCGCAGGTCGAGGATCCGGATGATCCCGCGCTCCACGAGGTCCAGGAGCGCGGGCAACCCCTTGCCCTGCAGCCTCGCGCCGGGGAACTCCAGGACGAGGTAGTCGATCGGTCCCACCTGCTGCTCGGTCTGCTGCTCGGTCATCGAGGTCCTCCTGCGACGGTGCCAGCCTGCCGGTCGCGACCCGTGCGGCCGCGACGGACAGGCTGGCACCGTCGCGGGTGGTCGCACCCCACCCCGGGCGGGGTGGAGCGTCGCCACCCGGGTCGCCCGCAGCATCGGTCGGGAGGACCACCGCCCGTCTCGCCGCCCCGTCTCGCCGCCACCTGGAGCCGAGCATGACCTTCACCGACCCCGGACCGACCTCGGTCGACCCCGTCTCCGCCCAGGCCGGGGACGTCGCACGTGCGGTCGGCGTCGACCCCACCCACGGGCTGACGGCCGAGGAGGCGCGGGCGCGGCTCGCGTCGCACGGGCGCAACGAGCTCGCGGCCAAGGCCCGCGAGCCGGGATGGCGCGCGTTCCTGCGCCAATACCAGGACTTCATGCAGGTCGTGCTGCTCGTCGCCGCCCTGGTGAACCAGCTCGTCACGGGCGACACCGGGACGACGGTCGTGCTCGCCGGCCTGACGGTCTTCAACGCTGTGATCGGGCTGCGGCAGGAGGCCAAGGCCGAGGAGAGCGTCCGGGCGCTGGCCCAGATGATGCGGACGGTCTGCCGGGTGCGGCGCGACGGCCTGGCGGCGGAGATCGACGCGGCCGAGCTGGTCCCGGGGGACGTCGTCCTCGTCGAGGCCGGCGACCGGGTCCCCGCCGACGGACGGCTGTGGGTGGCGGCCGCCCTCGAGATCGAGGAGGCCGCACTGACGGGCGAGAGCCTGCCCGTCGCGAAGTCGGTCGACCCCGTGCCCGGCGACGGCGTCCCGCTCGGGGACCGGGTCTGCATGGCGTTCATGAACACGGCGGTGACCCGAGGCCGCGGCGAGCTGATCGTGACGGCGACCGGGATGGGCACCGAGATCGGGCACATCGCCGACATGCTGGCCGGCACCGAGACCGCGCGGACGCCGCTGCAGCGCCAGCTCGACGCGCTGTCGCGGATCATCGCGTCGGTCGCCGGCGTCGCGCTCGTGCTCGTCGTCATGCTCGGCCTGGCCCAGGGGCAGCCGTTCGACACGCTGTTCGTCACCGGCGTCGCGCTCGCCGTGGCCGCCATCCCGACGGGCCTGCCCGCCGTGGTCACGGCGCTGCTGTCGATGGGCACGCGCGAGATCGCCCGCCGGCACGCGATCGTCAAGCGGCTGCCCGCGGTCGAGACCCTCGGCTCGACGTCGGCGATCTGCTCGGACAAGACCGGCACCCTGACGCTCAACAAGATGACCGCCCGCCAGCTCGTCGTGCCGGGCCACGGCCGCTTCACCGTCACCGGCGAGGGCTACGCCACCGCCGGCGAGATCCGGCACGTCGGGGGGCAGCGGATCGACCTCGACCCGTACCTGCTGCCGATGGTGCTGTGCGCGGACGCCGTGCTGGACGGCGAGGACCTCGTCGGCGACCCGACGGAGGGTGCGCTGATCGTGCTCGGCGCGAAGGGCGGGCTCGACGTCGCGGGCACGCGCGCGGCGCTGCCCCGGGTCGCGGAGGTGCCGTTCGACTCCGCGTACAAGTTCATGGCGACGTTCCACGAGGTCGTCGCCGACGGGCGGGCGGTCGTGCGCTGCTACGTCAAGGGCGCGCCGGACGTCCTGATCGGCCGGTCCACCGCCGTCCTGCGCCCCGACGGGACGGTGACCGCCCTGACGGACGACGAGCGCCGGCGCGCGCTCGCCGCCAACGACGAGATCGCCGCCGCAGGCGAGCGCGTGATGGTGGTCGCCCGACGAGACCTGGAGCCGGGGGTGCTCGAGGGGACCGCGCCCGGCGACCTCGTCCGCCTCGTGGACGGGCTCACGCTGCTGGCGATGGTCGGCATCGTCGACCCGCCCCGCCCCGAGGCGAGGGCGGCGATCGCCGAGTGCCGCGGGGCCGGCATCCGCGTCCGGATGATCACCGGCGACCATGCCACGACCGCTGCCGCGATCGCCGCGGAGCTCGGCATCGAGGGTCGGGCCGTCACGGGCCGCGAGTTCGCCGCGACGAGCGACGAGCGCCTGCTCCGCGAGCTCGACGAGATCGGCGTGGTCGCCCGGGTCGCGCCGGAGGACAAGGTCCGCCTGGTCCGGCTCCTCCAGGAGCAGGGCGAGGTGGTCGCGATGACCGGGGACGGCGTGAACGACGCCCCCGCGCTCAAGACGGCCGACATCGGCGTCGCCATGGGCATCACCGGCACGGAGGTCTCCAAGGAGGCCGCCGTCATGGTGCTCACCGACGACAACTTCGCCACCATCGTCGGCGCGGTGTCCTACGGGCGGGCGCTCTACGACAACCTGGTCAAGTACCTGCGCTTCCAGATGTCGACGCTCGTCGCCTACATCGCGATCTTCCTCGGCGCCGGCACCCTCGGGATCGCGGGCGGGGTGCCCCTGGACCCCCTGCAGATCCTGTGGCTCAACATGGTCGTGGACATCCCGCTCGCGATCGCGCTGGGGTTCGACCAGCCCGCGCGGGGGCTGATGTCGAGGGCGCCGCGGTCCGTGTCCGCGCCGGTGATCTCGCGCGGCGGGTGGGTCCGGCTCTGCGCGCAGGGGCTCGTCATGACGGTGGGGTCCCTGGTCGCCTACCAGGTCGGCGACGACCAGGGCGGCGCGGTCGTCGCGACGACGATGCTGCTGACCACGCTGTCGCTGTTCCACCTCGCCGGGGCGCTGCTCTCGCGCGACCCGGAGGGCACGATCTTCGACCGGGACGCCCTGCCCGGGGCGGTCCAGCTGCGCCGGTACGGTCTGGCGCTGCTCGCGATCGTCGCGGTGACGGGCATCGACCTGCTCGCGCGGATCTTCGGCACCACCGGGCTGTCGTTCGGGCAGTGGTGCACCGCCGCCGGCCTCGCGCTGTCCCTCGTGGTGGTCGAGGAGCTGTGGAAGCTGGTCGCCCGGCGGCGTCGTCCCGCGGTCCGCGCCTGACGGACCCGGTCACCCGGAGGGCTTGCGCGCGCCGACCGCCCGCGTGGGCAGGAGGCGGGTCAGCAGCACCGCCACCGCGGCGAGCACGGACAGCACCGCCAGGCTGGTGCGCAGGCCGTCGATCCGCGCCGCCGAGTTCTCCTCGACGACGGCGTCGACCTGCTCGGGCGGCAGCCCGGCGTCGCCCAGCCCCTCCCGCAGCTGGGCGTCGGAGAGGAACGGGATCCCGGCGGCGAGCTGCACCGTGGCGGTCGCGGCCAGCTCGTCCGGCACGGCGGGGTGGTCCTCGATCCCGGCCAGGAAGCTCGCGGTGAGCGCCGCGACGAGCACCGACCCCGCGAGCGCCGTCCCGAGGGACGCCCCGAGGTTGGTCGACGTGTTCTGCAGGCCGCCGACCTCGCCGCTGAGCCGGTCCGGCACCGCGGAGACGGTCACGGCGCCGAGCTGCGACGACAGCGCGCCCACCCCGATCCCGGCGAGCAGGAGCGGCACCGACACGATCTCGGGCCCGGTGCCGACGTCGAGGGCGAGCACCAGCGACACGATGCCGGCCAGCAGCGCGACCAGGCCGATCGTGACGACGCGGCGCGGCGACGCCTCGGGCCAGAACCTCGGGACGGCGACCGCCGCGAGCAGCAGCGCCACGGACAGGGGCAGCAGGCGCAGCCCGGTCTCGAACGCGCTGAGCCCGAGGGCCACCGACAGATAGAGCGGGACGGTGAAGAACAGGCCCGCCTGGAGCAGGAACTGGAACAGGAACATGACGAGGCCGCCCACCAGCTGCGGGTTGCGCAGCAGCGTGACGTCGACCAGCGGCTCCAGGCCCCGCGCCGTCCGCCGGCCCTGCCACCAGAGGAACACGCGGATCACGACGAGGCCGACGACGATCAGCCACAGCGTCGCGGAGATGCCCGCGACCGCCGGGGCGCCGGGCTTGGCGCGGACCCACCCCCACTCGCTCGAGCGGAGCACGCCGAACACCGCCACGCCCAGGCCCAGCGCCGACAGGACGACCCCCACGAGGTCGATCCGCGACCGGGCGGCGGGCGCGGAGTCGGCGATGCGGCGGGTGAGGGCCAGGATCGCCAGGACCACGACCACCTCGCCCGCGAACACGTACCGCCACGTCCAGAGGGTGGTGACGGCGCCGCCGATCAGGGGGCCGGCCGCCACCGCGATCGCCCCCGCGGAGGCGACGAGCCCGTAGGCACGGGGGCGGCCCGCAGGCGGGAAGTTCGCGGCGACGAGCGCCACGATGGCGGGCATGATGAGCGCCGCGCCGAGCCCCTCGAGCACCGACCAGCCGAGCAGCAGGACGCCGAGGCTGGGCGCGAGGGAGGTCGTCAGCGAGCCGGCGCCGTAGATCACGCAGCCGAGGGCGAACGCGCGGCGGCGCCCGATCATCGTGCCGATCTTGCCGCCGGTGACCATCATCGTGGCCATCACCAGGGTGTAGAGCGTGATGGCGGTCTGGACGCCCGTCACGGTGGTCCCGACGTCCTCGGCGACCTGCGCGATCGACACGTTCATGACCGAGCTGTCGAGGGTCATGAGGAACTGGCCGGAGGCCAGGGTGAGCAGCACGAGCCCCCGGGTGCCGCTGGTGGGCCCGGCTGCCGGTCCCGTCGCCATCGTCGTCCTCTCCCGCCGTCGCCCGTGCCGTCGTGCTCGGAGCATCCGCCGGGCGCGGGTGGGTGAGCGCCATCCGTCGGGGGGTGGTGCGGCCCCACCCGCCCTCGGGCCAGCCTGGCCGGGCACGACACGACCGCGGGGGAGGGGAAGTCCGATGACGGATGCGCCGGGGGCGGGCGCGGCGCACGGGCCCGACGACGACCTCCTGGAGTACGTGATGATCGCCGTGCCGGCGGTGGAGCTGCTGAGCGGCGTCGTGGCGACGGTCACCGGGCTGGTCCGGTCGGGGGTGCTCGGGCTGGTCGACGCGGTCCTGCTCCGCCGCGGGCCGGACCAGGCGTCGGCCACGGCCCATGCCCTGCGGGACGTCGAGCAGCTGGCGCCGCTCGCGGCGCTCGAGCGCCCCCGGGTCCGGCTCAGCGCGCACGACGTCGCGCTCGCGTCGGTGGCGGTCGAGCCCGACGCGGCCGCCCTCCTGCTGCTCCTCGAGGACCGCTGGGCCGCGCCGCTGTCGGCCGCTGCCCGGGCGGCCGGGGGGCGGATCGTCGGCGGTGAGCGGCTTGCCCGTGTCCGTGTCCGCGCGGCCGGGTCTGCCACGGCGCCGTCCTCGGCGCGCCACGACGGGCCCGTCGCCGACACCGGGCGCCGGGGAGCCGCCGACCTGCTGGTCCGCGGGCCGGCGACGGCCGCGCGGCCCGAGCTCGCCGTCGACCCCGCGGCTCAGCTCCGCACGCTCGCCGAGCTGGTGGAGCGGGGCGTCCTCACCCTCGACCAGTACGAGGCTCAGCGCCGCAGGGTGCTCGACGGCTGAGCGTGCCCGGGACTGACCAGGGCGCGCGCGAGCTCGGCAGCCTCCGCGCGCGACCCGCAGCCGAGCTCGCGGTAGATGATCTTGAGGTGGAACTTGAGGGTGTTCACGGAGATGTAGAGCTCGTCCGCGACCTCCCGCAGGGTGAGCCGGCTCGGCAGCATCCGCAGGATCCCGAGCTGACGGTCGGTCAGCGAGCGTGCGCGCTCGCGCAGCGCCGCGCTCGACAGCACCGACCCGTCGGCGGGGACACGGCGCAACCGCGCCAGCCAGCTCGGCGGCACGCGCCACGCGAGCCGCTCGATCGCCTCGACGACCTCGGGACCCGCGCTCGCGACGGTCTGCACCAGGCCGTGCGCGGAGGCCGTGCCGACGGCCTCGAGCAGGTGCGCCTCGGCCTCCGCCGGGCTCGCGGCGGTGCGGGCGAGCACCAGGTCGAGGACCACGCGGTGCCGCGCGTTCCGGGGCTCGGCGTCCACGACCAGGCCCGCGACGGCCCCGGGCTCGCCTTCCGCGACGAGCACGAGAGCGCCCTTGACGGGTGACCAGAACGGGTCGTCGATCTGCGTGACCCAGCGTCGTGCCTCGTCCGTCGCGCCCCGGGCCAGAGCGACGAGGCATCCCGTCCGGGCCAGGAGGCCCCGGCCGCCCGGGCCGGTGACCTCCGTCCCCACGATCTCGGCGGCCTGGGCGAAGGCTCGTCCAGCGGCGTCCAGGTCCCCCTGGTCGAGGTGCGCCCGGGCCAGCTCCAGGCAGGCGAGGAGCCGGCAGTGCGGCAGGGGGTCGCAGTCCTCGCCGGACAGCCGGTCGAGCAGCGGCAGGGCGGCGGCCCGGTCGCCGATCTCCCGGAGAGCGATCCCCTCGGCCGTCAGGAGCTCGGTGCGGAGCATGGTCATGCTGGTCTGCTCGGACGCCTCCCGCGCGCCCGCGACGAGCCGCAGGGCGTCGACCGGACGCCCGCCGAGCGCCGCGCCGAGCGCCCGCGTGCCCTCGAGCGCGAGTCTCCGCTCAGGTGCCGCGGCGATCGTGAGCGCGAGCTTGTGCACCTCGGCGCTGGCGTCGTCCCACCGCTCGGCGAGCGCAATCTCCCGGGCGACCAGGTTCCAGCCGTACCGCACCACCGGGTCGAGCAGCCAGGAGTCACCCATGGTGGCGAGGCCGGCCCGGGCGAGTCCCGCGCCGCCGGCCCAGTCGCCGCGGATCGCCGAGACGACCGCCCGCAGCACCTCGAGCCGGGCGCGCACGGCCGGCGCGGTCGCCCCGTCGTCGGCGCCCGGGTCGTCGGCGCCCGGGCCGACGTCGTGCGCCCGGGCGTCGAGCCCGTCGACCGTCTGCACGAAGCCCGCCCGGTCCACATAGAGCCGGCACCAGGCGACGTCGCTCGCGGCGCCCGGGTCGGCCGGCGCGACGTCCGCGGGGATCGCGGCGAGCGTGCGCAGGACCGTGGACCGGCGACCGCTCTCGTAGAGCGCGGTGACGCAGGACGCGAGGAGCCGGAGCGCGTCGCGGTGCTCCTGCGCCCGCAGCAGGTGCTCGATCGCATGCACCGGCTGGCCGTCCGCCTCGTACCACCGGGCCGCGAGGCGGTGGAGCTCCGCGATCCGCGCCGGGTCCTGCCGGCGCAGCCGCGCGACCAGCGCCTCACGGACCAGCGCGTGCAGCTCGTACGACCCTGCGGGCTCGATCCGGGCCACGAACAGGCCGCGCTCCTCGGCGCGGGCCAGCAGGTCGGGGGCGTCCTCGCGGCCGGCCAGCGCCCGCGCGAGGCGCGGGTCGACGCGGTCGACGACGGCGGTGGCGGTCAGCACCGTCACGACGTCCGACGCCTCGCCCCGGAGCACCTCGTGCCAGACGTAGTCCTCGAGGTAGCGGGCGCCGTCGTCGCGGCGCACGGCGCCCGGGGCCGACCGGTCGTCGCGGGCCTCGTCGCCGTCATCGACGTCGCCCTCCTGGAGGTCGCTGTCCTGGAGGTCGTCGGCCTGGTTGTCGCCGGCCCGGACGTCGTCGGCCCGCGCAGCGGCCGACCGTGCGGCCAGCGCGGCGAGCTGGATGCTCGCGGCCCAGCCCTCGGCCTGGCGGGACATCTCGTCCACGCGGTCGGCCGGCATCGCGGGGGCGAGCCGGGCGAGCATCGCGGACGCCTCCGCGTCCGAGAAGCGGAGCTCGGGGAAGCGGACCTCGCCGAGCATCCCGCGCGCCCGCAGCCGGTCCACCGGGAGCTGCGGCACCCGGCGGCTCACCAGCACCACGTGCAGCCAGCCGGGGAGCCGCTGCACGAACGTCCGCAACGACGCCGTCACCGGCTCGTCGTCGACCAGCTCCAGGTCGTCGACCACGAGCACGCGCGCGTCATAGGGTCGCGCCTCGAGGTCGTCGAGCAGCACGGCGAGCGCGTCGTCGAGCGGCCGCTGCTGCCGCAGGGCCCGCGCCGCGGGCTCGGAGCACCCCGGTGCGATCCCCTCGAGGGCGGCGAGGATCCCCCGCCAGAGCTGGGCGGGGTCGCGGTCGGGCTCGTCGACGGACAGCCAGGCGTGGGGGAGGGCGCTCCGCGCGGCCCAGTCGCGCACCAGCGAGGTCTTGCCGGAACCGGCCGGCGCGACGACGAGCGTGAGCGGCGCCCGCACCGCGTCGTCCAGCAGCCTGACGAGCCGCGGCCGCGGCACGAGGTACTCGGGGCTCACGGCCGGGCGCAGCTTCGCCGGCGAGACCGTCGACAGGAGGCTGCGGCGGCTCGCGCCCGGGGCGTCGAGGTCGGGTGCCCCCGGTTCCTGTGCACGCGTCATCGTGACTCCGCCCTGGTGTGCTCCTGCCAGTATGAGCCCGCGCGGCGGGCGCGGCCGTACCAGCGTCTCTCTCCCGCCCCGCGAGCGGCCACGCGACGGCGAGATATCACCCGGCCCGGCCCGGCGGCGGTGAGCTCCGTCAGCGACCGGCCCGGGCCGGCGCGAGCGAGGCGAGCGCGGCCGCCAGGGCGACCGCGGCGGCGAACCAGTACCCGGCGGCGAACGTGTCGAACCCCGGGTCGACCAGGGCCGCGGCGGCGACGCTGGACACGGCGGAGACACCGGTCGCGGCCCCGAACTCGTGGAACGTGCTGAGCGCGCCGGAGGCCACGCCGGCCTCGTGCGGCTCGGCCGCGGAGAAGAGGCTCCCCGCGGCGGCGACGAACACGGCGCCGACGCCGAACCCGGCGACGGCGATGCCCACCACGAGCACCGTCATCGAGAAGATGCCGGCCGCCGCGGCCAGGCCGACGGCGGCGACGAGCAGCCCGACGACGGACACGGCGCGCACGCCGAGGCGGGGGAGGACGCGGCCCGCGACGCTCGACCCGAGGATGGTGCCCACCGCGACGGGCAGGAACGTCAGCCCCGTGTCCAGGGCGCTGAAGCCGTGGAGCTGCTGCAGCGTGAACGAGCCGAGGAAGAACACGGAGATCATCAGGGCCGTGGCGACGAAGATCAGCCCGAGCCCGCGCAGCACCGGTCGCCGGACGAGCAGGGCCGGGTCCACCAGCGGCGTCGCGGACGCGCGCAGGTGGCGCGCGAGCAGCACGTACCCGACGACGCCGACGAGCAGGGCGACCAGGGTCGGCGCGCTCAGCCAGCCGGCGTCGCCGGCGGTGACGAGCCCGTACACGGCGGCGGCGGTCGCGGCGGTGGCGAGTGCGGCGCCAGCCACGTCGAGCCGACCGCCCGACCCTGGCCACGGCCGTACCCACCGGAACAGGGCCAGGAGGAGCAGCACCCCGACGGGCACGTTGACGTAGAACACCCACGGCCAGCCCGGGCCCGACGTCAGGACGCCGCCCACCAGCACGCCGACGGCGGCTCCCGCGCCGCCGAGCGCGGACCAGACGCCGATCGCGCGCGACAGCTCCGGCCCGCTGAACGTCCGCACGATGACGGACAGCGCGGCCGGCGACATGGCCGCCGCGCCGGCGCCCTGCAGGGCGCGGGCGGCGAGCAGCAGCTCCGGGGACCGTGCGAGCCCGGCGAGCAGCGACGCGAGGGTGAACAGCGCGAGGCCGGCGAGCACGACGCGGCGCGGGCCGAGGACGTCGGCGGCCTTGCCGCCGAGCAGCATGAGCCCGCCGAAGACGAGGGCGTACACGCTCGCCACCCAGGCCAGGCCGGAGCGGGAGAGGCCGAGGTCGGCCCCCATCTCGGGGAGGGCGATCGCGACGACGGTCACGTCGACGATGAGCATCAGCTGGGCGATGCCGAGCAGCGCGAGGATGCGCCAGCGCCGGGGGTCGGGTGCGGAGGGCTGGTCGTCCGGAGTCTGCGGCGTGGTCTGCGGGGCGGGCTTCTCTGGTGACGTCATGGCACGGTCCCTCGAGGTGTCGAGCACGAATAAGTCGAACATGCCTGTTCGAGTAAATTAACTCGAACAGGCATGTTCGACAAGAGGGTCGTGCGGGTGACTTCCGGGGCGACGTCAGGCGGAGAGCGCGCCGAGGGTCGTGGCGCGGACGAGCGCGGGAGCCTCGTCCGCGGTGATCTCGCCGCGGTGCACCGCGGCGGAGGCGCCGTGGAGGATCGCCTGCAGCACGCTGACCTGCCAGTCGACGGGCATGTCGTCGCGGAGCTCGCCGGCCGCGCGGCCGCGCTCGAGCAGGCCGCGGACCCGCTGCGCGGGCCCCTCGTGCGCGCGGCTCATCTCCTCGGGCGGGAGGACCTGGGAGCCCGCGACCACCAGGGCCCCGAACCGGTGGGTCAGGTGCCAGGTCGCCTCGAGCAGGCGGCCGAGCGCCTCGCGGGGGTCGCCGTCCAGGTCGACGGTCGCCAGCGCCTCGTCGGTCTGGGCGATCGCGCGGTCCACGACCTCGCGCACGAGCGTCGCCCGCGAGTCGAAGTGTCCGTAGAGGGTGACGCGACCGACGCCCGCGGCCTTGGCGATCTCGTTGATGCTCGCGTCGGGGTCCGTCGCCAGCACGCGGGTGGCCGCGGCCAGGATCGCCTCCACGTTGCGGACGGCGTCGGCGCGCTTGGCGCGGTCCCGGCCGCCGTCGGCCGTGGCCCCGTGCGTCGTCTCCGTCGTCTGCGCCGGTGTCGTGACCACGAGCTCCTCCAAGCCTGTACAGGAGTGTCCAGGTTAACGGTCCGGGCTCGCGAACCGGTGGCAGTCCACCTCGACGGTCCCGCCCGGCACCGGCGCGCGGTGCACGAACCGGCCTTCGTCGACCCAGCCCTGCCGCGCGTAGAAGCGGCGCCCCGGCGCGTTCCCCGTCGCCACGGCGAGCCAGGCGCGCGGGTGCCCGGCGTCCCGGACGGTCTGGGCCGCGTGCCGCAGGAGCGCCCCGCCGACGTCGGCGCCGCGGGCCGCGCGGTCGACGTAGAGCTGGTCCACCTCGTCGCCGGCGACCATGACGAAGCCCGCGACGGCCCCCCGGTGCACGGCGACAGTGGTGTCGGCCATGCGCTCGCGGGCGCGCTCCGGGAACGACGCCGGGGTGCGGGCCACCACGAGTGCGTCGGGCACGTGGCCCAGGTGGGCGTCCGTCCAGCCCTCGTGCCAGATCCGCGCGACGGCGTCCGTGTCGTCCGGGGTCGCGCGCCGGAGCTCCGCCGGGCCGGGCGTCGCCGCCGTGGAGTGCGACATCGTCGTCCGCCCTTCCTCTAACTCGAACAAGTGTGTACAGTTTATCGCGCTCGATCGTCAGCGGTTCACCTCACGCGGTTCGCACGCACGAGAGCGAGAAGACCATGACCCAGGACCAGGTGTCAGGCACGTGGACGGCCGACCGGCGCTCGGTGCTCGGCCGGGTGTGGCCGGCGGCGCTCGGGGTGGTCGTCGCCGCCGCGACCGCGGTCGGGCTCGCCGACGCGCGCGACGTCGCCCCGGTGCTCGCCGCCTCCGGCCTCGTCTACCTGGCGGCCGCCGCGCTCGGCCGGCCCGGCGCCGCATGGCTCGCGTTCGGCGTGACGTTCGTGCTGATCGGCGCCACCAAGGTCGTCGACCTCGACCCGACGCCCTGGATGATCGGCCTCGCCGTGGTGCTGGTCGTCGTCGGCCTCGCGGCCGGGCGCCGGCGCCCGCCGTGGTCGCTCCCGCTCCAGGCCGCGGCGATGCTCGTCCTCGGGGCCGCCGCGTCGGTCGCCGTCCGGCTGGACGCCACCGCGGGCGGGCTCGTCGTCGCCGTCGGGCTGCTCGGGCACGCCGCCTGGGACGTCTACCACCACCGCTCCGGTCGCGTCGTGGCCCGGTCGTTGTCGGAGTTCTGCGGCGTGCTCGACGTGATCCTCGCCGTCGCGCTCGCGGTGCTGGTGCTGACGGCGTGACCTAGAGGCCGAGATCGACCTCGCGGCGGACGTCGCGGTCGGGCTCGAGGACGAAGAACCGCGAGACGACGGCGCGGTACAGGCGCAGCTCGGCGGGCGCGACGATGCGGTCGACGGTCCAGGGGCCCAGTCCCTCGGCGCGGGAGCGGCGGTCGAAGATCGCGAGGCAGCGGTCGCGGTCCGTGTCCGGCACCTCGCCCGCGGTGGCCTCGGCGTACACGGCGCGCGGGCGGCCGTCGACGGGCGCGGGCGTCTCGAAGACCACGATGCCCACCGCGGACCGCCGGGCGACGTTCGTCGAGTGGCGCGTGCCGCGCCGGGAGACCCAGACGAGCTCTCGCCCGTCGCGGGCGAACCAGACCGGGGTGGGCCACGGGTTCCCGTCGCCGTCCGCGGACGCGAGGACCAGGTAGCGGCCGTCGTCGAGGACGCGACGCGCGAGCCCGGCGTCGTCCTGCTCGTCGGTGTCCTGTCGTTCCATCGCGGGCCTCCTCGCGTCGCGGTTCGCCACCATGCTGGCACGGGCGGGCGTCCGCCGGCGGGGCGGTCAGGAGGTCAGGGAGGCGAGCACGTCGCGGTAGTGGGAGTTCTCCATGACGCCGAGAACGTTGCCGAACGGGTCGACGACCGCCGCGGTGACGAACCCGGGGCCGCGCTCGACCGGCTCCTGGTACGCGGCGGCGCCGAGCTCGAGCAGCCGCGCGACGGTGCCGCGGACGTCGTCGACCGCCCAGTAGGCGACCGCGCCCGCGGCTCCGTCGGGCTGCGGGGGAGCGAAGCGCCGGTCCATGATCCCCAGCTCGTGCTGGTAGTCGCCGATGCGGAACTCCGCGTAGGCGAGCGCCCCGCCGGCCTCGCGGGCGAAGTACGCCTCGGTGCCGAGCACCTCGGCGTACCAGTCGCGGGCAGCGGCCACGTCGTCGGCCAGGTAGGTGATGGTGGTCAGTCCGCGCAGCATGTCGGCTCCCGGTGCTCGGTGTGACGGTCGGTGCGATCGAGGCCTGATGACCTCGTGAGCACCACTCTTCCGTCCAAAGTGCTCACCTTCTGACTATTTTTCGTGGCAGTCTCGGAGCATGCGCGCCGACCGCCTCATCCAGGTGCTGCTCCACCTCCAGTCGCGCCCCCGCGTGACGGCGGCCGAGCTCGCCGACGCGCTCGAGGTCTCGGTGGCGACCGCCCGCCGGGACCTCGAGGCGCTGTCGGCCGCGGGCGTGCCCGTATACCCGCAGCCGGGCCGCGGCGGCGGGTGGTCGCTGCTCGGCGGGTCGCGCACGGACCTCAGCGGCCTCACGGCGCCCGAGGCGCGCGCGCTGTTCCTGCTCGCCGGGCCGGGCGCGGCGTCGTCCGACCACGCGCGCGCGGCGCTGCGCAAGCTCGTGCGCGCGCTGCCCGCCACCTTCCGGGCCGAGGCGGAGGCGGCCGCCGCGGCCGTGGTCGTGGACCGGGAGGGGTGGAGCGCGGCCGGCCGGGTCCGGCCGCCGGAGGTCGACGCCCTGCAGCGCGCCGTCGTCGAGCGGCGCCGCGTGCGGATCGACTACACCGGCGCGACCGGGCGGTCCTCGAGCCGCGCCCTCGACCCCTGGGGGCTCGTCGACAAGGACGGCGCCTGGTACCTGATCGCCGGCACGGACCGCGGCCCGCGCACCTTCCGTCTCGACCGCGTCGGCGCGCTGGACGTCACCGACGAGCCCGCCGTCGTGCCCGACGGCGTCGACCTGCAGGCGGAGTGGGACCGCGTCGTCGGCGAGGTCGAGGCGAGACGGTCCGCGACGTGGGCCACCGTGCGCGTGGCCCCCGAGCACGTCGACGTCCTGCGCGCCCAGTTCGGGCGGCACACGGTGATCGTCGACGGCGGCGACGGCGCTCGCGCGACGGTGCGGGTCGCCGCCCCCACGCCGCTCGACGTCGCGCGCCACCTGGCCGGCTGGGGCGCCCAGGCCGACGTCGTCGGACCGCCGGAGGTGCGGGCGGAGCTCGCGCGTCTCGGGGCGGAGCTGGTGGTGGCGCACGGGCGGGGCTAACCGCAGTCGTCAGGCGTCGTCGAGCGCTACCAGCCAGTCGGCCCAGAACGCCTTCCACAGCTCGGCCTCGGCCGCGGAGCCGAGCCGCTCGTGGGTCACGATCAGGCGCAGCCGCGACCCGACCGGGTCCGGCGAGAACATCGCGACGCCGTGCTCGCCGTCGTCGTCTGACACCCCGAACCGCGGACTTTTCACGCCCGGGCGCGACCGCGGTGCGAGCGTGAGGCCGGGCACGAGGCCGGCGCGGTCGCCGTCGTCGTCGAGCAGGGCGCGCAGCGCGTCGCGGTCGACGTCGAGCAGCCGCGACCGGCTGACCGAGAACGTGCCGTCGGGCCGCTGGCCGGGCACGCGCAGCCCGGTGATGCGCTCGTAGCCCACGGTGACCGACTGCGCCCACCAGCCGGAGACGCCGTGCTCGCCCGCGACCCAGGCGGCGATGGCGGTGTGCCCGGCGTCGCGACCGGGGCCGGCGTCGACGAGCGCGACCCACTCGTCCCACCCGCGGCCGGTGCCCTCGCGGATCGTGTCGTCGGAGAGGTCGGGCTCCGACACCCAGGCGCGGGCGCCGGCCGGGGGAGGTGCCGCCCGGGCGAGGAGGGTGCGGCGCGCGGCGCCGTACCTCTCGCCGGTGGCGGCCATGCGCGCGCGGACGCGCTTCTTGAACGACTCCTGCGTAGTCATGAGGACTCCTGCGTGCTCGCACGGTGCGCCACCCGCGGCTCGCGCCCGCCGGCAGGCACCGGTGAACACGGTGTCCTGACCGCGTCGAGCACTCGAGGTCCCCTCTGTCCCCACCGCTCGCGCGGTCCCGGCGGCGCGAGCGCCGGTCCGGGGATCGGGCGGGACGCGCCGCCCTGCCGACCAGCATAGGGCGCGGCGCCGCCGGGCGCCCGGGACGGCGCCCGCGGCGTCAGGCGGCGGGGGAGACCAGCGCGCGCAGCTCGTCGTGGGGGAGGTTCGCCCCGAACGCCGGTGTGCCGGGCTGCAGGCGCGCGCCGGCGGACAGCGGGCCCGCGACGACGGGGTCGAAGCCGAGCCGGTCGACGAGACCGGCGACCTGCGCCACGTCGTCGGCGTCGTCCCCCGCGACGGCGATCGCCCGGCGGCCCGGGGCTCCCGCAGGACGGGCCCCGGCGTCCAGGTCGTGGTAGCCCATGTGGTTGAACGCCTTGACGACCCGCGACGCGGCCAGGAACTCCTGCACGAGCTCGCTCGTCGAGGCGGCCGGGTCGCTGAGGTCGGCCCGGTGCCCGTCCACCTCCCACCAGTAGTTCATGGCGTCGACGACGAGCTTGCCGGCCAGCGCGTCCGCAGGCACGGTGCGGTACCGGCCCAGCGGCAGGGCGAGCACGACGACGTCGGCCTTCGCCGCGGCCTCCTGGGCCGTGACGGCCTGCGCGCCGGGCGCGAGCACCTCGACGGTCAGCGCGATCCTCGCCGGGTCGCCGGAGCCCGCGACGAGCACGCGGTACCCGGCCTCCACGGCGAGCCGCGCCAGGACCGTGCCGACCTTGCCCGCGCCGAGGACGCCGATCGTGGCGGTCACGCGGCACCGCCTGCCGTGACCGGCCCCGCCGGGGACGCCGCGGCGTGCTCGGCGACGAGCTCGCGGACCCGGGGGACCACCTGCGTGCCGTACAGCTCCACGTTGCGCAGGCGGGCCTCGGCGGGCTGAGCGCCGGTGGTGTAGATCATGTCGAACCGGCCGACGCCGAGCTCGGTCACCGCGGACGCGATCTTGCGGGCCACGGTCTCCGGCGAGCCGATGTACAGGGAGCCGTGCGCCACCTCGGCGTCGTACTCCTCACGCCGGATCGGCGGCCAGCCGCGGGAGGCGCCGATGCGGTCGCGCTGGAGGCGGTAGTGGGGCCAGAAGATCTCGACGGCCTCCTCGTCGGTGTCGGCGACGAACCCCGGCGAGTGCATCCCGACCGGGTGCGCCGTCGTGCCGAGCTGGGCGGTCGCGCGCCGGTACAGGTCGACGTACGGCGCGAACCGGCCGGGCTCCCCGCCGATGATCGCGAGCATGAGGGGCAGGCCGTAGTGCGCGGCCCGGACCACGGACTGCGGGGAGCCGCCCACGCCCACCCACGTCGACAGGTGGCCGGACTCGGTCTTGGGGAAGACGTCGGCGTCGCGCAGCGCGGGCCGGGTGGTGCCCGACCAGGTGACCGGCTGCTCCTTGAGGAGCTCGGTGAAGAGGTGGATCTTCTCGTCGAAGAGGAGGTCGTAGTCGGCCAGGTCGTAGCCGAACAGCGGGAACGACTCGGTGAACGACCCCCGCCCGAGGATGACCTCCGCGCGGCCGTCCGAGAGCGCGTCGAGGGTGGCGAAGCGCTGGAAGACGCGCACCGGGTCGTCGGAGGACAGCACCGTGACGCCCGAGGCGAGGCGGATCCGCTCCGTGCGCGACGCGATCGCGGCGAGCACGGTCTCCGGCGTCGAGATCGCGTACTCGGGCCGGTGGTGCTCGCCGAGGGCGACGACGTCGACGCCCACCCGGTCGGCCAGCACGGCCTCCTCGACGACCTGGCGGATCGCGGCGGCGTGCGAGACGAGCTCGCCGTCGGCGCCCACCGGGCGGTCGCCGAACGAGTCGAGCCCGAGCTGGAGCGTGGTCATGATGCCCTCCCGTGACGGTGTCGGTCGCCGGGGGTAACGTCGGAATTGACGTGTCAATTCCCGAGGGCTGGAGGGCGGCATGACCCAGGGCCGGGACGGCGGTCGGCGCTCGCCGACCAGCGACCAGCTGCGCACCTGGCGCGAGTTCGTCGAGACCACGGACGCGCTGCGCTCGCGGCTGTCCGCGCGCCTGCAGGCCGAGTCGGGGCTCTCGTCGTCCGACTACGCCGTCCTGCTCGCCCTGCACGACGCCCAGGGTCACTGCCTGCGATCGTCGGCGCTCGCGGACGCCGTCGGCTGGGAGCGCAGCCGCCTGTCGCACCAGGTGGGCCGCATGGAACGGCGCGGCCTGGTCGCCCGGCAGGGGAGCCGCGCGGCCGGCGTCGCGCTCACCGACGACGGCGCGGCGACGTTCCGTCGCGCGTCCGTCGCGCACCTGCGCGTCGTGCGGCAGCTCTTCGTCGACGCGCTCACCGACGACCAGCTGGCGGCCGCCGGCGAGATCGCCGTCGGGCTGCGGGCCGCGCTGGACCGTCCCGAGCTGTCCCCGGCCCAGGCTCCGGCCGAGGGCTGAACCGCTTCGGGGCAGGCCGCGCGCGCGTCGGTGGGTCGTGCCACGCTCGTCGCATGTCCACCTCTCCCGGGCGCGGCCCGGTGACCCCGCTCGTCGACCTGCACGGCAGGTCCGCGTGGAGCGTGCTCCCGCCGCTCATCCTCGGCTTCTTCATGATCATGGTCGACACGACCATCGTGAACATCGCCATCCCCACCCTGACCGAGCAGTTCTCCGCCTCCCTCATCGAGGTCGGCTGGGTCAACAGCGCCTACCTGCTCTCGTACGCGGTGCTGATGCTCCTCGCCGGCCGGCTCGGCGACCGCTACGGGCAGAAGTCGGTGTTCATCGCCGGGTTGATCGTGTTCACGACGTTCTCGTTCCTGTGCGGGTTCTCCGGCAACATCGGCTCGGAGCCCGAGATCGGCTGGCTCATCGGCTTCCGGGTGGTCCAGGGCGTCGGCGCCGCGATGATGACGCCGCAGACGATGTCGATGATCACGCGCGTCTTCCCGCCCACCCAGCGCGGAGCGGCGATGGGGCTGTGGGGCGCGACGGCGGGCGTGGCGACGCTCGTCGGCCCGCTCCTCGGCGGCGTCTTCGTGGAGACGATCGGCTGGGAGTGGATCTTCTACGTCAACATCCCGGTGGGCGTGGCGGCGCTGTGGTTCTCGGTCGCGCGGCTGCCGCACCTGCCGTCGCACGGCACGACGATCGACCCGCTGGGCGTGGTGCTGTCCGTCCTGGGCCTCGCGGCGGTGGTCTTCGGCCTCCAGGAGGGCGAGAACTTCGACTGGGGCCACATCTGGGGGCCGTTCTCCGTATGGTCGGTGGTGGGTCTCGGCGTCCTCGTGCTCGCGGTCTTCGTGTGGTGGCAGCACCGCCAGGGCCCGCGCGCTCTGCTGCCGCTGCGGCTGTTCAGCTCGCGCAACTTCTCGCTCGCGAACGTCGACGGCATGGTCGTGACCTTCGCGATGATCGGCATCTTCTTCCCGCTGACGATCTTCCTGCAGTCGATCCTCGGCCTGACGCCCATCAATGCGGCGCTCGTGATGATGCCAGGCTCGCTCGTGTCCGGCGTCGTCGCGCCGTTCGCGGGCCGGCTGTCGGACCGGGTGCCCGCCAAGTGGGTGGTGGCGGCCGGGTTCGCCGCCATCGCCGGCGCGGTGCTGTGGCTCGCCGCGGTGCTCGACCCTGACCTGTCCCCGTTCGCGCTGCTGTGGCCCATGGCGCTGTTCGGCGTCGGCACGGGGCTCACGTTCTCGCCGCTGTCCAACCTGGCGACGTCGGGGCTCGACGCGCGCACGGCCGGGGCGGGCGCCGGTGCGTTCAACACCACCCGTCAGGTGGGCGGGGTCATCGGGTCGGCGGTCGTCGTGGCGCTGCTGTCCGCCCGGCTCACGGTCACGGTCCCGGCGGCCGCGCAGGACGTCGCCGCGCAGCTGCCCGAGCAGTACCGCCAGGCGTTCGTCGACGGCATCTCGCAGGCGAGCGGCAGCCTCGGCACGACGGCGGTCGGGTCGGTGCAGCTGCCCGACCAGGTGCCGGCCTCGGTCGCCGAGCAGGTCGGGGCGGCCGCCCAGCAGGCGTTCTTCGCGGGCTTCGCCGACGCGGCGGCGCAGACGCTGCTGCTGGTGGGTGTGGTGCTCGTCGTCGGGGTGCTCTGCGCGGCGGCGATGTCCCCCGTGCAGCACCGCGAGCACGAGGCCGCGCCGACGGCGGCCTGACACCCCGGGGAGCGTCGTGGGCGCTCGTCCGGCGCTGTTCCGGGCAGGAACGGCGCCGGACGAGCGCCCACGGTGCTCGATGGGTCAGGCGCGGATGTCTCCGCTGAAGTCGACGTCCCTGGTCTCCTTCTGCAGCCACAGCGCGACGAACGTGATCGCGGCCATCGCCGTGAGGTACACGCCCACCAGCACCGGGGACTCGGCGGCCTCCCACAGCCACACCGCGACGAACGGGGCGACGGCGGCACCGAGGATCGACGCGAGGTTGTAGGCCACCGACGCGCCCGTGTAGCGCACGTTCGCGGGGAACAGCTCGGGCAGCAGCGCGGCCATCGGGCCGAAGGTCAGGCCCATGAGGGTGAAGCCGATGATGAGCAGCGACTGCACGCCGATCGTGCCGCCCGCGAAGAGGGGCACGAACAGCAGGCCGAAGGCGGCGATGCCTCCGGTGACGACCAGCAGCATCGGGCGGCGGCCGTACTTCTCGGCCAGGGGTCCGGACGCGAGCGTGAAGAGGCCGAAGAACACGCAGCCCACGATGAGCATCCAGAGGAAGTCGATCTTCTCGTAGCCCAGGCCCGCGGGGGAGCCGTCGGTGGGGGAGGTGGCCGCGACGCCGTAGTTCAGCGTGAACGTGGTCATCAGGTAGAAGAGCCCGTACGTGGCGAGCATGATGAACGTGCCCGAGACGATCTTGCGCCACGAGGTGCGGAAGACCTCGGCCACCGGCACCTTCGCCACGGCCTCCGCCTCGACGACCTTGGTGAACGCGGGCGTCTCGATGAGCTTGAGCCGCACCCACAGGCCCACGATGACGAGCACCGAGCTGGCGAGGAACGGCACGCGCCAGCCCCACGACGTGAACTGCGCGTCGGTGAGGGTCTGGGACAGCCCGATGAAGACGAGGTTGGCCAGGATGAAGCCGATCGGCGCGCCGAGCTGCGGGAACGTGCCCCAGATCGCGCGCTTGCCGGCCGGTGCGTTCTCGGTGGCCAGCAGGGCGGCGCCGCCCCACTCGCCGCCGAGGCCCAGGCCCTGGCAGAACCGGCACAGCACCAGGACGAGCGGCGCGAGCACGGCCCAGCCCGGCGTGGTGGCGGCAGGGATCACGCCGATGACGACGGTGGCGATCCCCATGGTGAGGAGCGACGCGACGAGAGTCGTCTTGCGCCCCACCCGGTCGCCGAAGTGCCCAAAGAGCACCGACCCGAGCGGCCGGGCGACGAAGGCGACGCCGAACGCGGCGAACGACGCGAGCAACGCCGTCGTGCCGTCCTGGTTCGGGAAGAACAGCGCCGGGAACACGAGCGAGGCCGCGGTCGCGTACGCGTAGAAGTCGTAGAACTCGATGGAGGTGCCGATGAGCGACGCGACGATGACGCGGCCGCGCGAGTTGACGGCCGGCGTCGGCGTGCTGGGGGCGCCCGACGTGACGGAGGAGGTCATGGTCGACGACCGTAGAACCGGCGTCCCGCATCATGAACAATTGTCTCAGGATATGAATAGCGCCCCGCTGCGTGCCGGTGCCCGCCGCGTGAAGGTGTGGTGAACGTGAATAAGCCCGCCGGGGCGCGTGTTGGCACCACCGTGCCGGGCGAGGCAGGATCGACGGCGCGCTGGGACGACGGTACCGACGGCATCCCAGGACCACTGCATCCGTAACGACGGGACGAACACGACGACATGAACGATCTGCTGCACGTCAACGGCGGGACTCCTCTCGAGGGCACGATCACGGTCCGGGGGGCGAAGAACTTCGTCTCCAAGGCGATGGTGGCGTCGCTGCTGGGCGAGTCGGCGAGCGTCCTGCGCAACGTGCCGCAGATCCGGGACGTGGGCGTGGTCACGGGCTTGCTGGAGCTGCACGGGGTGACGGTGAAGTCGGACCCGGACGCCGGGATCCTGGACCTCGACCCGTCCAACGTCGAGTCGGCGCACGTGGCGGACATCGACGCGCACGCGGGCTCGAGCCGGATCCCGATCTTGTTCTGCGGGCCGCTGCTGCACCGGCTCGGTGAGGCGTTCATCCCCGACCTGGGCGGCTGCCGGATCGGCGACCGGCCGATCAACTACCACCTGGACATCCTGCGCCAGTTCGGCGCGGTGGTGGACAAGATGCCCAACGGCATCCAGCTGCGCGCGCCGCGCCGGCTGCAGGGCACCAAGATCTCGCTGCCGTACCCGTCGGTGGGCGCCACGGAGCAGCTGCTGCTCACCGCGGTGCGGGCCGAGGGCATCACGGAGCTGACCGGCGCGGCGACCGAGCCGGAGATCATGGACCTGATCGCGGTGCTGCAGAAGATGGGCGCGATCATCTCGGTGGACACCGACCGGGTGATCCGGATCGAGGGTGTGGACCGGCTCGAGGGGTACTCGCACACGGCGCTCGGGGACCGGATCGAGACGGCGTCGTGGGCGTCGGCCGCGCTGGCCACCGGCGGCGACGTGACGGTCAAGGGTGCGACGCAGCCCGAGATGATGACCTTCCTCAACACGTTCCGGAAGGTCGGCGGCCGGTTCGACGTGCAGGAGGACGGGATCCGGTTCTGGCACCCGGGCGGGGACCTGGACTCGATCGTGCTGGAGACGGACGTGCACCCCGGCTTCATGACGGACTGGCAGCAGCCGCTCGTCGTGGCCCTCACGCAGGCCAAGGGCCTGTCGATCGTGCACGAGACGGTGTACGAGAACCGGTTCGGGTTCGCCGACGCGCTGCGGAAGATGGGCGCGACGATCCAGGTGTACAAGGAGTGCCTCGGCGGGCGCGACTGCCGGTTCGGGCAGCGCAACTTCCACCACTCGGCTGTCATCTCGGGCCCGACGCCGCTGTCTGCGGCGGACATCGAGGTGCCGGACCTGCGGGGCGGGTTCTCCCACCTGATCGCGGCGCTGGCGGCGAAGGGGACCTCCACGGTGCGGGGCATCAGCCTGATCGACCGCGGGTACGAGTCGTTCCAGGACAAGCTCGTCGCCCTCGGCGCCGACGTCTCCCGCGGCTGAGGCACCTCGACCGCCGGGGCCGGGAGGTAGGCTCTGGCCCCGTGCCGATCGCCCGACCTGACTCCCGTGGTTACCGCCTCGTCGCGCGCATCGTGCGGCCGCTGCTGTTCTCGATGGTCCGCTACGACTGGGACGGCGGCGAGGAGAACCTGCCCCGTGAGGGCGGGTTCATCGCCGCCGCCAACCACGTCACCGAGTACGACGCCCTGACCCTGGCGCACTACCTTTTCGACAAGGGGTTCGAGCCGCGGATCCTGGCGAAGCGCGGCCTGTTCACCGCGCCGGTGGTCGGGTCGGTGCTGCGCGCGACTCGGATGATCCCGGTGGACCGCGGCACGTCCGCGGCCGCCCGGTCGCTCGAGGACGCGGGCAACCAGCTCGGCAGCGGCGCCTGCGTGGCGATCCTGCCGGAGGGCACGCTCACGCGGGACCCCGACCTGTGGCCGATGGAGGGCAAGACCGGCCTGGCGCGGCTGGCGCTCGTCAGCCGGCTGCCGGTCGTGCCCGTCGCCCAGTGGGGCGCCCACAAGATCCTGCCGCGGTACGGCCGCCTGCTGCGGCCCTTCCCGCGCAAGCCCGTGACGATCGTCGCCGGCCCGCCCGTCGACCTGTCGGACCTGTACGACCGGCCGATCGACACGCAGACCCTGCGCGAGGCCACCAACCGCGTCATGGACGCGATCACCGTGCAGCTCGCCGGGATCCGGGGTGAGGCGGCCCCGTCCGCCCGCTTCGACCTTCGCAAGCACCCCGAGTACGAACGCAAGCAGACCGTCTACCCGCCCGTGGAGCGCCCATGACGAACCCGACCACCGCACCCACGTCCGGGAACCCGTCGGCGCCGACCCGTGTCGCCGTCCTGGGCTCCGGGTCCTGGGGGACGACCTTCGCGATGGTCCTCGCCGACGCGGGCTGCGACGTCCGCCTGTGGGGTCGGGACCCGGCCGTCGCGGCCGAGGTCACGACCCGGCGCACCAACAGCAAGTACCTGCCCGGCATCGAGCTGCCCGCGATGACGGGCACCACCGACGCCGCCGCGGCGCTGGCCGGCGCGCAGATCGTCGTCGTCGCCGTGCCGTCGCAGGTGTCGCGCGCCACGCTCGCCGGCCTGCGGGACCTCGTCGAGCCCGATGCCGTCATCGTCTCCCTGATGAAGGGGGTCGAGCTCGGCACGGACGAGCGCATGAGCCAGGTCATCGTCGAGGCGCTCGACGTGCCGCTGTCGCGTGTGGCCGTCGTCTCGGGCCCGAACCTCGCGGCCGAGATCGCCCGCCGCCAGCCCACGGCGACCGTGGTGGCCTGCCAGGACGAGTCGGCGGCGAGGTTCGTCGCCGACGCCTGCTCGAACTCCTACTTCCGCCCCTACACCAACGACGACGTGGTCGGCGTGGAGCTGTGCGGGGCGGTGAAGAACGTCATCGCGTTGGCCGTCGGCATGGCGCAGGGCCGCGGTTTCGGGTCGAACACCGCCGCGACCGTCATCACGCGCGGCCTGGTCGAGATCACGCGCCTCGGCCTCGAGCTAGGTGCCGACGCCGCGACCTTCTCCGGGCTCGCGGGGATGGGCGACCTCGTGGCGACCTGCACGTCTCCGCTGTCGCGGAACAACACCCTCGGCCGCCACATCGGCGAGGGGATGTCGCTGGAGGAGGCGGTGGTCGCCACCGGTACGACGGCGGAGGGCGCCAAGTCCTGCCGCTCCGTGCTCGACCTCGCCGCCAAGCACGGGGTCGACATGCCGATCACCGCCGGGGTCGTCGCGGTGCTGTACGAGGGCCTCCCGGTGGAGGAGATGGCCCGCGGCCTGCTCGCGCGCCCGCAGAAGTCCGAGGGCGTCGACGGCTGATCGTCGCCCGCCGTACGGTGGCGCCATGACTCCCGCGCCGCCTCCCGCGCCCCGGCCCGTCCTGGTGTTCGACGTCCTCGGCACGCTGGTCGACCAGGCGGGGAGCCTCGAGGCCGCGGTGCAGGGCGCGGGGCTGGACGCGGGGACCGCGCGCGGCGTCGTCACGACGTGGCTCGGCCGGGTCGCCGACCGGGAGCGGGACGCGGTCGCGGGGCGTCGTGGCTTCGCGCCGAGCGGCGTCCTGGACCGCGAGGTCCTCGCAGGGCTGGCGGCCGAGGGCGCGCTGCCGGCGTCCGCCGTCGACCGCCTCGCGACCGCCGCCGAGCGGCTGCGCCCCTGGCCGGACTCCGTGGCGGGCGTGGCGGCGCTGGCGCGGGACTTCACCGTGCTCGGCCTGTCCAACGCGGACCGTCGCACGCTCGCCGCGCTACGCGGGGACGCCGGCCTGGCATGGCACGAGGTGCTGTCGGCGGAGGACGTCGGCACCTACAAACCGGATCCGGCGCTCTACGTCGCGGCGGTCGCGGCGGCGACGGGCGGTGCGACGGGCGAGGCGAGCGCAGGCCCGCCCGTCATGGTCGCCGCCCACGCCTGGGACCTGCGCGCGGCCGCCGCCGTGGGGATGCGGACCGCCTACGTGCCGCGGCCCCAGGGCGACGCCCCGCGGGACGACGACGCGTTCGACCTGCACGCCGCCGACCTGGCGGACCTGCACGGCCGCCTGCTCGCCGGGGAGCTGCGGACGGTGGGCTGACGCGTCAGGTGGCGGGGCCGGCCCCCGAGCGCAGCGCCTGGTCGAGGTCCGCCCAGAGGTCCTCGACGTCCTCGACGCCCACGGACAGACGCAGCAGGTCCTCGGGCACGGTGCGCGACTCGGTGGCGAACCGCCGGCGACGCTCGAGCGTGGACTCGACGCCGCCGAGGGACGTGGCGGGCACCCAGAGGCGCACGGCGGCGACGACGGCGTCGGCGGCGGCGGGACCGCCGTGCGGACGGACGCCGAGGATCGCGCCGAAGCCGTTCATGAGGCCGGCGGCACGCTCGTGCCCGGGGTCGCCGGGCAGCGACGGGTGCCGCACCTCGGCCACGCCCGGGTGCCCGGCGAGGCGACGGGCGAGCTCGGCCGCCGACGCGTTCGCCCGCTCCACCCGCAGGTGCAGCGTGCGCAGGCCACGCAGTGCCAGCCACACCTCCATCGGGCCGGGGATGGCGCCGTGCAGCGTGCGGTATCCCCGCAGCCCGGCGACGATCTCGTCGTCGCGGGCGACGGCGGCGCCCAGCACGACGTCGGAGTGCCCGGCCAGGTACTTGGTCACCGAGTGCACGACGACGTCCGCACCGAGGTCGAGCGGGCGCTGGCCGAGCGGCGTCGCGAACGTGTTGTCGACGACGCTGCGCACGCCGCGCTCGCGCGCCGCCGTGAGGATCGCGGGCAGGTCCGCGACCTCCAGCATGGGGTTGGTGGGCGACTCGGCGAGCAGCACGTCGGCGCCGTCGAGCGCCGCGACCACCTGCGCGGTGTCGGAGATGTCGACCCGGCGCACGTCGACCCCGTGCCGGGCGGCGAGGTCGTCGAGGTAGCCCAGCGACACCTGGTACGCGTGCCGCGGCACCACGACCGCGCCGCCGTGGGGCACGTCGCCGACCGCCGCGATCACGGCCGCCATGCCCGAGCCGAAGACCACGCCGTGCCGGGCGCCCTCCAGCGCCGCCAGCGCCTCCTCGAACGGGTGCCACGTCTCGGTGTCCATCCGCGTGTACAGCAGCTCGCCGGGGCCGGTCACGCCCTGGTTGACGTAGGTCGAACTGAGCACGACCGGCGGGTTCACGGGACCGCCCTGGACCCGGGGCGGGCGGCCCGCCGTCACGGCGAGGGTGGCGGGGGAGAGCGGCACATGCGGTCCGTGCGGGTCGTGCGTCATGGCCGCAGGGTACGACGGCGCACCCGGCCGGCGACGCGCCGTCCCATCGACCTGGCTCTGACACGTCCTGGGCAGCACGGACCGTCAGAGCCGCGGCGGGATCCATGCCGACGTGACTCTGACACCTCGGGTCAGACGGCGGCGCGCGGCTCGACGAGGCGGGCCAGCAGCTCGACCAGCAGGCGTTCGACGAGCGGCGCGGGCAGCGCCTCCACGAGTGCCAGCAGCGGTGCCATCGGACCGACGCCGGGAGCGGCGTCCGGGTCGTCGCCGACCGTCCCCAGGCCGACCGCGTCGAGCAGGGCCGCCGCCGTCGCGGAGTCGAGAGGTGCGGCGGGGTCGAGGGGCGGGAGGGAGCCGAGCAGCGCGCCGGCGTCGGGCCGTGGCAGGCCGCGGACGTCGTCGGCCGCCGCGCGCAGCACGGGCACGAGCTCGCCGAGCACCCCGTCGGTGACCGGGGTGACGGTGAGGTGCGTGGTGTGCGGCAGTCGGGTGCCGTCGCCCTGCTCCAGCCCGGGCTGGGCCTGGAGGGTCCAGCCCCGGGTGGAGACGGCGTCCGCCCACAGGTGCGGGTCCACGCGGCGCTCCGCCGGCACGGCGTCGTCGGCGGCGACGGCGAGCAGCGGCCCGACGGGGGAGCCGACGACGCGCAGCCCGTCGATCCCGGCCGGTCCGTCGACGGCGTCGCGCAGCGCGAGGGTGGCACGCCGGGCGCGGCCGGCGAGCGTCGCGAGCCCGTCCGCGCCGAGGGCCTGCAGGATCGCCCACGCGGCGGCGAGCGGGCCGCCGGAGCGGGAGCCGAGCAGCGTCGGGTTCACCACGGGGTACCCGGGCCAGCGGGTGGTGGCGAAGTACTGCGCGCGCTGCCGGTCGCGGTCCCGGTGCAGCAGCACGGACGCGCCCTTGGGTGCGAAGGCGTACTTGTGCAGGTCGGCGCTCACGCTGGTGACGCCCGGCACGCGCAGGTCCCAGGCGGGCAGGCCGGGCCAGAACGGCAGGGCGAACCCGCCGATGCACGCGTCCACGTGCACGGGCACGCCCGCCGCGGAGGCGAGGGCCGCGACGTCGGCCACCGGGTCGGCGGCGGCGTGCGGGTACGACGGCGCTGAGACGACGACGAGGGCGACGTCGGCGGCTCCCTCCGGGCCGGCGGCCAGGCGCGCGCCGAGGGCCGCGGCGTCCACGGCTCCCGCCGCCGGGCCGTCGGCGGCGACGGGCACGAGGTCGAGCTCCAGCCCGTACAGGTGCGCGGCCTTCTGGAACGCGGCGTGCACCGTGACGGGCGCGACCAGCCGGGGTCGCGCCTCGCCCGGCCGCAGCCCACGGGCGGCGAGCCACGTGTCCCGCGCGGACTGCACCGCGAGCAGGCAGCTCTCCGTGCCGCCGCTGGTCACGGTGCCGACGGTGTCGGCATCGCCGCCGAGCAGGTCGCGGGCGAAGGCCACGACGTCGCGCTCCAGGGCGGCCACCGAGCCGAACGTCGTCGGGTCGAGCCCGTTGACGGGCTGCATCGCGCGCGCGGCGTCGCCGGCGAGCGCGTCCAGCTCGGGGACGCCGGGGTCGTACACGTAGCTGAGCACCCGGCCGCCGTGGGTGGGGGCGTCGCGGTGGCGCAGGGTGGCCAGCGCGGCGAGCACGGCGGCAGGGTCCTGGGCCAGGTCGAGCGCGCCGTCGGGCAGGGCAGGGCGGTTCACGGGGCCTCCTGGGGTCGGGGAGCGGGAGTGTCGGCCCGGGTGGGGCCGGGGTCCGCGGAGGAGTAGGGGGCGACGTCGGGTGCGTCGTCGGGGGCGGTGTCGGGCGCGTCGACGTCGCGGCGGCGCAGCGGGTACCGGCCGAGGGGCAGGAGGCTCGCGGCCACGAGCAGCGCGGGCAGGAGGCTGAACGACGCGACGACGCCGAGCACGGCGGCGGCGGGCTGGACGACGGTCTGCCCGCCCGTGGACTCCACGTAGCCGGTCACGGCGAGCACCGCGGTCAGCAGGGTGGTGCCGAGCGCCATGCCGGTGGTCTCGCCCGCGGTCCAGACGCCGCCGAACGCGCCGGCGCGGTCGGTGCGCGTCGTGCGGGCGTCGTGCGCGATGACGTCGGGGAGCATCGCCATCGGCAGCGACTGCATGCCCGCGTACGCCGCGCCGGCCAGGGCCACGGGCCCGTACACCCAGGCGCCGGGCGACCAGGCGAGGGGCAGCAGCGCGAGCGCCGCCACGGCGAACAGCACCGACGCCAGCCGGAACGCACGCTCCTTCCCGACGCGCCGGGCGAGCACGCCCCATGCCGGCGTCACGACGAGCGCCGGCCCCACCAGGGCGACGAACAGGAACGTCACGGCGGCGGTGTCGTGCAGCACCCAGGTGGCGACGTACTGGGCGCCCGCGAGCATGGCGCCGGTGGCGAGCGCCTGCAGCACGAAGGTGCCGAGCAGCGTGCGGAACGGACGGCTCGAGCGCAGCAGCCCGAGTCCCTCGCGGTAGTGCGCTGCGAGCCGCGCCCGCGCTCGTACCGGCCGGGGCGGGGCGGGCGGCCCCGCCGAGCGCTCGGCCGTCGACGCGAGCAGCAGCGCCGCCCCGAGCACCAGCGACGCGGCCACCGCCATGAGCAGGTACCCGAGCCTCTCGTCATCGCCCCCGAGCCCGCGCAGCGCGGGCCCGCCGCCGCCGAACAGCAGGATCGCGGCGGTGAGCACCACCACCCGCGCGGTGAGCAGGCGGGTCCGGGCGTCGTAGGTGCCGGCCAGCTCGGCGGGCAGGGCGATGTACGGCACCTGGAACAGGCTGAACGCCGTCGCCGCCGCGAGGAACGCGAGGAGCACCCAGGTCGCGGCGCCCGCCGGGGCGAGGGAGGCGGGGACGGCGAACGTCAGGGTGAAGAACACCGGCAGGGCGAGGCCGCCCACCACCATGAGGCGGCGACGACGCCCGGTGCGGGCGCGCTCGCGGTCGCTGGCGGAGCCGATGAGCGGGTCGATGACGACGTCCCACACCTTCGCGGCGGTGACCAGGAGGCCCGCGAGGCCCGCGGCGACGCCGAGCGTGTCGGTGAGGTAGAAGACCAGCACCAGGCCGGGGAGCGTCGCGAACCCGCCGGTGCCGACGGACCCGACGGCGTACCGGGCGACCGTGCCCCTGCGCAGCGTCATGACGCGGGATCGTAGCGGTCCGGGAATGCCGCGGGCGCCACCGTGCTTGTGCGTGCTGTGACCCAGGCGACGAACTCTGCCCCGGCCGGCCCCGCGCTCGGCTCCCTCGACCTCGACGCGGCGCCCCTGGTGCTCGGCGGCAACGTGTTCGGCTGGACGGCGGACGACGCGGCGTCCTTCGCCGTCCTCGACGCGTTCGCCGACGCCGGTGGCCGCATGGTCGACACCGCCGACGGCTACTCCGCGTGGGTGCCGGGCAACTCCGGGGGCGAGAGCGAGGAGACGATCGGGCGCTGGCTGGCGCGCACGGGTCGCCGCGACGACCTGCTGGTCGCGACCAAGGTCGCCGCGCACCCGCAGTTCCGCGGGCTCTCGGCGTCGAACGTGCGCGCCGCCGCGGAGGCGTCGCTGAAGCGCCTCGGCACCGACCGCATCGACCTGTACTACGCGCACTTCGACGACGCCGACACCCCTCTTTCGGAGACCGCCGCGGCGTTCTCGGCCCTCGTCGACGACGGCCTCGTGCGCGAGATCGGCGTCTCGAACTACACGCCGGAGCGGATCGACGAGTGGTTCGCCGCCGTCGACGCCGGCGGGCTGCACCGTCCCGTGGCCCTGCAGCCGCACTACAACCTCGTGGAGCGCGGGTTCGAGGACGGGCTGCGGCGGCCCGCCGAGCGGCACGGGCTCGGGGTGCTGCCGTACTACGCGCTCGCCTCCGGCTTCCTCGCCGGGACCTACCGTGACGGCGAGGCGCCCGACAGCCCGCGTGCGCACGGCGCGGCGCGCTACCTCGACGACCGCGGGCGGCGCGTGCTGGCCGCGCTCGACGACGTCGCGGCCGCCCACGACGTGCCCGTCGCGTCCGTCGCGCTGGCCTGGCTGCGCGCGCAGCCGACCGTCGTCGCTCCTATCGCCAGCGCCCGGCACACGGGCCAGCTCGGCGCCCTGCTGCGCTCGATGACGCTGGAGCTCACCCCCGACGAGCTCGCCCGGCTGGACGGCGCCTCGTCCTGAACCCGGAGCTGTCAGTGCCACGGTGACGTATACGTGCGTGTGGCCCTGACAGCTCGGGAGGCGGGTCGGTCCTCGCTCAGTCCTCGAGGGGGCCGAGCACCGCCTGCGCGACGGTGGAGTGCGCGGACTCGTCGTCGCTGGGGTGGAAGATGCCGGCCAGCACGTCGCGGTAGAGCCGCCCCAGCTCGGAGCGGTTGAAGTACGTGGAGCCGCCGGAGCAGCGGATCGCCTCGTCCACGACCTGCCGGGCCGTCTCCGTCACGCGGACCTTGAGCCCCGCCGTCGAGCGGAAGAAGCCGGCACCCTTGTCGACCTGGGCGTCGACCTCCCCGGCCACCAGGTCGAGCTGCGGCCACAGGCCGTCGAGCGCGAGGGCGGCCGTGCCGATGCGCCAGCGGATGTCCGGGTCCTGCGAGTAGGCCTTGCCGGTCTTCATCGAGCGCCGCTTCCCGACCGTCTCGACGGCGAGCGTCAGCGCGCGGTCCGCGATACCGAGGTACACGCTCGCGAGCAGGATCTCGAAGCTGGTGAAGATGCCCAGCACGTACGGGTCGAGGCTGGGGCCGGGCGCGATGCGGCGCAGCACGCGGTCGGCGGGCGCGAGCGCGCCGTCGAGCACCGTGGTGCAGGACTGCGACGCCCGCATGCCGAGCGTGTCCCAGTCGTCCTTGATCTCGAAGCCGCCGCCGTCGCGGGTGACGAACGCGTGCACGACGCGCGGGTCGTCGGGGTCGGTCGCGTCGTCCAGCCCCATGACGCCCAGGCGGGTCCAGCCGGGGGAGTTGGACGTGAAGATCTTCGTGCCGTGGAAGGAGTACCCGCCCTCGCCGTCCGGGCGCGCCTCGGTGCGCGAGCCGAGCAGCACCAGGTCGTTGCCCGCCTCGGAGTAGCCGAAGCCGAAGACCTCGCCGTGCGCCGTCTCCTCGAGCAGCCAGTCCAGAGAGTGGTCGCCGCGCTCGTGCAGGAACCGGGCCACGCCGACCCACACGTGGTGCATGTTCACCGCGAGGGCCGTGGCGGGGGCGGCGCCGGCGAGCCGCGCCTGCTCGCGCGCGGCCTCCCGCAGGGTCAGCCCGGCGCCGCCCAGGTGCTGGGGCACCATCGCCTGCAGGTACCCGGCGGCCTTCAGGTCGGCGAGGTCGTCGGCGAAGAACGCGTTCTCGCGGTCGTACGCCGCCGCGCGGCCGCGGATCGTCTCCAGCAGCTCGTCGGTGAGGATCTGGCGAGGGGCGGAGAGCGGCGAGGGGAAGGACGACGGCGCGGCGTCCGGTGAGGTCACAGGCATGACCTCACCGTACGCCGCGCCCTGGCCCGGCCGCCCGGGCTTCGACGGCGGCGGGCCTGACGACGGGTCAGACGTCCGCCGTCGCCTCCTGCGCCTGCGGCAGCAGGCGGTACAGCACGTCCGCCAGCGTGACGACGCCCAGCGTGCGCCCGTCGTGCCGCACCAGCGCGAGCTGCTCTCCCGCCTCGCGCAGCAGCGAGATCGCCGCGTGCACGGTGGTCGCCGCGTCGAGCACGAACGGCGCGCGCGCCACGGGTGCCACGGGGGCGGCGTCGTCGAGCAGCAGGGTGTCGCGCACGTGCACGACGCCGGTCACCTCGCCGTCGACACCGCCGTCGCGCAGCAGGATGCGCAGGTGGCCGGAGGTCACGGACGCCGCCCGCACGTCGGCCGCCGTCGCGTCCGCCGGCACCGCGGTGGGCCGCGCGCCCGCGGCCAGGAGCGTGTCGACCGTGAGGGTCTCCAGCTCCAGAGCGCCCGCGATCTGCGAGGAGTACGCGGCGTCGAGGGCGCCGACGTTCGCCGAGTGCTCCACGAGGTGACGCAGCGTGGTCGGGTCGTGACCCGCCTCGATGTGGTCCACCGGCTCCACGCCGACGGCCCGCAGGCACCGGTTGGCCAGCGCGTTGAGCCAGCGCAGCACCGGCCGGGTGAGCCACATGAACGCCCGCATCGGCAGGGCGAGCAGCGTGGCGGACGCCTCGGGGTGCGCGATGGCCCACGACTTGGGCGCCATCTCGCCCACCACGAGGTGCAGGAAGGTGACGATGATCAGCGCGAGCACGAAGCCTGCGACGTCGGCCACCCAGTACGGCGCCCCCCACTCGGCGAAGAGCGGCGTGAGCCAGTGGTGCACGGCGGGCTTGGTCACGGCGCCGAGCGCCAGGGTGCACGCCGTGATGCCGAGCTGGGACCCGGCGAGCAGCAGCGTGAGCTCGGACGAGCTGCGCAGCGCGGCCCGTGCGGACCGGCTGCGCGGAGCGGCGTCCTCCAGCCGGTGGCGGCGCGCCCCCAGCAGGGCGAACTCCACCGCCACGAAGAACGCGCTCAGCGCGATGATGACGACGGTCGCCGCGACGACGACCCAGGGGTTGCTCATCGGTCGTCCTCCTTCGCGGGGGCGGGCGTGGCGTCCGGGACGGGCTCGACCGTGCCCTCCGCGGTGCCCTCGAACAGGCGCACGCGCACCAGGTGGGGCACGTGGCGTTCGACCGAGATCACGTCGACCTCCAGCCAGCGACGGCGGGGCTCGTCGTGCACGAGGTCCGCCGGGTCCGGCGGCAGCTCGACCGTCACCGCGTCGCCCGCGCGGGGCAGCGCGCCGGTCTGCGCGATGAGCAGCCCGGCGACCGTCTCGTGGTCGCCGCGCGGCAGGTCGTGCCCGATGGCGCGCTCCGCCTCGTCCAGGTGGACGTCGCCGCCCATCACCCAGGCGCCGTCGTCCTCGGGCGAGACGGTGACCGGCAGGGCCGGGTCGTGCTCGTCGGTGATCTCGCCGACCAGCTCCTCCGCGAGGTCCTCGAGGGTGAGCACGCCCGCGAACCCGCCGTACTCGTCGACGACGACGGCGAGCTGGTTGCGGGTACGCGTCAGCTCGGTGAGGGCGTCCGGCAGCGCCATGAGGGTGGGCAGCACCGTGACCGGTCGCATGAGCTCGGTGACGGGCGCGGCGTCGCCGAGGCCGGTCCGCAGCAGGTCGGTGAGCTGGACGACGCCGAGCGCGCGGTCCTCGGCGTCCACCACGGGGTAGCGGGAGTGGCCGCCGGCCATGAGCGTGCGCAGCTCGCCCACCGTGAGGGCGGGGTCGACGGTGCCGACGCGCGAGCGCGGGATCATGGCGTGCTCGACGTCGTGCTGCGGGAAGTCGAGGATGCGGTCCAGCAGCACCGACAGGTCGTCGGGCAGGTCGCCGCTCTCGCGGGAGTCCGCGACGATGTGCTCGAGGTCGCGGGCGGTGGCGGAGTGCTCGACGTCGTGCACGGGCTCGATGCGCAGCAGCCGCAGCAGGGCGTTCGACGCCTTGTCGAAGACGGCGATGAGCCAGCCGAGCACCGTGAGGTACGCCGTCGTCGAGCCGGCCAGGCGCAGGGCCGTGGGCTCGGGGCGGGCGATGGCGAGGTTCTTCGGGAACAGCTCGCCGAAGAGCATCTGCACCAGCGTCGAGACGACGAGGGCCGCGACGGTGCCGACGGCCACGCCGACCCCGGTCGGGACGCCGACGCCGCCGAGCAGGGTTCCCAGCGCGTCGCCCACCAGGGGCTCGGCCACGTAGCCGACCAGCAGGCCGGTCACGGTGATGCCGAGCTGGGCGCCCGAGAGCACGAAGGACGTGCGGCGCGTGACGGCGAGGGCCCGCTTCGCGGTCGCGTCACCGGCCTCCGCGCGGGCGGCGAGCCGGGAGCGGTCCACGGTCATGTAGGCGAACTCCTGGGCGACGAAGTAGGCCGTCGCCGCCGTGATCACGAGGATCACCAGGATGCCGAGGAGGAGGGAGAGGACGGCGGTCACCGGTGGTGCACCGCCTCAGGGTCGAGCGGAGTCGGGGGCTGCGAGGAGCCCGGACTATGACTGGGATCGTCGGCGGGCGCGGCCTGGTCCTCGGCCGCGGGCGCCGCGATGGCGTTCGCGTCGTTCGTGATGTCCACGATCGCCCCAACGTCGCTCCCGTGCCATCGGTTCCCGGCGCTACGCTCCCGTGCACACGGTCGACGAGGACCGTGCCGCACGAAGGGACCGCCATGTCCGAGACCAGCACCGACCGCTCCGTCATCCGCAGCCCGCACGCCGACGTCGAGATCCCCGACGTCACCCTCCACGAGTTCCTCTTCGCCTCGTTGGACGACGCCGACCGGGGTCGTGTCGCCCTGGTCGACGGTCCGAGCGGTGCCACGACCACGTACGGCGAGCTGCGCGACCGCGTGGACGCCATCGCCGGGGCGTTCGCCGCCCGCGGCCTGGGCGTCGGGGACGTGGTGGCCCTGCACAGCCCCAACGTGCCCGCGTTCGTCGCCGTGTTCCACGGCCTGCTGCGGGCCGGGATCACCGTGACGACGATCAACGCGCTCGCGTCCGGGCGCGAGGTCGCCAAGCAGCTGGGGTCGTCGGGGGCGAAGGCGCTCGTGACGGTCTCCGCGCTGCTGCCGGCGGCCGAGGCGGGTGCCGACGCCGTCGGGATGGCGACCGCCGACGTGGTCGTGCTCGACGGCGCGGACGGCCACCCGTCGCTCGGCGAGCTCCTCGCGGGCGGCCACGCCGCGCCCGACGTCGCGTTCGACCCCCGCACGCACCTCGCCGTCCTGCCGTACTCGTCCGGCACGACCGGGCTGCCGAAGGGCGTGATGCTCACCCACCGCAATCTCGTGGCGAACGTGGTGCAGACGGAGGCGTACCTGCCCCTCACGCGCGACGACGTCATCCCCGCGGTGCTCCCGTTCTTCCACATCTACGGCATGACGGTGCTGATGAACGGCGCGATCTACCAGCGGTCGACGCTCGTCACGCTGCCGCGGTTCGACCTCGCCGAGTACCTGCGCGTCGTCGAGCAGCACCGGGCCACCGTGCTGTTCGTCGCGCCGCCCATCGCGCTGGCGCTCGCCAAGCACCCCGCGGCCGCCGGTCGTGACCTGTCGAGCGTGCGGATGCTCATGTCGGGGGCGGCGCCGTTCGACGAGCACCTGGCCGAGGCCGTGGCCCGACGCCTGCCGGGCGCCCGGGTGCTGCAGGGGTACGGGATGTCGGAGATGTCGCCGGTCTCGCACGTCGTGCCCGTCGACCGGACCGACATCTCCCCGGGCACCGTCGGCCTGCTGGTGCCGAACATGCTCGCCCGGGTCGTCGACCCGGCCACGGGGGAGGCGATCGCGCAGCCGGCCGAGGGCGTGAGCGCGCCCGGTGAGCTGCTGTGCGCCGGTCCGAACGTCATGGTCGGGTACCTCGCGGACGAGCAGGCCACCCGCGACACCCTCGAGCCGGACGGCTTCCTGCACACCGGCGACATCGTGACGGTCGACTCCGACGGCGCGTTCACCGTCGTCGACCGGCTCAAGGAGCTCATCAAGCACAAGGGCTACCAGGTGGCGCCGGCGGAGCTGGAGGCGCTGCTGCTCACGCACCCCGAGATCGCGGACGCGGCCGTGATCGGCGTGCCCGACCCGGAGTCGGGGGAGGTGCCGAAGGCCTTCGTCGTGCGGGCCGAGGGCAGCGCGCTGACTGCCGCGGACGTGCAGGACTTCGTCGCTGCACAGGTCGCGCCGTACAAGAAGGTGCGGGTCGTGGAGTTCGTCGACGCGGTCCCGAAGTCCGCCGCGGGGAAGATCCTGCGCAAGGAGCTCCGCGCCCGCTGAGGCGGTCGGGACGGCGGGCCCGGGTCCGGTAGGTTGGGCGGCGATGTCCGACGCCACCGCCGCTCCCACGACGAGCCCCGTCCCTGCCGTCCCGACCGCGGGTGACGGCACCCCGCGCAAGACCCGCGTCGCCGTGCTGTTCGGCGGGCGCTCGGGCGAGCACGCCATCTCCGCGTCCACCGCGGCCGGCGTGCTGCGCGCGATCGACCGCGACCGCTACGACGTCGTGCCCGTGGGCATCACGCGCGCGGGCCGCTGGGTGATCGCCGCCGACGACCCGGAGCGCTGGCAGATCACCGACGGCCGCCTCCCGGAGGTGACGGCCGACTCCGGCGCCGAGGTCGTGCTGTCGCTCACCCAGGGAGAGCGCACCCTGCGCGTGCTGGAGCCGGGTCAGGTGCCCGCGCTGCTCGGCGAGGTCGACGTCGTCTTCCCGCTGCTGCACGGCCCGTTCGGCGAGGACGGCACGGTGCAGGGCCTGCTGGAGCTGTCGGACGTGCACTACGTCGGCGCGGGCGTGCTGGCCTCGGCGGTCGGCATGGACAAGCACTTCATGAAGCTCGTGCTCGCCGGCCAGGGCCTCACGGTCGGCCCGTACGTCGTGATCCGGCCCCGGGACTGGGAGCGGGACCGCGCCGCGTGCGTCGCCGCCGTCGAGCCGCTGGGCCTGCCGCTGTTCGTCAAGCCGGCCCGCGCGGGGTCGTCGCTCGGCATCACGCGCGTGGACGACCTGGCCGACCTGCCCGCCGCCGTCGAGGCCGCGCGCGAGCACGACCCCAAGGTGGTCGTCGAGGCAGGGATCGAGGGTCGCGAGATCGAGTGTGCGGTGCTCGGCGGGCACGACGGCGCCCGGGCGCGCGCGTCGCTGCCCGGCGAGATCGTCGTCGACCACGACAGCCACGCGTTCTACGACTTCGAGGCGAAGTACCTCGACGAGGCGCACGTCGACCTGCGCTGCCCGGCCGAGCTGCCGCAGCCCGTCATCGACGAGATCCGCGAGGTCGCGGTGCGCACCTTCGAGGCCGTGGAGGCCGAGGGGCTGTCCCGGGTCGACGTCTTCGTCACCCCCGACGAGCGCGTGATCGTCAACGAGATCAACACCATGCCGGGGTTCACGCCGTTCTCGATGTACCCGCGCATGTGGGAGGCCTCGGGCGTGAGCTATCCCGAGCTCGTCGACGAGCTCATCCAGCTCGCCCTGGAGCGGCCGACCGGCCTGCGCTGACCGCGCCACGCCCGGAGGGTCAGGGCACCACCAGCTCGCCGAGCGGGCCCGGCGCGTGCGCGACCTCCCACAGGAACCCGTCGGGGTCGGTGAAGTAGCCGGAGTAGCCGCCCCACTCGCGCCGCACGCCGTCGCGGACGGTCGGCGCCCCGGCCCGGCGCGCCTGCTCGAGGACGGCGTCCACGCCGGCAGGGGCCCCGACGTTGTGCGCGAGGGTCAGCGGCGCGGTGCCGCCGCGCACGACCGGCCCGATCTCCTCGGTGGCGTGCTCCTCGTCCCACATCGACAGCACGACGTGCTGGCCGACCTGGATCATCAGCACCTCGCCGGGGGCCTCGAGGAGCGGTTCCCAGCCCAGGCCGTCCACGTAGAACCGCCGGGTGGCGGCGAGGTCGGAGACGACGAGGGTCACGAGGCTCAGGCGTTGGTCCATCCGGACACCGTGCCACGGGCGGCCGACGCGCGCCTCGGCAGTCGCGTCAGGTGCACTGCGCGGTCGGCGGCACGTTGCTCACGGCCTGGGCGAGGTCGCCGATGAACGACGTCGAGTGGCTCTCGGTGACCGACGGCGGCACGACGACCTCGACGGCGGGCTCGCGGCCGTAGGTGGTGAACCGCCACGTGCCGTCCTTCCCGGCCTCGACGATCCAGTCGACGGCGCCCGCGGGCGACTCGACCCGCTGGCAGTCGGGCGACGGCCCGGGCGGGGTGACGCCGCAGCGCAGGGTCACGGCGGCCCCGGGCTCGCCCCAGGCGGCGGTGGCCTGGGCGTTGGTCTTCGCCTTGTCGAGGTCGCCCGCGAGCACGTCGGGCAGCGCGAGCATGACGGGCGCGCAGTCCGGGTTCGCGGCGTCCTCGGCGGGCGTCGCGCCGATCGTGGTGGCGCAGGCCGCCAGCGGGAGGACGAGGACGCCCAGCGCGGCGGCGCGGGCGGCACGGGACGGCATCAGGGCACGAGCACGACGGAGCACACGGGGCACGGCGACCACGCTACCGGGCGGGACGTGCCCGACGACCGCCTACAGTCGTCCCCGTGACCGACGCCACCCGCCCCCTCGTGCGCGACCTGTCCGAGGAGGACCTGCTCGCGCGGATCTTCCCGCTGCTGCCCCTGGCGTCGGCGACCCTGCTCGGCCCGGGGGACGACGCGGCGGTGGTGGCGGCCCCGGACGCGCGGTTCGTCGTCACGACGGACGTGCTCGTCGAGAACCGGCACTTCCGCCGGCGCTGGTCGGGCGGGTACGACGTCGGGGCGCGGGCCGCGACGGCCAACCTCGCGGACGTCGCGGCGATGGGCGCGCGCCCGACCGCCCTGGTCGTGTCGCTCGTGGTCCCGGGAGACCTGCCGGTCGACTGGGTGACCGGGCTGGCCCGCGGCCTCGCTGACGTGTCCGCGCCGGTCGGCGCGGGCGTCGTGGGCGGGGACCTGTCGGGAGGCGAGACCGTGGTCGTGGCGGTCACCGCGCACGGCGACCTGGAGGGCCGTGCCCCCGTGACGCGCGCCGGCGCGCGGCCGGGCGACGTCCTGGCCTACGCGGGGCACCGTGGGCTCTCGGCGGCAGGCCTCGCGCTGCTCGACGCCGGCGCGGCGACCCCGGCGGACGCGACGACCGTCGACGACGCGGCGGGGGTCGGGGCCTGCGTGGCCGGCTACCTGCGCCCGCAGGCGCCGCTCGCCGCCGGCCCGGCGGCGGCCCGGGGCGGGGCCACCGCGATGCTCGACGTCTCCGACGGACCGCTGCGCGACGCGGGCCGGCTGGCTCGCGCGAGCGGCGTCGGCGTGGACGTCGAAGCGGGCGCGCTGGCGGGCGACGTCGAGCGGCTGCTGCCCGCCGCCCGGGCGCTGGGGCTCGGGCCGGAAGCCGCCCGGGACGCCGCGCTGGGGTGGGCTCTCACCGGGGGAGAGGACCATGGCCTGCTCGCCGCGTTCCCGCCCGGCGTCGCGCTGCCGGCGGGGTTCCGGCGGGTGGGGAGCGTGCGACCGGGGCCCGCCACCGTCACCGTCGACGGCACGGAGCCCGCCGCGCGCGGCGGCTGGGACCACTTCGGCGGCTGAGCCGCGGGCGACGACGCTCAGCCGCGGCGGTAGCGCACCTCGGTGACGGGGGTGTCGCCGATGTCGTCCATGCGCTCGACGCCGTCCGCCTGGAAGCCGTGGCGGCGGTAGAAGTGCCGTGCGCGCTCGTTCTGCGCGAGCACCCACAGCGACATCGGCGTGCCGTCGGGGACGTCGGACAGGACGGTGCGCATGAGGTCGCGGGCCACACCGCGGCCCCAGGACTCGGGGTCGAGGTAGATCGCGTAGAGCTCGAGGTCGCCGTCCTCGGCGTCCTCGTCGCGCGACGGTCCGTAGCTCGCGAAGCCCAGCAGGCGCCCGTCGCCCTCGGCGACGAGGGTCGTGCGGGTGCCCTCGTCGAGGATCTGCTGCCACTGGGCGGCGCGCTCGGCCGCGTCGAGGGAGTCGAGGTACTCGGCCGGCAGCACGCTGGCGTAGGCGCCCTTCCACGAGGTGAGGTGCACCTGGGCGATCCGCCCGGCGTCGGTCACGGCGGCGGGCCGGATCTCCACGTCGCTGTCGGTCTGCACGATCATCTGCTCAGAGTGCCACGCCGCCGCCGCTTCGGCCAAGGCCGTTTGGTGAATCCTTCACGAATTCTTTGCCGGTGTCCGCGGGCGACGAGCGCGCCGGGACGCGGGGGGTGTGCGAGGGGACGACGAGACGCCCGTCGGGAAGATCCCGACGGGCGTCTCGTGGAAGCGTCGATGCACCGGGCGTGCCCGGTGCGCAGGCTCAGGCCTGGCGCGTGACCTTGCCCGCCTTGAGGCAGGAGGTGCAGACGTTCACACGCTTGGGGGTGCCCGCGACCACGGCACGGACGCGCTGGATGTTCGGGTTCCAGCGGCGCTTCGTGCGGATGTGGGAGTGCGAGATGCTGTGCCCGAAGCCCGGGCCCTTGCCGCAGACGTCGCAGTTGGCAGCCACGGTCTCTCCTGAATCGTCGTGACACGACCCGCGCCAGGGCAGCAGGACGTGAAGCTTGGTGGTTGGGGGAGCCCGGAACAAGCCGGGCAACCACACGAGGATAGCCGATGTCGGGAGTGCCCCTCAACGTGGGGTCCCTCACCGCTACCGTGGGGGGCGTGCAGCAGCCCGAGCTCCTCGACGCCGCCGTCGTCCGTGCCTGGGTGAGCACCGCCGCCCGCGCCCTGGCGGAGGCCCGCGCCGAGATCGACCGCGTGAACGTCTTCCCGGTGGCCGACGGCGACACCGGCACCAACATGTACCTCACGATCCGCGACGCCGCGGCGGCCGTCCGCGTGGCGCCGGCCGACGCGGGTGGTGCGCGGCTCCTGCGGCTGGCCGCCCGGGCCGCGCTGCTCGGGGCCCGGGGGAACTCCGGGGTGATCCTCAGCGAGTGGCTCCGCGGCCTCACGGTCGCGGCCACGCGGGGCGACAGCCTCGCGATCGCGCTCGACACCGCGGCCCGGACCGCGCGCCGCGCCGTCGCGCACCCGGCACCGGGCACGATCCTCACGGCGGCGGAGTCCGCCGCGGCGGCGGCCCGGCACGCCGAGGCGGGAGGGATGGTCGGTCCCGCCGGGGCGGCCGCACGACTGTCCACGACCGACGCGGCGTGCCGCGGCGCGCGGGAGGCGGCGCTGCGCAGCGTGGGGGCGCTGGAGCCCCTGCGTGCGGCGGGCGTGCTCGACGCCGGCGCCTGCGGGCTGGTGCTCGTGCTGCTGTCGCTGGCGGCGGCGCAGCGGGCGGCCGCCGAGGGAGTGTCGGGGGCGTCCGGCAGCATCGGCCCCGTGCTGCTGGACATCGACCTGCGCGGCCATGTCGGTCATGCCGCTCCCGCGCCCGCCGCGGGGGGCGACGACGCGTCGTCGCCCGACCAGGGCGCGGCGTCCGGTGGCGTCCGTGACGCCGGCCGGCACGAGCACGGCGGCGTCGCGACGGACGACGTCGAGCTCATGTTCGTGCTGGAACGGTCGGCGTCCGCTGCCGACTTCAGCCCCGGCGCGGTGGCCGACGCGCTGCGCGCCGACCTGGACGACGTCGGGAGCTCGGTCGTCGTCGTGGGCGGCGGCGCCGAGGACGGCGCGGGCGCGGGTGACGCCGACCGGTCGCTCTGGCAGGCCCACGTGCACACCGCGGACCTCGACGCCGCGCTCGGCGTGGCACGGCGCTGGGCGTCGCGGGGCGCCGTGTCGCGGGTGTCGGTGCGCCACCTCGCGGTCCCGCCCGACCGGTGGGCGGTGGTGGTCACGACGGCCGCGCCGGCGCTGGCCGCGGAGCTCGCGCGCGGCGGCGCCGTCGTGGTCCTGGACCTCGACGTCCCCCCGACCGCGGCGGACCTCGTCGCCGCGGCCGTCGGGGCGGGTGCCCCGCGGGTGCTGGTCCTCGCGCCCGAGGCGCTGCAGCCCGACCCCGCGGGCCCCGGGGCGGAGGCCGCGGACGAACCCGAGGCGGCACCCGAGATCGTGCGGGTCGTCGCGCCCGGGGACGTGCACCTCGTGGCGGGGATGTCCGCGCTGGCGGCGACGCTCGACGACCCCCGGGAGGAGGACGCGGGCGTCCCCGACGCCGTCGGCGCGGTGGTCGCCGGGCTGCGCGTCGGCGGCGGCCCGGCCGTCACGGTCGGCGCGGTCGTCAAGCGGCTCGTGGCGGGTTCCCCGACCGCGATCGTCACCCTGCTGCCGGACGACGACGTCCCCGACGCCACGGTCGAGGTGCTCGCGTCGAGGGCCGCGGCCGTGTCCGACGGCGCGGACGTCGTCGTCATGCGCACCGGCCGCCCCGGGGACCACGTGGCGATCGGCGTCGAGCCGCTCCACGCCGACGCGGCGGAGGGCCGCGCATGACCGGGCGCGAGGGCGAGGCGCTGACCAAGGTGCTGGGGGCCCGCAGCGCGGGCCCGCTCGCCAAGCTGGGGCTCGTCACCGTCGGGGACCTGCTGCGGCACTACCCGCGCCGGTACGGCGACCCCGGCACGCTCACGGACATGGACAGGCTGGCGCTCGGCGAGCACGTCACCGTGATGGCGCGGGTCGCGCGGGCGACCGTCCGGACCATGCGTTCGCGCGCGGGCGCGATGCTGTCGGCGGTCGTCACGGACGGCCGGCACGAGCTGGCGCTGACGTTCTTCGCCAAGCGTGCCGGCGCGTTGCGGCCGCACGAGGACAAGTTGCGACCGGGGCGCGTGGGGCTGTTCACGGGGGTGGTGAGCGAGTACCGCGGCACCCGCCAGCTCACCCACCCGGACTACGTCCTCGTGGGCGTCGACGCGGACGACGCCGAGGAGGCGATGTTCGAGGCGAGCCGCCCCATCCCCATCTACCCCGCGTCGTCGTCCGTGCCCTCCTGGCGCATCCAGCGGGCCGTGCGCACGGTCCTCGACCCGCTCACCGAGGCGGACGTCGAGGACCCGGTGCCCGACGAGGTCCGCGCCCTCCACGGGCTGCCGGGCCGGCTCGACGCCCTGCGCGCGATCCACCACCCCGTCGACCAGCGCGCGTGGCAGCAGGCGCGCCACCGCTTCCGCTTCGAGGAGGCCTTCGTGCTGCAGGCGGCGCTCGCGCAGCGCCGGGCGCACGCCGCCGAGCAGGAGGCCACCGCCCGCCCCCTCCGCGGCCCGGGGGAGCCGAGCCTGCTCGCCGACTTCGACGCGGGCCTGCCCTTCACGCTGACGGAGGGGCAGGCCTCGGTGGGCGAGGACCTGGCGCACGAGCTCGCGCAGGCACGCCCCATGCAGCGGCTGCTGCAGGGCGAGGTGGGGTCCGGCAAGACGGTCGTGGCGCTGCGGGCGATGTTGCAGGTGGTCGACGCCGGCGGGCAGGCCGCGCTGCTGGCGCCCACGGAGGTGCTCGCGGCGCAGCACGCCCGCACGCTGCGGTCGCTGCTCGGGCCGCTGGCCGAGGGCGGACTGCTGGGCGGGGCCGCGCACGGTACCCGGGTGGCGCTGCTCACCGGCTCGCTCGGCGCGGCCGCGCGCAAGGAGGCGCTGCTGCAGGCGGCCGGCGGCGAGGCGGGGATCGTCGTGGGCACGCACGCCCTGCTGGGCGACCAGGTGCAGTTCGCGGACCTGGGCCTCGTCGTCGTCGACGAGCAGCACCGGTTCGGCGTCGAGCAGCGGGACGCGCTGCGCGCGAAGGGGCGGGTGGCTCCGCACGTGCTCGTCATGACGGCCACGCCCATCCCCCGGACGGTCGCGATGACGGTGTTCGGCGACCTCGAGACGTCGTCGCTCACGCAGGTGCCGGCCGGCCGGGCCGGCATCACGTCGCACGTGGTCCCCGCCGGCAACCCGCGGTGGATGGAGCGCACCTGGTCGCGCGTGCGCGAGGAGGTCGACAAGGGTCACCGCGCCTACGTCGTGTGCCCGCGGATCCACCCTGACGACGACCTGCCCGCCGGGGGCGGGGCCGCGGCGAAGGACTTCGACGACGTCCCGGACCTGCTCGAGCTCGTGGACGGCGACGGCGCGGGGGACGAGCGCCCGCCCCTGCGCGCCGTGCTCGAGGTGGCGGACATGCTGCGCGAGACGCCGGCGCTCGCGGGGCTCGACGTCGGCGTGCTGCACGGTCAGATGGCGCCCGCGGACAAGGAGTCCGCGATGGCGCGGTTCGCGGCCGGCGAGCTGCAGGTGCTGGTCTCCACCACCGTGATCGAGGTGGGCGTGGACGTACCCGAGGCCACGGTGATGGTCGTCTTCGACGCCGACCGGTTCGGGCTGTCCCAGCTGCACCAGCTGCGCGGCCGCGTCGGGCGCGGCGCGGCACCCGGGCTGTGCCTCCTGGTCTCGACGGCGCAGCCCGGCACGCCCGCCGCGACCCGGGTCGAGGCGCTCGCAGAGACGACCGACGGCTTCCGGCTCGCGACCCTGGACCTCGAGCTGCGCTCCGAGGGCGACGTGCTCGGGGCCGCCCAGTCCGGCCGGTCCAGCTCGCTGCGGCTGCTGCGCGTCGTGCAGGACGCCGACCTCATCGCCGACGCGCGGCGCGAGGCCACCGCCGTCGTCGACGCGGACCTCGAGCTCGGCTCCCACCCGGAGCTGCGCGCGGCGATCGCCGCCCAGCTGGACGACGAGCAGGAGGAGTTCCTCGAGAGGGCGTGACCCGTCGACTGGTTAGGCTCGGCGCCATGACGAGGATCGTGGCCGGCCGGTTCGGCGGGCGCTCGCTGCAGGTGCCGCCGAAGGGCACGCGACCCACCAGCGACCGGGTCCGCGAGGCGATCTTCTCCCGGCTGGACCACCTCGACGTGCTGGACGGCGCGCGGGTGCTCGACCTGTACGCGGGCTCCGGCGCGCTCGGCCTCGAGGCCGCGAGCCGCGGCGCCGCCGCGGTCGTGCTGGTGGACGCGAACCGGCGGGCGGCGGACGTCGCCCGCCGCAACGTGGCGACCCTGGGCCTGCAGCGCGAGGTGCGCGTCGTCGCCGACTCCGCGGAGCGGTTCGCGGCGGGTGCCTCACCGTCCGCCGGGACGGCCGGGGCGTCCGGGTACGACGTCGTCTTCCTCGACCCGCCCTACGACCTGGCCGAGGACGCGCTCGCGACGGTCCTGGCACATCTGGCCGCGCCCGGGGTGCTGGCCGCGGGCGCCGTCGTCGTGGTGGAGCGGTCCACCCGCAGCCCCGAGCCGGTCTGGCCCGCGGGCATGGAGGCGTTCGCCCGCAAGGACTACGGCGAGACGGCGGTGCACTACGCCGAGCCTGCCGACCCCGCCGGGGCCGCCGCGCCGGACGCCCCGGGGGCCGGCGGGGCGTAGCGCTCCGCCCCCTCGAGGACGGCGACGGGTACGGCGGCCAGCGCCTCGGCGTGGGCCGGGTCGACGAGCGCCACGGACTCCCCGGCCGCCGCGTCGAGCAGCCGCCGGACCGCGGGGTCGCCGGGCACGGTGCCCTCGCACTCCCGGAGGTGCTCGAGGAGGAAGCCGCGCACGGCGGCGGCCGGCACCGAGCCCGCGCCCGGCTCCGTCCCGAGCGCCACCAGCAGCATCGCGGGGACCCGCGGCGACCCCGGGCCCCCGATGCCCGGCTGGAAGTAGGGCAGGGCGAGCGCACGCGCCCCGTGCCGCGCGTAGAAGCGCAGGCGGGCCGCCGGGTCGCCATGGGTCGGGTGGACGGGGTGGTGGCCGGGGTGCTCGACCTCCGCCAGCACGATCACCGGGTGCAGCTCCTCGCGCCACCCGGCGAGCGACCGGTCCAGCAGTCGACCGCCGACCCCGCCGCCACGGTGCCCGGGCGCCAGCGCGAGGTAGTCCACGAGCAGCACCTGCGTGGCCCGCGACCACGAGGCCACGATCCCGGCGACCACCCGCCCGTCCCGCTCCACGCCGTAGGCCGTGAGCTCGCCGGAGGCGAGGCCGGCCCGCAGGTCGTCGGGCGACGTGAGCTCGTCGGGCGGGAAGGACGGCGCCAGGACGTCCCGCCACAGCGAGTCGACCTGGGCGGCACCGGTCAGGGGCACCACGGTCGGCTCCGCGGGCGACGGGTGGGGCGTGGCGTCGTCGGTCATGCCCCCAGGGTGTCCCCGTCGCGGGGTGACGGCACCCCGACCGGGCTCCCGGGGATCGCGACACCGCTGTACTAGCGTGACGGCGTGAGCATCGCCGTCTGCCCCGGGTCGTTCGACCCGATCACGCTCGGCCACCTCGACATCGTGCGGCGCACGCGCCGGATGTTCGACGTCGTGGTGGTCGGGGTGGCCCGCAACGCCGCCAAGAACGCGCTGCTCGGCCCCGAGGAGCGGGTGGAGCTGGCCCGGGCGGCGCTCGCGGCCGACCCGGAGACCGCCGACGTGCGGGTCGAGGTGGTGCCCGGGCTGCTGGTGGACTTCTGCCGGGAGCGCGGGGCGGTCGCGGTGGTCAAGGGCCTGCGCGGCGGCGCGGACTTCGACTCCGAGCTGCCGATGGCCCTCATGAACCGACACCTGACCGGGATCGAGACCGTCTTCGTGCCGGGGGAGCAGCGGTACGCGCACGTCGCGTCGTCGCTGGTCAAGGACGTGGCCCGGTACGGGGGACCGATCGACGACCTGGTGCCGGACGGCGTCGCGGACGCGGTGCGAGCCGCCCTCCGCAGATGACGCAGGGCCGATGAGCTGGACCGAGCAGCAGGGCAAGGAGCAGGGGATGAGCGAGACGACCGAGACCACGACCGGGACCGGCCAGGGGGACAACCCGGCCGGCGGGCTGCTGGACATCCTGGAGGACCTGGCCGCGCTGGTCGAGAACGCGCGCTCCGTGCCGCTGTCGACCAACGTGAAGGTGGACCGCGACCAGGCGCTCGCGCTCGTGGACGAGCTGCGCGACGCGCTGCCCACGCAGGTGGCCCGCGCCGACGAGGTGCTCGCGGCCGCCCGCGACACCCTGGACGACGCGCACCGCCAGGCGGAGGAGATCGTGGCCGCCGCCCGCGCCCGCGCGATCGAGCTGGTGCAGTCCGAGCAGGTCGTCGTGCAGGCGCAGTCGCGGGCTGCGGAGGTGGTCGCGGAGGCGGAGACGCGCGCGGCGGCGCTGCGCACCGACGCCGACTCGTACTGCGACGGGCGCCTGGCGGACTTCCAGCAGGACCTCGAGGCCCTGACGAACCAGGTGCGGGCCGGTCGGGAGAAGCTGGCCGAGCGCCTCGAGCAGGGGGCGCCACGGGTGCGGTGGGACGCCGTCGCCGACCCGCGCTGGCCGCAGGAGCGGCGCTCCTGACCTGCGCCGTCGGTCGTCGCCAGGCGTGAGAGGCGCGTCACTCCCGGGCGTGCTGCGCCGCGGCGCCAGGATGGCCTAGACTAGGTCGCTGGCCCGAGTCCGGGCCCCACCCCCTTCCCGCCCGTCGGGTCCACCCCTGTTCATCGGAGCCTGCCATCGCCACCGCGAAGCCCTCGCCGCTCGTGCTCGACACGCACGAGCTGTCTCGGCGACCCGGTTCGATGGAGGAGGTCGCGCGCGTCGTGCCCGCCCCCGCGGACATGGGGACCGCCGTCATCGGCGTGCCCGAGGGCGACGACCTCACCCTGGGCCTCCGCCTGGAGTCGGTCATGGAGGGGGTGCTGGTGTCCGGCGTCGTGCGCGGCACGGCGGTGGGGGAGTGCGTGCGCTGCCTCGACCCGGTCTCCCAGCAGGTGACGGTGCGCGTGCAGGAGCTCTTCGCCTACCCCGAGAGGGCGCAGGCGGCGGAGGAGTCCGGGGACGAGGACGCCGAGGACGAGCCGGTCCTGGTCGACGACCAGGCCGACATCGAGCCGGCGGTTCGGGATTCCCTCGTGACTGCACTACCATTTCAACCGCTGTGCCGTCCGGACTGCCCCGGCCTGTGCTCCGTCTGCGGGGCGCGGCTGGCGGACGACCCGGACCACCATCACGACCTCGTCGACCCCCGGTGGTCGGCGCTGCAGACCATGCTCGAGGATTCGAGCGTGTCCGACGAGACGAAAGAGAGCTAGCCGTGGCTGTTCCGAAGCGCAAGATGTCGCGCAGCAACACCCGTGCGCGCCGTTCGCAGTGGAAGACCACCGCGGCGGTTCTCACGACGTGCCCGAGCTGCAAGGGGCAGAAGCTGTCCCACGCCGCGTGCCCCACCTGCGGTGCCTACAAGGGCCGCCAGTACGCCGAGGCGCTGCGCACCGAGCACGCGGGCTGACATGCCTGCATCCGGCAACCGGCCCCGGCCGGAGCCGACCGCTCTTCTCGAGAAGCTCGGGGTCCACCTGGATCCCGAGCTTCTCGTGCTTGCCCTGACGCACCGGTCGTTCGCGCACGAGGCCGGGGGCATCCCGACCAACGAGCGGCTCGAGTTCCTGGGCGACACCGTGCTGGGGCTGGTCGTGACCGAGGCGCTCTACCGACGTCACCCCGACCAGTCCGAGGGCGAGCTGGCGAAGATGCGCGCGGCGACGGTGTCGCAGCGCGCGCTCGCGGCGATCGCCCGCCGCCTCGACCTCGGCGGCTACGTGCTGCTCGGCAAGGGCGAGCTCCGCACCCGCGGTTTCGACAAGGACTCGATCCTGTCCGACACCGTGGAGGCGCTGATCGGCGCCACCTACCTGTCGCACGGCCTGGAGCCGGCACGCGAGCTGGTGCACCGCCTCGTGGACACGACGCTGGACGCCGCCGCCGGGCTCGGCGCGGGGCTCGACTGGAAGACGTCGCTGCAGGAGGCGGCCGCCGTGCGCGGCTTCGGCGCCCCCGTGTACGAGGTCACCGGCGAGGGCCCCGAGCACGCGCGCGTCTTCCACGCCCAGGTGACCGCCGGCCCGGTGCTGGGCCTCGGTACCGGTTCCGCGAAGAAGCACGCCGAGCAGGCCGCCGCCGAGGAGGCGTACCGCGCCCTGCAGCAGGTCCCCGTGCCGGGCGTCGAGCCGGCGTCGGGCGTGACGGGCGACGCCGCCGGTGCCTGAGCTCCCCGAGGTCGAGACCGTCCGCGACGGCCTCGACCGGTTCGTCGTGGGCGCCGTCGTGCGCGACGTCGAGGTGTTCCGCGACTACTCCGTGCGGCGGCACGACGGCGGCCCCGCGGGGTTCGCCGACCAGCTGCGCGGCCGGCGCCTGGCCGCCGCGGTGCGGCGCGGCAAGTTCCTCTGGCTGCCCCTCGAGGGCGACGCGCCGGGGACCGCCGACGCCGCCCCCGCGGCCGCGTTGCTCGCGCACCTCGGTATGTCCGGGCAGCTGCTCGTGCGCGACCCCGCCGTCGCGGGCGACTGGGCGCACCCGCACCTGCGTGCCCGCCTCCACCTGACCGGTGCCCCGAGCGGCGCGGAGTACCTCGACTTCGTCGACCAGCGCACGTTCGGTCACCTGTCCGTCGTGGACCTGGAGCCGACGTCCGACGGCGCCCCCGGCGGCCTCGGCAGCGACCTGCCGGCCGTGCCGGAGCCGGTGGCGCACATCGGCCGGGACCCTCTCGACCCCGCGTTCGACGCCGACGCGGTGGTCGCCGCGATCCGGCGGCGGCGCACGGGGATCAAGCGGGCGCTGCTCGATCAGACGCTGCTGTCCGGCGTGGGCAACATCTACGCCGACGAGGCCCTGTGGCGCGCCCGCCTGCACTTCGCTCGCGCGACCGACCGGCTGCGGCCGGTGGAGGTGCGCCGCGCGCTCGACGCCGCCGCCGAGGTCATGGCCGAGTCCCTGGCGCAGGGCGGGACGAGCTTCGACGCGCTCTACGTGAACGTCAACGGCGAGTCCGGCTACTTTGCGCGCGGCCTCGCCGCCTACGGCCGCGAGGGCGAGCCCTGCCCGCGCTGCGGGGCCCCGATCCGGCGGGACGCGTTCATGAACCGCTCGTCGTACACCTGCCCGGTCTGCCAGCCGCGGCCGCGCAACGGCCGCTGGTGACGCGCTCCTGACGCCGCCGGTTCACCGGCCCAGGGCCCAGGCGGCCAGGTCGTCGACCGCACGCCGGTCGAGCGCGCCGGCCCCCGCGTTGCGCATGGCGTACTCGCCGAGCAGGGCGCGGTAGAGGATCGCGGCGCGCCGCGGGGCGTCCGGGGCGCCGGCTCCGATGAGGAGGCGTTCCAGGTAGGCGGTCCGTGCCCCGTCGACGGCGTGCACCGCGTCGCGGGCGCGGGTGTCGTGGGCGGCCCAGGCGCGGACGGCGCCGTCGAACCGGCCGTCGAGGACCGCGCCGGGCCCGCCGCCCGCGTGCTCGAAGGCCAGGCGCAGGAGCCCGAGCAGCCGGTCGGCCGGGTCGTCGGAGGCCTCCTCCACCCGGGTGATCACGCCGGCGGTGCCGACGGTGCGCCAGTGCTCGAGCAGGGCGTCGAGCAGGGCGGCCCGGTCGGCGAAGTGCCAGTAGAAGCTGCCCTTGGAGACGCCGAGCTCGCGCGCGAGGGGCTCGACGCGGACGGCGTCGACGCCGTCCGCTGCGAGCCTCCCGGCGGCGGCGCGGACCCAGTCGGCGGCGGAGAGCGAACCCATCCGTTGAACATACGCCACCGTACGGTTACCGTGACCGTACGCCACCGTATGGAGGATCCGATGTCGATCGCCGCCGCCGTCCTGCTCGCCGTCGTCGCCACGCTGCACGCCGTGCTCGGGGAGCACGTGATCGTCCGCCCGCTCCTCGCCTCGCCCGGCTGGCGCACCCGGCTCGCGCATCCCTGGGACGGCCGGCTGATCCGCGCCGTCTGGCACGCGCTGTCGCTCGCCTGGTACGCGCTCGCCGCGATGCTGCTCGGCTGGTCCGTGCCGGTCACCGTCGGCGTGCTGTGCCTGGCCACCGGAACCCTGATCTTCGCCTTCGTGCCCGGCCACCTCGCCTGGCCGATCTTCGCCGCGGCGGGACTGCTCGCCCTCGGGGCCGGCGGGGCGATCCCCGAGGCAGCGTTGTGGGCGGGCGCCGGGGCCGCCGTCCTCGCCGCGCTCGTCGCCGCCGGCTTCCACGCCGCCTGGGCGTCGGGCGCGACGGCCGGGGCGGGCCGGGTGCTGCCGCAGCGCCGCGGCACCCGCGAGCCCGTGGTCCGGCCGGGGCCGGTCGCGACGCTGGCCGTCGTCGTGGCGCTCGTCTCCTACGCGGCGATGATCGTCGCCCTCGCCGTCGGTGCCGACGGGGGCTGGTGGCGTGGACTCGGCGTCGTGGCCCTGGTCGTCCTGCTGGCCCGCGTCGTGGGGGACGGGCGCTACGTGGGTGTCTCGAAGCGGGTGCGGGGCACCCGGTTCGCCCGGGCCGACGACCGGTGGTGGACGCCGGCCGTCGGGCTGCTGGCCGCCGGCGCCGCGGCGGGGCTGGCGCTGGGCGCCTGATCCCCGGCGGATCGGTGGGGCGTCAGCGCGCGACGACGTTGCGCAGCCCGGCGGCGCCGTCGGCCTGCCAGGCCCGTACCTGCTCGGCGACGAAGCCGGCCGCGCCCTGCGGCCGCCCGCCCGCGACGTGCGGCGTGAGGATGAGGTGCGGGGCGTCCCACAGCGGCGAGTCCTCGGGCAGCGGCTCGGTCTCGGTGACGTCGAGCGCGGCGCCGGCGATCGTGCCGTCGCGGAGGGCTGCGACCAGCGCTTCCTCGTCGACGGTGGCCCCGCGGCCGGCGTTGACGAACCGCGCGTGCGCGGGCAGCAGGCCGAGCACGCGGGCGCCCGCCGCGTGGTGCGTCGCCTCGGTCGCGGGGAGCAGCGAGACGAGCACGTCGGTCGTGGGCGCGACCTCGTCGATCGACGCCACCACGGGGAAGCCGTACCGCTCGCCCGCCGACGACGCGACGCCGGTCACGCGCGCGCCGAGCGCCGCCAGCAGCGGGGCGAGGACGGCGGCGATGGAGCCGAAGCCCCAGATCGTGACCCGGGCGCCGTGCAGCGTGAACTGCGACTCGTGGTTCGCCTGCTCCTTGCCGAGGTCTCGGTCCCAGCGGCGCTCGTGCTGGGCCTCGAGTGTGCGGTCGAGGCGCCGCACGGAGGCGAGGACGAGCGCGAGGGTGTGCTCGGCGACGGTCGCGTCGTGCAGGGAACGCCCCGAGGAGATGACGACGTCGGGCGCGAAACCGGCGGCGAGCGCCTGGTCAGGGCCGGCGTTGAGGGTCTGCACCCAGCGCAGGTGCGGCATCCGGCGCGCGGCGTCCTCCATGACCCGCTGCGGGCTGGACCAGGTGACCAGGGCGTCGGCGTCGGTGTGCTCCTCCGGCACCGGGTCGCGCATCACGTAGCGCGCCACCTCCACGCCGGGGACGTCGATCGTCAGGTCGAAGGGCACGTTGCCGGGCACGAGGAGCTTCACGCCTCGCGACGTTAGCAGCCCGCCGGCGGGTGGTTCGGTGCCGTTCGCCGTGCGCCTCGTGACCTGCGCTCATATCGTGCGAGAGGCCGGCGTCCGCCGGATGGGCAGAGTGTCGAGGAGGTCGGCATGACGACGTCGGGGACGGGGACGGCGCCGCCGAACCGCGAGCAGGTGCGGCAGGCGATGACGGCGCGCACGCCGCGCAACTACGTCACGTGGATCACGCTCGCGTTCATGATCACGTCGTCCGTGGCGAGCCTCCGGGCCGCGCCGACGATGGCGGTCTACGGGCTCGCGGCCGTGTTCCTGTACGTGGTGCCGGCGCTGGTCTTCCTGCTGCCGACGTCGCTCGTCTCGGCGGAGCTGGCGTCCGGCTGGTCGGGGGGCGTGTACCGGTGGGTGGCGGAGGGCCTGTCCAAGCCGCTCGGCTTCCTGGCCGTGTGGTGCCAGTTCGCGATGACGATCTTCTACTACCCGAGCCTGCTGGGGTACGTGGCCAGCACGTTCGCCTACGTCATCAACCCGGCCCTGGCGTCCAACGGCGTGTACGTGGCCATCGTCATCGTCGTCATCTACTGGGCCGGCGTGTGGGTGTCGTCGCAGGGCACGAAGACGGTGGCGGGCCTGTCCAGCGCCGGGCTGATCATCGGCACGCTGATCCCGGCGGCGATCCTCGTCGTCCTGGGCATCGTGTTCCTCGGGCAGGGCAACCAGTCGGCGGCCCCGATGGACGCGTCCCACCTGCTGCCGCAGTGGACGGGCATCGCCTCCCTCGTGCTCATCGTCAACAACTTCCTGTCGTACGCCGGCATGGAGATGAACTCCGTGCACGTGAACACGCTGCGCAACCCGGGCAAGGAGTTCCCGCGCGCGATGTTCCTGGCGATCGGGCTGGTGCTGGTGATCTTCATCCTCCCGGCGGTCGCGATCAGCTGGGTGATCCCGGCCGACCAGCTCTCCCTCACCGCGGGCGTCATGCAGGCGTTCGACGCGTTCTTCGCCAACTTCGGGGTGTCGTGGCTGACGCCGATCCTCGGCCTCATGCTCATCGCGGCGTCGATCGGCGGCATGCTCACCTGGCTCGCCGGGCCGTCGAAGGGCCTGCTGACGGTGGCGCGCGAGGAGGGCTACATGCCGCCCTTCCTGCAGCGGCTCAACAAGAACGGCGTGCAGCAGAACATCCTCGTCGCCCAGGGCGTGTTCACCACGGTCATCGCGCTGCTGTACGCGTTCATCCCCGACGTCTCCAGCGCGTACTGGATCCTGTCGGTCATCACCACGCAGGTGTACCTGATCATGTACCTGCTGCTGTTCGTCGCCGCGATGCGGCTGCGCCGCACGGCGCCCGACCACCCGCGCGGCTATCGCGCCCCCGCGCTCGGGGTCCTGTGCGTGGTGGGGTTCCTCGCCTCGGTGGCCGCGATGATCATCGGGTTCGTGCCGCCCGCGCAGTTCTCCAGCGGTTCCGTGTGGACCTACATCCTCATCGTCGGCGGCGGGCTCGGCATCATCGGCCTGCTCATCCCGTGGCTCTTCCTCCGGCTGCGGAAGCCGTCGTGGCGGCAGCCCGCGCCCGAGGTGGCCGCGACCGACGAGCCGGAGGCGTGAGATGAGCACCACGACGCCGTCGCACGAGGCCGGGCGCGGGACCGGCGGTCAGCGACGCTGGATCACCTACACGGCGGCCGCGGTCCTGCTGCTCCTGCTCGGCGCGATCATGATGATCCAGTTCGCCGGCCACCAGGACCGGCAGGACGAGCGCGAGGCGGAGCAGAAGGCCGCGACCCTGCACGCCGCGTTCGCCGACATCGGCATCACGGCCTTCTCGGAGGAGACCATCGCCCGGGTGCTCGGGTCCGACGGCGGCGGGTTCTGCACCGATCCCGCCGCGCTCGTGGACGCCACGGCGAACCTGGGCTCGGCGAACGGCGCCGCCGGCCCGGGCCTGCGGCCCTCCGTGCTCGACGAGCGCCGCCTCGAGGGCGACCGCCTCGTGATCGAGACCTACTGCCCCGACCAGCTCGACGAGTTCGACGCCTACGTCGACTCGCTGAACCTGGACGACACCACCACTCAGCCCGCCGGCGAGCCCACCGGCGAGCCCACCAGCGATCCCAGCACCGATGCCAGCACCGAGGAGACCTCATGACCGCCACCGACGTCGAGGCCGTGCGCGCCGCCGTCGCGCCGCTGCTGCCGCGGGCGCTCGACGACCTGCGCACCCTGGTCGCCATCCCGTCCGTCGCGGACGAGCGGCTCTTCCCGCGCGAGGAGTGCGAGCGCGCGGCCCGGTGGGTGGTCGACGCGTTCCGCGCCGAGGGCATCGACGACGCGCGTCGCGAGCGCACCCCCGACGGCTCGGACGTCGTCGTCGGGTACCGGCCCGGCCCGCCCGGCGCCCCGACCGTGCTGCTGTACGCCCACTACGACGTGCAGCCGCCGCTCGACGACGCCGCCTGGACCACGCCGCCGTTCGAGCTCACGGAGCGTGACGGCCGGCTCTACGGCCGCGGCGCGGCGGACTGCAAGGGCAACATCGTCACGCACCTCACGGCGCTGCGGGCGCTGCGGTCGCTGGTGGGCGACGACCTGCCGGTGGGCGTGCGCATCGTGATCGAGGGCTCGGAGGAGCAGGGCACCGGCGGCCTCGACGGCTGGGTGGAGGCGACCCCGGGCGCCCTGGCCGCCGACGCGATGCTCATCCAGGACACCGGCAACGCGACGCTCGGCCTGCCCACGCTCACCGTGTCGCTGCGCGGCGCGACGAGCGTCGTCGTGCGCGTGGAGGCGCTCGAGGGCGAGATCCACTCGGGCATGTTCGGCGGCGCCGCGCCCGACGCCCTCGCGGCGCTGGTCGCGCTCCTGGCCTCGCTGCGCGACACCGAGGGGAACACGACGATCGACGGCGTGGAGGCCTCGGGGGCGTGGCCGGGCGTCGGGTACGACGCCGACCAGTTCCGTGCCGACGCGGGCGCGCTGCCGGGCACGCGGCTGCTCGGCGACGGCGCCGTGGCCGACATGCTGTGGGCCCGCCCGGTCGTGACGATCCTCGGCATCGACGCGCCGTCCGTCGTCGGGTCGGCCGCGGCGATCCAGCCGCGCGCCGCGGCCCGTCTCAACCTGCGCGTGCCGCCCGGCGCGGACGCCCGCGATCTGCAGGACAAGCTGGTCGCGCACCTCGAGGCGCACGCGCCGTGGGGCGTGCGCGTCACCGTGGAGAGGGACACGCCGGGCCAGCCGTTCGCCGCCCGCACCGAGGGGCACGTCTTCGAGACCCTCTCCACGGCGCTCGCGGACGCCTACGGCCGCGCCACCGTGACCGCCGGGCAGGGCGGGTCCATCCCGTTGTGCAACATCCTCGCGGGCCAGTACCCCGACGCGGCGATCGTGCTGCTCGGCGTCGAGGAGCCGGCCTGCCTCATCCACGCGCCGAACGAGAGCGTCCACCCGAGCGAGATCGAGAACCTGGCGGTGGGGGAGGCGCTGTTCCTGGCCCGCCTCGGCGCATGACGGCGGAGCACCGCCCGGCGGCCGCCCGCTACGACGCCGTCGTGGTGGGCGGCGGGCACAACGGGCTCACGGCGGCCGCGTACCTGGCGCGGGCGGGGCGCAGCGTGCTGGTGCTCGAACGCCTCGACCACGTGGGCGGCGCGGCGGTGTCGGCGCGGGTGTTCCCGGGCGTGGACGCGCGGCTGTCGCGCTACTCCTACCTCGTGTCGCTCCTGCCGCGCCGGATCGTCGAGGAGCTGGCTCTGCCGGTGACCCTCCGGCGCCGCCGGTACTCGTCGTACACGCCCGTGGGGGACGCCGGCCTGCTCGTCGACACCGGGGACGACGCCGCCACGCGGGGCTCGTTCGCGGCCGTCGGCGCGGCGGACGACCACGCGGCGTGGCAGCGCTGGTACGCCGCCACCGGCCGACTGGCGAGCCGGCTCTTCCCGACGCTCACCGAGCCGCTGCCGTCGCGGGCCGAGGCCCGCGCCCTCGTGGACGACGCCGCGACCTGGCGCGACCTCGTCGAGCGGCCGCTGGGGGAGGCGTTGCGCGAGCGGTTCGCCTCCGACGTCGTGCGGGGCGTCGTCGCCACCGACGGGCTGATCGGCACGTTCGCCGACCTCGACGAGGGCTCGCTGGCGCAGAACCGCTGCTACGTCTACCACGTGATCGGCGGCGGGACCGGGGACTGGGACGTGCCGGTGGGCGGCATGGGCGCCGTGTCCGGGGCGCTGCGGGACGCGGCCGTCGCCGCCGGCGCCACCGTCATGACGCGGGCCGCGGTGTCCGCCGTCGACCCCGGCAGCGGCGGCGAGGCGCGGGTCGCGTGGACCGACGAGGACGGTCGTGACCATGAGGTCGCGGCGGGCACGGTGCTGTGCGGCGCGGCGCCCGCCACCCTCGATCGCCTGCTGGCCGCGGCCGGCGCGGCGCCGTCGGGCCGCGCCACGTCCGCGCCGCCCGAGGGCGCCCAGCTCAAGGTGAACCTCCTGCTGCGCCGCCTGCCCCGGCTCCGCGACGGCGTCGACCCGGCCGCCGCGTTCGGGGGCACCTTCCACGTCAACGAGTCGGCCGCGCAGCTCCGGGCCGCGCACGCGCAGGCGGCGTCGGGGCAGATCCCCGACCTGCCGCCGTGCGAGACGTACTGCCACTCCCTGACGGACCCGTCGATCCTCGGGCCGGAGCTGCGCGCGTCGGGCGCCCACACGCTCACCCTGTTCGGCCTGCACATGCCCGCGCGGCTGTTCCGAGGCGACGCCGCCACGCACGACGCCACCCGGGAGCGGGCGCTCGCGGCCACGCTCGCGTCGCTGGACGCGGTCCTTGCCGAGCCGATCGAGGACGTGCTGCTGCGCGACGCCGAGGGGCGTCCCTGCCTCGAGGCCCGCAGCCCCGTGGACCTGGAGGGGGATGTCGGCCTGCCGGGCGGTCACATCTTCCACCGCGACCTGTCGTGGCCGTGGGCGCCGGACGACGACGAGGCCGGCCTCGACCGCCCGGGCTCCTGGGGCGTGGAGACCGCGCACCCGCGCGTGCTGCTGGCCGGCGCGGGCGCGCGGCGCGGCGGGGGAGTGAGCGGCATTCCCGGCCGCGCCGCGGCGATGGCGGTGCTCGGCGCCTCCGGTCAGGGCGGCTAGCGGATCTCGACCCGCAGCAGCCGCCGCATGCCGACGGCGAGCGGCAGCCCGATCCACACGAGCCCCGCCGTCCCGAGCTGGGCCCACTGCTCGTCGGTGACCGCCGGCGCGCCGAGCACGCTCATCGCCAGGCTCAGGTCGAGCCAGGAGCCGTGCTCGGCCCACCACGGGGCGAGGCCGGCGATCATGCCGGACAGGGACGGCAGGATCAGGACGAACCCGAGGTAGGCCACCAGGGCCGGCGCGGACGCCCGGATCAGCACGGCGAACCCGAAGCCCACGGCGAGGGCCACGACGTCGAGCAGCGCTGCCCGCGACGCCTGCTCGAGCGTCAGGTCCCAGGCGGGGTCGATACCGCGGAACGCGGAGGCGGCGAAGGTGCCCAGGGCCGCGGCGGCGAGCTGCACGACGCCGGCGGCCACCGCCACCGCGACGGTCGCGACCCCCTTCGCGAGGACGACCCGGCCGCGGCGGGGCACCAGCGCGAAGGTCGTCAGGGCGCTGCGCTGGTTCCACTCGCTGGTGACGGCCAGGACGGCCACCATCGGCAGCACGAGCTGCATCGGGAACCCGATCATGGACGTGAACGAGGCGAAGCCGACCTCGTCGTCGCGCCCCCACACCGCCACGGCACCGACCACGGCACCGGCGATGAGCGCGATGGAGACCAGCAGCCACGCGCCGGCGCGGGTGTCGAGCATCTTGCGCACCTCGACGTCGACAAGGCGGGTCATCGGCACGGGCGCGGGCCTGCGGTTCCCGGCCAGGGTCGGGGCGGGGCGTTCGGAGGCGGTGGTGTCGACGGCGGTCATGCGGCGGCTCCGTTCGTGGTGACGGTCGATGCGGGGTCGCGCTGGTCGGCGGCAGTGAGCTCGAGGAACATCTCCTCCAGGCCGGCGCCGTCGGCGGTCCGCAGCTCCGTCACGGCGAGGCCGGCGCCGAAGGCGACGCGCCCCGCGGCCGCCAGGTCGGCGTCGGTCGCGACCGCCCCGTCGGCGGTGGGTGTGACCTGGAACCCCGCCGCCGAGAGTGCTGCGCCGAGCGCCGCGGCGTCGTCGGACCGCACGAGGGTGCCGACCCCCGCGAGCAGGTCGCGGGTAGGCCCGGAGGCGACGATGCGGCCCCGGCCGATCATGACGATGTCGTCGGCGATCATCTCGATCTCGGCGAGCAGGTGGCTGGAGAGCAGCACCGTGCCGCCGTCGTCGGCGAAGCCGCGCAGGAGGTCGCGCATCCAGCGGATCCCGGCCGGGTCGAGCCCGTTCGCGGGCTCGTCGAGCACGAGCACCCGCGGGTCGCCCAGGAGGGCGGTGGCGATCCCGAGGCGCTGGCGCATCCCGAGCGAGTAGTCGCGGACCCGGCGCCGGCTCTCGGTGCCGGTGAGGCCCACGAGGTCGAGCATGGCGTCCACCCGGGCTGCGGGCAGACCCATCGTGCGCCGGGCGAGGTCGAGGGTCTCGCGGCCCGTCCGGCCGCCGTGCTGCGCCGACGCGTCCAGCAGCACCCCGACCTCGAGCCCCGGGTTCGGTAGGTCGCCGTACCGGCGGCCGAGCACGCGCGCGCTGCCCGACGTCGGCTCGGCGAGGCCGACCAGGATGCGCAGCGTCGTGGACTTGCCGGCGCCGTTGGGCCCCAGGAAGCCCGTCACCCGCCCGGGGGCGGCCGTGAACGACGCGTCGTCGACGGCCGCGAAGCCGCCGTACCGCTTGGTGAGGGACTCGATGGTGATCACCATCGGACGCTAGCCGCGCTCCGCGGCCCGGGGCGTCATCCCTGGGGTGGACGGCGACGGGCCGGGTCAGCCGACGGGAGGACCCGCGAGCGCCCCCTCCTGGCTCACGGCCCAGGCATAGCCCGCGTCCTCGCGCAGCAGCGTGCCGTGCGGGCCGCGCGTGACCACCCGCGCCGGGGCGCCCCCCGGGCTGCCCGTGGCGTCGCCGTCGGCGGTGCCGAGCAGCAGCACCTCGTCCGCGACGGCGAGCGGCGTGAGGCGGTGCGACGCCACGACGACCGCGCGCCCGGTGTCGCGGGCGTGCGCCGCGAGGGTGGCGACGAGGGCGTCGGCGGTGGCGTCGTCGAGGTGCTCCGCGGGCTCGTCGACGAGGAGCACGCGGGCGGGCGTCAGCAGGGCCCGGGCGATCAGGAGCCGCCGGCGCTCGCCGCCGGAGACGTCGGCGCCGTCCGGGCCGAGCATGGCGTCCAGGCCGTCGGGCAGCCCGGCGAGCCAGGCGTCCAGGCCGACGGCCGCGAGCGCGTCGCGCGCGTCGTCCGCGGTGACGTCGGGCCGTGCGACGCGGAGGTTCTCCAGCACGGTGGTGCCGAACAGGTGCCCGTCCTCGGCGACGAACAGCGCGCCGCCGTCGCCCGCCCGGACGGCGCCGCAGCGCGACGGCAGCAACCCGGCTGCCGTGAGCAGCAGCGTCGTCTTGCCCACGCCGGACGGTCCCGCCAGCGCGACGACGCCGCCAGGCCGCAGCGCGAGGTCGACGCCGGCGACCACGGTGCGGTCCGCCCAGCCGGCGTCGACGGCGTCGAGCTCCAGCAGCGTGTCAGACGTGCGGCGTACCCCGGTGGGCTGGGTGTCCGTCAGGTCGGGCAGGAGGGCCACCAGCCGGCGCGCGGCCTCCCGCGACCGGCGCAGCTGGACGGCGGCGGCGGGCAGCGTCGACGTCGCCTCGAAGACGGCGAGCGGCGTGAGCACGACGACCGCCAGCTCGACGGGCGTCAGCGTGCCCGCCGCGACGGCGGGGAGCCCGAGCAGCAGCGAGCACAGCACGGCGAGGGTCTGCGCCCCGGCGTCGATCGCGGCCGACGTGCCGGAGACGCGCGCGCCGTCGTCGGTGGAGCGGGTGAGCCGCGCGTCCGCGGCGCGCAGGCCGGCGAGCCGGTCGTCGAGCCGGCCGGCGACGCGCAGCTGCTGACCGTCCTCCAGCAGCTCGAGTGCGCGCCCGGTCACCTCGGCCCGGGCGGCGGCGCCCCGGCGCTCGACCGACGCCGCCGCGCGGGACGCCAGCCACGGCGCCAGCACGCCCGTGAGCAGCAGGCACCCGAGCAGGGTGGCGCCCGCGGCGGGCAGGAACGCCCCCACCAGGACCACGGAGCCGAGCCCCACGCACGCGGCCACCCCGGCCGGGATCAGCGCCCGCACGACGACGTCGCCCACCGCGTCCACGTCGGCGCCCACGCGGGCGAGGAGGTCGCCGCGGCGCAGCGCGATCACGCGCGTCACCGGCCCGCGGGCCAGCGCGTCGTAGAGGTTGGCGCGCAGGGCGGCCATGCCGCGCAGCGCGACGTCGTGGGAGGCGAGCCGCTCGAGGTAGCGCAGCACGCCGCGGCCGGTGCCGAAGGCGCGCACGGCCACGACGGCCACCGAGAGCTGCAGCACGGGCGGCATCTGCGACGCGCGGGCGATGAGCCATGCCGCGGCGGCGGCCAGGCCCACGGAGAACCCGAGCGCCAGGGTGCCGAGCGCGACGGCGCGCGCCACGCGGGCCCAGCGCACCTCCAGCATGGGCAGCACCCGGCGCAGCGGGTCGGCGGGGCGGGTGGCGGCGTTCACGACGCCACCGCCTCGGCCTGCCCGACGGCGCGCGCGGCGACGTCCACCACCTGGTCCGCGAGCGCCAGCAGCGACGCCCGGTGCGCCACGACGACGACGGTGCGCCCGGCGTCACGCCAGGCGCGCACGGTGTCGAGCACGACCTGCTCGCCGCGGGCGTCGAGGTGCGCGGTGGGTTCGTCGAGCAGCACGAGGGGCGGGGGAGCGCCGTCATCGGGGGCCTCCCCGTCCAGCAGCGCGGCCGCGAGCGCGACCCGCTGCCGCTGCCCGACGCTGAGGCCGGTGCCGCCGAGCCCGACCGGGGTGTCCCACCCCAGCGGCAGCGCCGTGACGACGTCGTCCAGGCCGGTGGTGCGGGCGGCGGCGGCCAGGGCGTCGTCGGGCACCGGGCGACCGTCCGTCACGGCGTCGCGCACCGTGCCGGGGGCCAGGGTGGGGCGCTGCGGCACCCACGTGACCTGCGGCCACCAGGTGGCCAGGTCGACGTCGGCCAGGTCGACGGGGCCCACGTCGACGGGAGCCCCGCCGACGCCCTGCGCGACGGGCTCGACGAGCACCCGGCCCTCGTCGGGGCGCAGCAGCCCCAGGAGGACGAGCGCCGCCGTCGACTTGCCCGCACCGCTGGGGCCGCGCAGCGCGACGACCCTGCCGCCGCCGGGGCGGCCGGTGCCGAGCGGCACCCGCGCCGTGAGCCCGGCGGGGGCGAGGACGCCGCGGTCGCCGGCGCGCACGCCGACGCCGTCGAGCACGAGGGTCGCGCCGGCGAGGGCCGGCGCGGGCGTGGTGCCCGCGGTCGGGGTCGGCCGCTCGAGGAGGGCGAAGGCCCGCTCGGCGGCGGCGAGGCCGTCGGTGGACGCGTGGAACTCTGCGCCGACGCGGCGCAGCGGCAGGTAGACCTCGGGCGCGAGCACGAGCACGGCGATGGCGGGCACCAGGGCGATCATCCCCTCGACGAGGCGCAGGCCGACGCCGACGGCGACGATCGCGACCGACAGCGTGGTGAGCAGCTCCAGCACCATCCCGGACAGGAACGCGATCCGCAGCGTGCCCATCGTGGCGCGCCGCGACGCGTCGCCGAGGGAGCGGACGCGGGCGCCGGGCCCGATCTCGCGACCGAAGGCCCGCAGGGTCGGCAGCCCGGCCAGCAGGTCGAGCACCTGCGACCCGAGCCGCTCGATGGTGCGCAGCCGACGCTCGGAGGCGCCCGCGGTCATGACGCCGACCAGCCACATGAACAGCGGCACGAGCGGCAGCGTCACGACGCAGATCAGCGCGGAGACCCAGTCCAGGCCGAGCACGACCAGCACGAGCACCGGGGTGAGGATCGCCGTGAGCAGCAGCTGGGGCAGGTAGCGCACGAGGTACGGGCCCAGGTCGTCCAGGCCGCGTGTGGCGAGCGTCGCCGTGGCGGCGGGTCCCTCGCCCTCGCTGCCGTCTCCGGCCGGCCGCGGGCCCAGCGCCACGGCGTGCGCCACGACCTGCTCGCGCAGCTCGGCCACGACGTCGGCCGCCGCCTTCTGCGCGTACCGCTCCTGCGCCCAGGCGATCAGGGCGCGTGCGGCGATCGCGGCGACGAGCGCCCCGAGCCACGGCGCGACGTCGGCCAGGGCGAGCGGCGCGCCCGCGCTGCCCGCCGTGACCGCCGGCCCGAGGGTGTGCGCGATGGCGAAGGCCTGGAGCACGACGGCCCCGGCGGCGGCGACGCCGAGGGCCGCGGTCAGGGCGACGTACCACCGGGCCGCGCGCGCACGCCGCAGCAGGCGGGGGTCGAGGGGCTTCACGGGATCAGGCCAGGGGTCGGCACAGCGGTCAGTATCGACGACAAGGCGCGCGTCAGAACGCCGCGTCCTTGATCTTCTGCCACGACAGCCCGGCCGGGGCGGGGATGTCCTTGCTGGAGAGGCGCCGGCGGAAGATCCAGTACGTCCACGCCTGGTAGGCGATCACGAGCGGCGTGAGCACCACCGCGACCCACGACATCACGGTGAGGGTGTAGGGCGTCGAGGCCGCCTCCGCCACCGTGAGGGCCTCGCCGCCGTCGAGGGCGGGGATGACGTCGGGGTACATGGAGCCGAAGATCAGCACGACGGCGCTCGCGATGGCGACGGCCGACAGCGTGAACGCCCAGCCCTCCCGCCGCGCCCGGGCGGCCACGACCACGCCGACCAGCGCGAGGGCCGCGACCGCGACGGCCGCCCACGTCCAGGTGACCGAGTAGGCGACCTGCGCCCAGACCGCCCAGCCGCCCGCGACGACGAGCGCCACGACCGACAGCGCCGCCGCGAGCCGGCCCGCGCGCTCGCGCACGTCGCCGTCGGTCTTGAGGGCCACGAAGACGCTGCCGTGCAGGAGGAAGAGCACCAGCGTCGTGAGGCCGCCGAGCAGGGCGAACGGGTTGAGCAGCGCCCAGAACCCGCCCACGTACTGGTGGGACTCGTTCAGCAGCAGCCCGCGCACGAGGTTGCCGAACGCCACGCCCCACATGATCGAGGGGACCCACGACCCGAACTGGATGGCGACGTCGCAGCGCCGCGCCCAGCGGGTGTCGGAGATCTTGCCGCGGTACTCGAACGCGACGCCGCGGGCGATGAGGCCCAGCAGGATGATCAGCAGCGGCAGGTAGAAGCCGGAGAACATCGTGGCGTACCACTCCGGGAAGGCGGCGAACGTGGCGCCGCCCGCGGTGAGCAGCCACACCTCGTTCCCGTCCCACACCGGCCCGATCGTGTTGATCAGCACCCGACGCTCCTTGTCGCGCTGCTCCTTGCCGCCGCGCGGCAGGATCGACAGCAGCATGCCGACGCCGAAGTCGAAGCCCTCGAGCACGAGGTAGCCGGTCCACAGGACGGCGATGATGACGAACCAGAGGATCGCGAGGTCCATGGGTCTCCCAGTCTCGGTCTCGATGCCAGCTACGCGATGGCGCTCAGTAGGCGAAGGACAGCGGGCGGTCGGCGTCGTCGGGGTCCTGCGCCTCCGGCGACTCGTCGCGGACGACGTCGGGGACGCCCTCGACCGCGTACCGGTGCATGAGGCGGTACCAGACGACGGCGAGCACCGCGTAGACGAGGGTGAGCACGATCATCGACGTGAGGATCACCCCCGCCGGCACCGCTGTGGACACGCCGCGCTCGGTGAGGAGCCGCACCTGGTCGATCCCCGTCGGGTTGGGCGCCACCACCCAGGGTTGGCGGCCGACCTCTGTGAAGATCCACCCGAACGAGCAGGCGAGGAACGGTGTCGGGATCGCGAGGAGGCCGAGCCTGCTCAGCCAGACGCTGTCGCTCACCCTGCCCTTGCGGGTGGCCCACAGCGCCGTCAGCGCGAGCGCCAGGGAGAACACCGCGAGGCCGATCATGAGCCGGAACGACCAGTAGGTGATGGCCAGCGGCGGGGTGTAGGTGACGGGCTCGCCCGAGGCGGTGACGTCGCCGTACCGCTCGGTGTACTGCTCCTGCACGTCGTAGACGCCGGGCAGGTAGGACTCGGGGCCGGAGAAGTGGCCGGTGCCCAGGAAGCTGGTGACGCCGGGCACGGAGATGAGGTGGTCCACGTCCTCGCACCCGGCGTACAGGGGGCCGACGGCGAGGATGGAGAACTCGGCGGCTTCGGTGCCCTCGCACAGGGCCTCGGCCGACGACATCTTGCCCGGCTGCTGCTCGTACATGAGCTTGCCCTGGAGGTCGCCGGACCAGATCACGCCGGCGCCGGCGATGATCATGGTCCACACGCCGACGAGGACCGCGGGCCGGTAGACGGTGCGCGCCTTCTCGACGTTCTCCGGCTTCCTGCTGCGCACGAGCCGCACCATCCACCAGGTGGCGACGCCGCACACGAACGTGCCGGCGGTGAGGAACGCGGCCGAAATGGTGTGGGGAAAGGCGGCCCACAGCGTGTTGTTGCTGAGCACGGCGCCGATCGACTCCATCTCGGCGCGGCCGGTCTCCTCGTTGAAGATCGTGCCGACCGGGTGCTGCATCCACGAGTTCGCGGCGAGGATGAAGAACGCCGAGAGGTTCGTCGCGAGCGCGAACAGCCAGATCGCCGCGAGGTGCACCTTCTTCGACACGCGGTCCCAGCCGAAGATCCACAGGCCGAGGAAGACCGACTCGACGAAGAAGGCGGCCAGCGCCTCCATCGCGAGCGGCGCGCCGAAGACGTCGCCCACGAAGCGGGAGTACTCGCTCCACGCCATCCCGAACTGGAACTCCTGCCAGATGCCGGTGACCACGCCCAGCGCGAAGTTGATCAGCAGGAGCTTGCCGAAGAACTTGGTCAGCCGGAGCCAGCGCTCCTTCTTGGTGACGACCCACGCCGTCTGCATCCCGGCGACCAGCGGTGCGAGACCGATGGTCAGCGGGACGAAGATGAAGTGATAGACGGTCGTGATGGCGAACTGCCAGCGGGCCAGTGCGAGGGCGTCCACGGGTTCTCCTTGCTCACTCGTCGGAGCGGTCCTTCGACCGTAGGACCACCGGTGTGCGGGCGCACGACCAGTGCTGTCGTCGTCACGGGACGGGGTTCGTGAAGACTTTCACGATCTAAGTAGTGAAGGTCTTCACAAGTCAAGCCGGCGCGGCGCCTGCTCGGTGTCCGACCGCGCCGTGCGGCGGTGGGTCACGCGGTGGGGCGCTCAGGATGCGATACTGGTCCGAAGCCGTCCTGGCCCACATCCCGGGGCGGCCCACGAGCTCGCAGCACTCGCGATCCGCACGCGATGCCGCCGCCAGGCACGAGGCCCGGCGGCGCGTCCGCGAAGAGCGCGGTGCCGCAGCCGGAACCGAGACTTCCGTCGGCCGGCGCGCCGAGCAGCGCGCCTGTCCGACGACGACCACCGGTGGCCCGCACGTGTGGGGGCGGGGCCGCCGGAGCTGGAGCGCCTTCCGTGACGTCCGACAACCCGACCGACGCCGCCCGCAAGCCCGCCCGTCGTCGCGCCACCCGGCCCGCTGCCGCCCCGACGGGCCCGCAGGCCGAGCAGGCCGCCGCCCCCGCCGCCACGCCCGACGTGGCGCCGCCGTCGTCTCTCTCCGACCTCGTGCTGCCGGAGCGCGCCGACGCCCAGGCCGACGCGTCCGCCGGGGCCAGCGCGTCCCTCGCCGACATCGTCCTGCCGGAGGGCCCCGCCGGCCGCGCGGCCGACGCCGCGGCCGAGAAGCCGGCACGCACGCGGCGCCGCGCCACCCGCGCCACCGGCGCGCAGCCCGCCGCGGAGCCCGCCGCGGAGCCCGCGGCCGAGCCTGCCGCGAAGCCCGTCGAGGCGGAGCCGGCCGGCGACGCCCCCGCCGCCGAGGCCGAGGCTGCACCCGCCACGGGGCGTGGCGCGTCGGGCACCGCCCGGACCCGTGCCCGTCGGACCGCCGCGCCGAAGGCGGAGGCTCCCGCCGAGACGGCCGAGGAGGTCGCGCAGGCCGAGGCCGCCGGGCCCGCCCCCGCGACGAAGGCTCCGGCGAAGAAGACGACCCGGAAGACCGCCACGCGCAAGGCCTCGGCCGGGGAGAAGTCCACCGAGAAGGACACCGAGAAGGCCGCGAAGAAGACCGCCGAGAAGACCGCCGAGAAGGCCACCGAGAAGGCCTCGGCGAAGCCGGCCGAGAGCGCCGCGGAGGCGTCCGCCGAGCAGGCCGCACCGCGGTCGCCGGCCGCGAGGGGCGGCGGGTCGGCCACCCCGCGGCTCGCGACGACCGCCGTGCTGTTCCAGGCCCCCGACCTGTCGACCGCGCGCCGGTCCCGCCGCGCCCAGGCTCCCGCCGGCCCGCCGCGCCCGCACGACGCCCCGGCCGAGGAGACGGCGACCGCGACCGAGCCCGAGGCGGCGACGAGCGCGCCCGAGAAGGCTTCCGCCGTCGAGGCGTCGAAGGGCGAGCCGACGCGGACCCGCTCGCGCCGTGCCACGCGCGGCACCCGTGCGGCGAAGGTCGCGGACCCCGCCGAGCAGTCGGCTCCGGAGGCCCCCGTCGAGGAGCCCGCCGCCGACGCGGCGCCGGTCGTGGAGCCTGTCGAGTCGCCGGTCGAGGCGCCCGCGGTCGCCGACGTCGAGCTCAGCGAGGACGAGGCCGCCGCGGTCGAGGAGGTCGGCGCGATCGAGTCCGAGCTCGTGGCCGAGGGCGTCGAGCTCGTCGACCTGGGCCCGGAGGACCTGAGCGACGAGGAGGGCGAGGACGACGAGATCCGTCCGCGCCGGCGCCGTCGCCGGGGTGGGCGTGGCCGTCGCGGCGGTCGCCGCCCCGAGGGTGAGGCCGGCTCCGACGGCGACCTCGACGAGGACTCCGACGAGGGTGCCCGCGAGGACGAGCGCCCCGCCGAGGCGGACGCCGACGAGCAGGGCGACGACCGCGGCGAGGACCACGCCGGTGAGCAGGGCGACGAGCAGGGCGAGGACGACGGCGGCGACTCCGCCTCGAGCCGTCGCCGTCGCCGTCGTCGGCGCGGCACCCGCCAGGAGCGGGCCGAGGCCGCCGTGGCGCGCACCCGCGACCGCGACGAGGTCACGGCCCTCAAGGGCTCGACGCGACTCGAGGCGAAGCGTCAGCGCCGCCGCGAGGGCCGCGACGCCGGGCGCCGCCGCCAGATCATCACCGAGGCCGAGTTCCTCGCGCGCCGCGAGTCCGTGAACCGGTCGATGGTCGTGCGCGAGCGCGACGGCCGCACGCAGATCGCCGTGCTCGAGGACGGCGTGCTCGTGGAGCACTACGTCTCGCAGCAGTCGCAGGCGTCGATGGTGGGCAACGTCTACCTCGGCCGCGTGCAGAACGTGCTGCCGAGCATGGAGGCCGCGTTCGTCGACGTCGGCAAGGGGCGCAACGCGGTCCTCTACGCCGGCGAGGTGAACTGGGACGCCGCAGGGCTCGAGGGCCAGCCGCGCCGCATCGAGGAAGCCCTGAAGTCGGGCGACTCCGTGCTCGTGCAGGTCACCAAGGACCCGATCGGGCACAAGGGCGCCCGACTGACCTCGCAGGTCACGCTCGCCGGTCGCTACCTGGTGTTCGTGCCGGGCGGGGGCATGACCGGCATCAGCCGCAAGCTCCCCGACACGGAGCGCAGCCGGCTCAAGAAGATCCTGCGCGACGTCGTGCCGGAGGGCGCGGGCGTCATCGTGCGGACCGCCGCCGAGGGGGCGAGCGAGGCCGAGCTGCGCGCCGACGTCGAGCGCCTCGAGTCGCAGTGGGCCTCGATCCAGAAGAAGTCGTCGTCCGCCAGCGCCCCGGCGCTGCTGCAGGGCGAGCCGGACCTCGCGATCCGCGTCGTGCGCGACATCTTCAACGACGACTTCTCGTCGCTGCAGATCGAGGGCCAGGGCGCGTGGGACGAGATCGCGCAGTACGTCGAGGAGCTCGCCCCCGACCTGCGCGACCGCGTGACGAAGTGGACGGAGAACACGGACGTGTTCGCCGTGCACCGCGTGGACGAGCAGCTGGCCAAGGGCATGGACCGCAAGGTCTGGCTGCCGTCGGGCGGGTCGCTGGTCATCGACCGCACCGAGGCCATGACGGTCATCGACGTCAACACCGGCAAGTTCACCGGCGCGGGCGGCACGCTCGAGGAGACCGTCACGCGGAACAACCTCGAGGCGGCCGAGGAGATCGTGCGCCAGCTGCGGCTGCGCGACATCGGCGGCATCGTCGTCATCGACTTCATCGACATGGTGCTCGAGTCGAACCGCGACCTGGTGCTGCGCCGCCTCGTGGAGTGCCTGGGCCGCGACCGGACCAAGCACCAGGTGGCCGAGGTCACCTCGCTCGGCCTCGTCCAGATGACGCGCAAGCGCGTGGGCCAGGGCCTGGTCGAGGCGTTCTCCGAGACCTGCGAGCACTGCAAGGGCCGCGGGTTCATCGTGCACAGCGAGCCGATCGAGAGGAACGGCGCCCACCAGCACCACGACGGCGACCAGGGCGAGGGGTCGAAGCGGTCGCGCCGCAAGCGCGGCGGCAAGCAGGCCGAGACCGCCCCGGCGCCCGCGGCCGAGGTGCCGACCCTGCCCGAGGACCGCTCGGAGGCGCGCGAGGCCGTCAAGGCCACGCTCGCCACGATCGCGGCCGCGGCGGCGCACGCCCACGAGCACGAGCACGACGCCAAGGACGGTGCCGGCGACGGCGCGAAGGACCGTGCGCAGGCTGCCGCCCCGGCGGCGGACGCGCGCGCCGCGGAGGCTCCGGCCGCCCCGGCGCCTCTGGCCCTGCCGGAGCCGGTGGAGCCCTCGGCCGTGACGCCCGTCGCGCCGGAGACGCTCATCGAGCTGCCCGAGCGGAAGCCGGAGCCCGAGCCCGGGACGGCGGCCGAGACGGCCACGAAGCCCGCGAAGAAGGCTCCGCGCCGCGCGCGCAAAGGAGCCGGAGCCCCGAAGCCTGCTCAGTCGGGTGCTGGGGAGACTGCGGCCTCGGGAGTGACCGGCACCGAGTGACCGGCACCGAGTGACCTGAGCGCGAGGTCGAGGCGACGGGCCCGGGGGTGATGTCCATGACATCGCCCCCGGGCTCTGTCGTCGGGCCCCGCCGCGTCGTCGGGGCATGTCATGCTCGGGCCATGACGGGGGACGACCGCAGCGGTGGGCGGCTCGAGGTGATCGCCGGCCCGATGTTCGCCGGCAAGACGGAGGAGCTGGTGCGCCGCGTGCACCGGGCGCAGGTGGCGCGCCGCGGGGTGCTCGTCGTCGCGCACTCGCTCGACACGCGCAGCGGGCCCGGCCGGGTGGCGTCCCACTCCGGGCTGGAGATGCCGTCGCGCAGCGTGCGGGACGCCGAGGAGATCCCGGGCCTCGTCGCGGAGGGCACGGAGCTGGTGGCCGTCGACGAGGCGCAGTTCTTCGGTCCCGACCTCGTGGACGTCGTCACGGCACTGGCCGACGCAGGGCTCGTGGTCGTGGTCGCCGGGCTGTCCGTGACGTTCGACGGCCGCGCGTTCGCGCCGCTGCCCGAGCTGATGGCGGTCGCCGAGTCGGTCACGAAGCTCACCGCGGTGTGCGCGGTCTGCGGCCGTGACGCGGCGTTCCACGTCCGGCTCGAGGCGACGCCGGCGGACGACGACGCCCTGGCCCCGACGTCGGGCCACGTGGGCGGGTCCGAGTCGTACGAGGCGCGCTGCCGGCAGCACCGCGCGGGCTGACGCAGGAGCGGCGGCGCGTCGCGGGACGTTCAGCGGCGCCCGAGCCGCTGCCGCATCGGGCAGTCGAACGGGTCGCGGGCGGCGAGCCCGACCTCGTTGAGGTAGCGCACGACGATCGCGTACGAGCGCAGCAGCGAGGTCTCGGTGTAGGGCAGCCCGAGCCGTGCGCAGTGCGCACGGACGAGGAGGCGTGCCCGCGCCAGGTGCGGCCGGGGCATGCTCGGGAACAGGTGGTGCTCGACCTGGAGGTTGAGGCCGCCCATGAGGATGCTCATCCAGGCGCCGCCGCGCACGTTGCGGGAGGTGAGCACCTGCTTGGAGAGGAAGTCGATCCGGCTGCCCTCGGGGATCATGGTCATGCCCTTGTGGTTGGGCGCGAACGTCGCGCCCATGTAGACGCCGAACACGGCGAGCTGCACGCCGAGGAACGCGAACCCGAGGCCGAGGGGCAGCCACCAGAGCACGACGGCGACGTACAGGGTCAGGCGCACCAGGATCGTCACGAGCTCGCGCTGCCGCGAGGCCCGGTCCTCCGGCGTGCCGGTCAGCAGCGACCGCACGGCGGTCACGTGCAGGTTGATCCCCTCGAGGGTGAGCAGCGGGAAGAAGAGCCAGCCCTGCCGCCGGGTGATCGCGCCCAGGAACCCGTGGTGGTCCGAGGCCGCCTCCTCGGTGAAGGAGATGACGCCCGGCGCGACGTCGGGGTCCTTGCCCACCTGGTTGGGGTTGGCGTGGTGGCGGGTGTGCTTCGTCATCCACCACGAGTAGCTGATGCCGACCACGGCGTTCGCCAGGATGCGTCCGACGCGGTCGTTGAGGGGCCCGGACGCGAAGACCTGCCGGTGCGCCGTCTCGTGCGTGAGGAACGCCAGCTGTGTGAGCACGACGCCCAGCGCGGCCGCGATCAGGAGCTGGAACCACGAGTCGCCCAGGAGGACGAACCCGGTCGCCACGCCACCGAGCGCCAGGACGAGGACAACCCCGTTGACGAGGTAGTAGCCGTACGCCCGGCGCAGCAGCCCGGCGTCGCGGACCTCCCGGGACAGTGCGCCGTAGGTGCTGGTGAACTTCGCCGCGGCGCCGCCGCGCGGAGCGGCGGAGCTGTCGAGGACGGCCGGGACGACTGGGGGCATGCGTGCCTCGCAGGGGTCGGGGTCGACTTCCCAGCCGAGGTGTGAGCGGTCGCTCGGTCGCGCGGATGTCCCGAGCCTACGGGGCCGTAGGTTCGGGACAAGGGGGTTGTCCCCCCAGAGCGCGGAGCCGGTCGAGCACCTCGCGCGCCGTGGCGGCGTCCGCGGCCGCGAGGATCCCTCGCCCGCCGTGCACGGGCCCGCCGTCGAGGTCGGTGACGACGCACCCGGCCGCCTCGCACACGGCGACGCCGGGCAGGAAGTGGACGCTGCCGTCGACGTCGGCCCCGGTCACGTAGGCGGCGTGCCGGCCCGCGGCCACCCAGGCGAGCGCGAGCGAGCTGGACGCGACCCGGACCGCCCAGGTCTCGCGCAGCCCGGCGTCGGCGACGAGCGCAGGCGCCCCGCGGCCGTTGTCGACGTCCACGTTGAGGAGGCGGGTCACGGGAGTGGGGGAGGCGTCGACGTCGGGGGAGCCCGCCGCGCTCCGCACGCGGGTGCGGACGCCGTCGGTCCACACCACCTCGCCGGTGAGCGGGTCGGCGACGGCCGCCGCCAGCACGCGCTCGACGCCGTCACGACACTCCGCGAGGGCGACGTTGACGCCGAACGACGGGACTCCGGCGGCGAAGTTGAGCGTGCCGCACAGCGGGTCGACGTACCACCGCCGGGCGCTGTCGCCGCCCGAAGCGCCGAGCTCCTCGCCGACGACGGCGTCGCCCGGCCGGGCCGCGGCGAGGACGTCGCGGACCGCCCGCTCGGCGGCGACGTCCGTGTCGGTGGCGAAGTCCAGCCCGACCTTCGCGTGGCGCGTCACGGGGCGCCGGAAGGCGGCGGCGACCACCGCCGCACCGGCCAGGGCGGCGGAGACCGCCACCTCGACGTCGCTCGATGAGACGCCGGGAGAGCGTCGGGGCGCGGCTGTCACGACCGGCATCCTGGCACGCCGGTCCCGGGGACGCTCAATCCTCCACGAGCGGGACGAACGAGTACGTCCCGTGCTCGGAGGTGCGGACCTCTCCGTGCTCGTCGCGGGTCACGAGCACCATCACGTGCCGCACGGGGATCACCATCCGGCCGCCGGGGGCGACCTGGTCGACCAGCTCCGGGGGCAGCCGGGTGGGCGCGGCGGACACCAGCACCCGCTCCCACCCGCCGACGCGCGGGGCGCCCAGGCGGCCGGGGACGGCCCGGGCCACCCGGGCCCAGGGCATGCCGGCGCGACGCACGTTGGCCGCGCCCCAGACGGCGAGGTCCGCGTGCCGCTCGAGGCCCAGCACCGACCCGGTGGGCCCGACGAGGCGGGCGAGCAGCGCCGTCGTCCAGCCGGAGCCGGACCCGACGTCGAGCACGTCCGCGCCCACCGGCACCTCGAGGAGCCGGAGCATCGCCGCGACGGTCGACGGCTGCGAGCACGTCTGGCCGTGCCCGATCTCGACGGGGCTGTCCGCCTCGGCCCAGCGGGCGCCGGCGCGAGGCAGGAAGCCCCGCCGGTCGACGTCGCGCAGCGCGGCCGTCACCGCGTCGTCGACGCCCCCGGACCCCGTCGGCAGGGCCGGTCGTCCCGTCCGCCCGGTCATCCCTCCATCGTCGCCCCGGAGCGGTCCGAACACCGGGCGGGACGCCGGGCGAGCGGGCCCGGCCGGGTCGACGATCGGAGGGACGGCCGGCGACGGACGCCGGCCCGCCCGAGATCGGAGGACGACATGGCAGGCACGGTCGCGCGCGTCACGGAGATCACGGCCCGGTCGGACACGAGCTTCGAGGACGCGATCCGCGTCGGCCTCGAGCGTGCCGGACAGACGGTCCGCCACATCACCGGCGCCTGGGTCAAGGAGCAGAAGGTGGAGGTGTCGGACGGCGCCATCGTCGCGTGGCAGGTGGACCTGCAGGTGACGTTCGTGCTCGAGGGCTGACCGGCGCCCGCTCGAGCCGGCCCGCGAGGTGGGGCACGTCACGGCCGCCGACGGTGGAGGACGTTTGAACCGATCGGCACCGTGACGTAGTCTTGGACGTCGGCGCGCCTTCGGTGTGCCAGTCCCGTGTGCTCACGACGCACCGCACTCGACCGCCGCGGCGGGCCGAGTTGCAGACCAAGTCGGTGAAGAACGTCGTGCGGCATGCCCAGACCAGGAGAGATGAGCAGCAACGTGGTGTACGCGATCGTCAAGGCCGGTGGCCGTCAGGAGAAGGTGTCCGTCGGGGACATCGTCGTCATGGACCGTCTCAAGGCCCAGACCGGTGACACGGTGGAGCTGCCCGCTCTGCTTCTGGTGGACGGGGAGAAGGTGACCACCGACGCCGCCAAGCTGGCGAAGGTCAAGGTCACCGCCGAGGTCGTGCGGGACGAGAAGGGCCCCAAGATCACGATCCTCAAGTACAAGAACAAGACCGGTTACCGCAAGCGCCAGGGTCACCGTCAGTCGCTGACCCGCCTCAAGGTCACCGGCATTAAGTGACTCACCGCCGGGCCGAGCGCGACACCCCGCAGCACGGCCCGCGGCACTGATCCCCTCGTTCTTCGCAGAAAGCAGGACTGACAGATGGCACACAAGAAGGGCGCGAGCTCCTCGCGCAACGGTCGTGACTCGAACGCGCAGCGTCTCGGCGTCAAGCGCTACGGCGGGCAGGTCGTCAAGGCCGGCGAGATCATCGTCCGCCAGCGCGGCACCCACTTCCACCCCGGCGAGAACGTCGGCCGTGGCGGCGACGACACGCTGTTCGCGCTGACCGCCGGCTCGGTGGCCTTCGGGACGCGTCGTGGCCGCAAGGTCATCGACATCGTCGCGGCCGAGGTCTGAGCCTCACCGAACGCTTCGACTCACCCGAGTCCACGACGAGGGGCGCACCGTCGCGGTGCGCCCCTCGTCGCTTTGCCTGAGAGGATCTGACCATGGCCAGCTTCGTCGATCGCGTGGTGCTGCACGCCGTGGGCGGTGACGGCGGCCACGGCGTCGCGTCGATCCGCCGCGAGAAGTTCAAGCCCCTGGCGGGGCCCGACGGCGGCAACGGCGGCGACGGCGGCACCGTGAAGCTCGTCGTGGACCCGCAGACGACGACGCTGCTCGAGTACCACCACTCGCCGCACCGCCGCGCGACCAACGGCACGCAGGGCATGGGCGACGACCGCGACGGCGCCAACGGCGGCGACCTCGTGCTCGGCGTGCCCGACGGCACCGTCGTCAAGGACCGCGACGGGAACGTGCTCGCCGACCTGGTGGGAGCGGGCGCGGAGTACGTCGTCGCGCAGGGTGGGCGCGGCGGGCTGGGCAACCGCGCCCTGGCCTCGCCGAAGCGCAAGGCCCCGGGCTTCGCCCTCCTCGGTGAGCCCGGCGAGGAGCACGAGGTCGTCCTCGAGCTCAAGTCGATCGCCGACGTCGCCCTCGTCGGGTACCCGAGCGCCGGCAAGTCCTCGCTGGTCGCGGCGATCTCCGCCGCGCGCCCCAAGATCGCGGACTACCCGTTCACGACGCTCATCCCCAACCTCGGCGTCGTGCAGGCGGGCGACACCCGCTACACCGTGGCCGACGTCCCCGGCCTCATCCCCGGCGCCAGCGAGGGCAAGGGCCTCGGGCTGGAGTTCCTGCGCCATGTCGAGCGCACCGCCGTGCTGGTGCACGTGCTCGACTGCGCCACCCTCGAGCCCGGCCGCGACCCGCTCAGCGACCTGGACGTCATCGAGGCGGAGCTGGCCGCGTACGCCGGCGACCTGGGCATCGAGGGCGGCCGCGTGCCGCTCACGGAGCGCCCCCGTCTCGTCGTGCTCAACAAGATCGACGTGCCCGAGGCGCGCGAGCTCGCCGAGCTGGTGCGCCCCGACCTCGAGGCGCGCGGCCTGCGGGTGTTCGAGGTCTCGACCGCCAGCCACGAGGGCCTGCGGCCGCTCACCTTCGCGCTGGGCGAGCTCGTGGAGCGCGCCCGTGCTGCGGCCCCGGCGCCGGAGCCGACGCGCGTCGTGCTGCGCCCGCGCGCCGTCGACGAGGCGGGCTTCACGGTCACCGCGAAGAAGGACCACGAGGGCGTCTACTACGAGGTGCGGGGGTCGAAGCCCGAGCGCTGGGTTCGCCAGACGGACTTCAACAACGACGAGGCCGTCGGGTTCCTCGCGGACCGGCTCGCCAAGCTGGGCGTCGAGGACAAGCTCCTCAAGGCCGGCGCGGTCGCGGGCGACGAGGTGCGCATCGGCGACCCGACCAACGCCGTCGTCTTCGACTGGGAGCCCACGCTCACCACGGGCCCGGAGCTGCTGGGCGCGCGCGGCACGGACCTGCGTCTCGACGAGAGCGCGCGGCCGACGCGCGGCGAGAAGCGCCGCGAGCACCACGAGCGCATGGACGCCAAGACGGAGGCGCGTCGCGAGCTGTGGACCGAGCGCGAGTCGGGTCACTGGACGGACCCCGACGACGCCTGACCGCCGATCCGGTGAGAATGCACGGGTGAACGCCGCCACCTCCCGCGCCAGCCTGCCCACGGCACACCGGATCGTCGTCAAGATCGGTTCGTCGTCGCTCACCGGCCCGGACGGGCACCTGGACCTGGCGGCGCTGCGGGCGCTCGTCGACGTCCTGGCCGCGCGGGTGGCGGGCGGCGCCCAGGTCGTCCTCGTGTCCTCCGGCGCGATCGCGGCCGGCATCGGGCCGCTCGGCCTGAGCGCACGCCCCCGCGACGTCGCGACCATGCAGGCCGCCGCCATGCTGGGCCAGGGGCAGCTGGTGGCCCGGTACACCGAGGCGTTCGCGGCGCACGGCCTGCAGATCGGGCAGGTGCTGCTCACCGCGGAGGACACGGTGCGCCGGTCCCGGTACCGCAACGCGCAGCGCTCCCTGGAGCGCCTGCTCGCGCTCGGGGTCGTACCGGTCGTCAACGAGAACGACGCGGTGACCACCGACGAGCTCACCTTCGGCGACAACGACCGCCTCGCGGCCCTCGTCTCGCACCTCGTGCGGGCCGACGCCATGGTGCTGCTCACCGACGTCGACGGCCTGCACGACGCGCCGCCGTCGCGCCCCGGCGCCCGGCGCATCGCGCACGTGGCGGACCTGGCGGACCTCTCCGGGGTCGAGGTCACCGCGCGGGGGAGCGCGGTCGGCACGGGCGGCATGGTCACCAAGCTGGAGTCCGCCCGGATCGCGACCGGTGCCGGCGTGCCGGTCGTGCTCACCAGCGCGCGGAACGTCGCTGCCGCGCTGGCGGGCGAGGACGTCGGCACGTTCTTCGCCGTGACGGGTCGGCGCACGTCGGCGCGGCGGCTGTGGATCGCGCACGCCGCCCAGGCCCACGGCCGCCTCCACCTCGACGACGGCGCGGCGCGGGCCGTGCTCGGCGGGCGCGCCTCGCTGCTGCCGGCGGGCGTCACGCGCGTCGAGGGCACGTTCGAGGCGGGCGACCCGGTGGAGCTGGTCGCGCCCGACGGCGCGATCGTGGCGCGCGGGCTCGTCGCGTTCGACTCGGGCGAGCTCCCCGGCCTGCTCGGGCGATCGACGTTCGACCTGCGGGCCGAGCTCGGGGAGGGGTACGACCGCGAGGTCGTTCACCGCGACGACCTGGTGCTCGAGCACCGGCGATGAGTTCGCCGGCGCCCGGGCGTCGGTAGGGGCACGGGCGCGCACGGAGCGCGCCACCGAACCCCGGAGGCCGGCATGCGCCGTCCGCACCACGCCACCCCGACCCCTGCCCGCACCGTCGCCGGCGGCGTCCTCGCCGCGACCCTCACCGCCGCCGCGCTCGTCGTCGCGCCGACGGCGTCCGCGTCGACCACCGCGCCGGCCGCGGCCGCCGCGTGCGGGCCCACGGAGCCCGGGGTGTCCGAGCACTGCGGCGAGCTGGCGGGCGCCCGCTACCGCGTGCTCGTCCCGGACGACTGGAACGGCACGCTCGTGCTGTTCAGCCACGGCCACTACCCGTCGGAGTTCTTCGGCGGCTTCCCCGCACCCCACATCCTGGGCAACCAGGAGCTCAGCGAGGGCGTGCTCACCGACCACGGGTACGCCGTCGCGGGCTCGCTCTTCCAGGGCGACGGCCTGGACTTCACCGTCCCCACGGCGGTGGCCGACCAGTCGCGCTTGCTCGACTGGTTCGAGGAGCACGTCGCCGAGCCGGACCGCACCGTGACCTACGGGCAGTCGATGGGCGCGGTGACCGCCGTCAAGCACGCGGAGACCGAGCCCGAGCGGATCGACGGCGTGCTCACCGTGGGCGGCGTCCTGGACTGGGTGGGCCAGCTCGACGCGATCCTCGACATGAACCTCGCGACGCAGGTGCTGCTCACCGACGGCACCGACGCCCACGGCAACCCGATCGAGCTCGTCCACGCCGACGACCCGGGGGCGAGCCGCGACGCCCTGGTAGCGGCGCTCGTCGAGGCCCAGGAGACGCCCCAGGGGCGGGCCCGCATCTCGCTCATCGCGTCCCTCAACACGGTGACGGGCTGGTACGGGATGAACGACCCGCGGCCCGCCACGCTCGAGGAGCGGGCCCGCGGCCAAGCGCAGTGGCTGATCGGCGCCTACACGCTGGGCCTCGGGCCCACGGGCCGGGTCGACCTCGAGGCGACGACGGGCGGCAACCCGAGCAGCACCGACCTGGACCACCTGCGCGCCCGCCTCGCGCGGTCGGGCGCCGCGGCGGAGGTCGTGACCGCCTACGCGAAGGCCGGGCTCGACCTGCGGGACGACCTGGCGGCGCTGGAGGGCGCGGAGCCGATCGAGGCCGACCCGGAGGCGCGGGCGGCGATGGTCGCGCACCGTCCGGAGGGGACGACGCCGTCGCCCGTCCTCACGCTGCACACGACGGGTGACGGCGGGGCACCGCCGTCGGCCGAGCGCTCGTTCGCGCACCGCGTGCGCGAGGCGGGCGACCCCGGACGGTTCCGCAGCCTGTACGTCGAGCGGGGGGCGCACCTGTCCGTGAGCCTGGGGGAGGAGCTCGTGGCGCTGCGCACGCTGGAGCGGCGTATCGACACCGGCCGCTGGCCGTCGCTCGCGCCCCGCACGCTGAACCGGGCGGCCGACGCGCTGGGCCCGGACTACCGGGCCACGTTCGAGGTCGTCACCCTGCAGACCTTCGACCACGCCCCGGCGTTCACCCGTTTCGTGCCGCCGCCCGCGCCCCGTCCCTCCTGGTGAGAGGGGCCTGCCGCCGCGCGCGCCGCCGTCGTACCCTCGGGGGATGACCACGACCCTCACGGAGGACCTGGCGGCGGGCGGCGCGGGTGCCGGCAGCGCCGGCGACGACGTCGCGGCCGCCGTCCGCGACGTCGCCCGGCGGTCCCAGGTCGCGTCGCGGACGCTCGCGACCGCCACCAGGGCCACGAAGGACGCCGCGCTGCACGCGCTGGCCGACGCGCTCGAGGCGGCGGCCGACGAGATCGTGACGGCGAACGCCGACGACCTCGCCCGCGGGCGGGAGCGCGGCCTGAGCGACGGGCTGCTCGACCGGCTGGCGCTCACGCCGGCGCGGATCGGCGCCATCGCCGGCGCGCTGCGCGAGCTCGCCGGACTGCCCGACCCGGTCGGCGAGGTGGTGCGCGGCCAGACGCTGCCGAACGGGCTGCGCCTGCGCCAGCTGCGCGTGCCGATGGGCGTGGTCGGCATGATCTACGAGGCGCGGCCGAACGTCACGGTCGACGCCGCGGGCCTGGCGCTGAAGTCCGGCAACGCCGTGATCCTGCGCGGTGGCAGCGCGGCGGCGTCGTCCAACGCGGTGATCGTCGACGTGCTGCGTCGTGCGCTGGAGGCCCAGGGCCTGCCCGCCGATCTCGTGCAGACCATCGACGCCTACGGGCGCCCGGGCGGCGTCGCGCTCATGCAGGCCCGCGGGCTCGTGGACGTGCTCGTCCCGCGCGGCGGGGCCGACCTCATCCGCACGGTCGTCGAGTCGTCGACCGTGCCGGTCATCGAGACCGGGGTCGGCAACGTGCACGTGTACGTGGACGCCACGGCCGACGTCGCGAACGCCGTCGAGATCGTCATGAACGCCAAGACGCAGCGGGTCGGGGTGTGCAACGCGGCGGAGACGCTGCTGGTGCACGCGGACGCCGCGGAGGCGTTCCTCCCCGCGGCGCTCGCGGCGCTCGGCGGGGCGGGCGTGGTGCTGCACGGCGACGCGCGCACGGTCGCCCTGGCGCCCGAGTCGGTCGAGGTGCTCCCCGCGACCGACGCCGACTGGGCCACCGAGTACCTCGCCCTGGAGCTCGCCGTGCGCGTCGTCGACTCGCTCGACGACGCGATCGAGCACATCCGCACCTGGTCGTCGGGGCACACGGAGGCGATCCTCACCCGGGACCTGGCCGCCTCCGAGCGCTTCGTCGCCGAGGTCGACTCGGCCGCCGTGATGGTGAACGCCTCGACGCGCTTCACCGACGGCGGCGAGCTGGGCCTCGGCGCCGAGATCGGCATCTCCACGCAGAAGCTGCACGCGCGCGGGCCCATGGGCCTGGCCGAGCTCACGACCACCAAGTGGGTCGTACACGGCGACGGGCACGTCCGGCCCGCGTGAGAGACTGACCCCCGACCGCAACCCGCCGCACACCACGCACAGGAGGAACCCGTGCTGCACACCGCCGTCCAGGTGGCCCAGGAGGCCGCCGAGCACGCCGAGACCATCTCCCCGATCGCGATGGGTCTGCTCGCGTTCGGCGGCCTGGTCGCCGCGCTCGTGGTGACGTACGCCTTCCGCAACGTGTCCAACCGCCACCACTGACGGCCCCCGTCCGGTCAGCGTGAACGAGCCGTCGTCGCAGCCGCGCCGTCCGCGCCTGGGCGTGATGGGCGGCACCTTCGACCCCATCCACCACGGGCACCTGGTCGCCGCCAGCGAGGCGGCGGCGCTGCTCGACCTCGACGAGGTCGTCTTCGTGCCCACAGGCAAGCCGACCTTCAAGCAGCACCAGCGGGTGTCCCCGGCCGAGCACCGCTACCTCATGACGGTGATCGCGACGGCGTCGAACCCCCGGTTCACGGTGAGCCGGGTCGACATCGACCGTCCGGGCCTCACCTACACCGTCGACACGCTGCGGGACCTGCACGTGCAACGCCCCGACGCCGACCTGTTCTTCATCAGCGGCGCCGACGCGATCGAGCAGATCCTGACCTGGAAGGATGCCGCGCTCCTGTGGGAGATGGCACACTTCGTGGCTGTCACGCGGCCGGGGCACCAGCTCATGGTGGACGGCCTGCCCCACGACGGGGTCACGACGCTGGAGGTCCCGGCGCTGGCGATCTCGTCGAGCGACTGCCGTCGCAGGGCGCAGGCCGGCCAACCGGTGTGGTACCTGGTGCCGGACGGCGTGGTCCAGTACATCGCCAAGCACGGTCTGTATCGAGGTCTCGATGAGTGACAACAACCCGTCCCGCCCGCTGACCCGCCGCGAGATCCGCGAGCGGGAGCAGGCGGCCGCCGCCGCGCAGGCGAGCGCCGTTCCGCCGGCGCCGTCCGGGCCCGAGCACGGCGCGCCCGCCGCGGCGAGGTCGCCGTTCGCCCCGCCCGCCGGGCCGGCGCCGGCGCCGCGGTTCTCCGCGCCGGCGGCCGGGGCGCCGTCCCGCCGTTCCCTCCGCGAGCAGAGCCCGGCGCCCGCCCCCGCGCCCGCGCCGATGGTGCGGCCGCCGTCCACCTCCGCCGGGGTGCGCGGGCTGGACGAGACCGGTCGGCTGGCCCCGATCCAGCGACCGACCGGCGAGATGTCCCGCGCCGTCGCCCCGACGCCCCCGGTGCGCCCCGCGGCGCCGTCCAGCGCCCCGGCCGCGCCGCCCGCGCGCCCCTCGACCCGCCGTGACCAGGGCGCCGCCCCGGCGGGCTCCGCCACCGGGTACGGGCTGCCGCCGGTGGCCGCCCCGTCGAGCGCCGCGCCAGCGGCCCCGGCGGCCAGCCCGCCGGCGACGGTGGCGCCGCGCCCCGACGGCCCCGCCCGCCGTTCCCCGTTCGCGACGACGGGCACCTCCTCGCCGTTCGGCACCACGTCGGCCCCGGCGTCGGCGCCGCCCGCCCAGGCGGCCCCGAGCCCGGCGCCGACCGCCGCACCCACGTCGGCGGCGCCCCCGCTGCCCTGGGCCAGCCCGACCACGGAGCGGCCCGCGTCCGTGCCGCCGTCGCGCCCCACGGCGGGGGCCGCCCTGCCGGCGGCCGCGCCGGAGCGACCTGCCGCGTCCCCGTTCGACGCGCTGGTCGCGTCGGAGCAGCCCGTCCGGGCGCGCTCGGCCGCGCCGCTGGACGACGAGGACGACGACGAGGACTGGGACGAGCCCGAGGCGTCCTACACCTGGCTGCACTACATCGTCCTCGTGGTCGTCGCGTTCGTGCTGGGGCTCCTGGTCTGGAAGCTGCTGCTCGGCGACAACGGCGCCCAGGACTTCACGACCGACGGCGCCGCACCCGCGAGCGTCGTCCTCCCGTACGAGCACCCCGGAGCCGCTGCATGACCGCCAGCCCCCGCGCCGTCGAGCTGGCGATCGTCGCCGCTCGGGCCGCCTCGGACCGCAAGGCGCAGGAGATCATCGCGCTGGACGTGAGCGACCAGCTGGTGCTCACCGACGTGTTCCTCATCGCCTCGGGCACGAACGAGCGGCAGGTCTCGGCCATCGTGGACGCCGTCGAGGAGGCGATGTTCCTCGCCGGGTCCAAGCCGATCCGCCGCGAGGGCAAGGCGCAGGCGCGATGGGTGCTGCTCGACTTCGGCGAGGTCGTCGTCCACGTGCAGCACGCCGAGGACCGCGTGTACTACGCGCTCGAGCGCCTGTGGAAGGACTGCCCGGCGGTCGAGCTGCCGGAGGACGCGCGCGGCGGCGACGGCGCGGCGGCCGCCGCCGAGTACGGCGACGGCGGGGGCGACGGCGCGATCCGTCTCGCGGGCGACGAGCGGTGACGGCCGGCACCGTCGTCCTGCTGCGGCACGCCCGCACCGCCTACAACGCCTCCCTGCGGCTGCAGGGGCAGATCGACATCCCGCTCGACGAGGTCGGACGCTGGCAGGCGGTGGAGGGCGGCTCCGCGCTCGCGTCGTCGCACCGCGCGACACGCATCGTGTCGTCCGACCTGGGCCGCGCCGTCGAGACGGCGTCCGCGTACGCGGACGCGCTCGGCGGGGAGCCCCTGGTGACGGACGAGCGCCTGCGCGAGCGCGGCTTCGGCGCCTGGGAGGGCCTCACGGGCGCCGAGCTGCAGGAGCGCTGGCCCGAGGAGTACGCAGCCTGGCGCCTCGGTGCCGAGCCCGTGGGGGCGGGGGCCGAGACGAAGGCGGCGGTCGCACAGCGCATGGCCGAGGCCGTGGCCGAGCACGCCGCGGACCTGGCCGACGACGCGACGCTCGTCCTCGTGTCGCACGGGGCCGCCATCTCGCTGGCGGTGACGGCGTTGCTCGGGCTCGACCCGACCACCTGGCGCGGGCTGGCGGGCATGCACAACGTGCACTGGTCGCACCTGCACCGTGCCGGGGAGGGCGCCGTGCCGGCATGGCGCCTCGTGGCGCACAACGTGGGCGCGGGGTACCCCCTGGACCGCTGGCAGGCGGGACCGGACTGGAATTTGGAACCTGGCCCGAAGTCTGCCTAAGATATCGACGTTCCGAGGGGCGCAAGCCCGGAGGAACACACCGAATCAGACGAATCGCCTGGCCGTCCGCGGTCGCGAGAGTCGGTTCTCGGGGCTGTGGCGCAGCTGGTAGCGCACCTGCATGGCATGCAGGGGGTCAGGGGTTCGAGTCCCCTCAGCTCCACCCCGACGAAAAGGCCCGGAACCCCATGGTTCCGGGCCTTCTTGCGTGACCAGGGGTTTCACGGTGCGGGACGGTCTTGCGCGGACGCCGACGTCGCCTAGGGTCGGACCTGCGGCCGCGTCGTCGGCCGTCACATCTGAAGACACCCATGACAGGGGAGCGCCGTCGAAGGGGCGCTGAGAGTGCGGGCACAGCCGCAGACCCTTGGAACCTGCTCCGGTTAGCACCGGCGAAGGGAGTTACCTGGAATGTCCGCGCCCATCTCTCTGCGCAGCGCGTCCCCGCGGTACCGCACCGTCGACCTCGTCACGGTGGCCATGCTCGGCGTGGCCGTCGGTGTCGTCTTCTGGGGCTGGACCCAGCTCTACCACCTGCTCTCCGCCGGGCTGGCGGTCGCCTTCCCGCCGGCCACCGGGCTGCTCGGGGGCGGCTGGCTGCTCGGCGGCGTGCTGGGCGGCCTCATCGTCCGCCGCCCGGGCGCGGCGCTGCTCACCGAGGTCGTCGCCGCGAGCGTCGAGGCGCTGCTCGGCGCCGGCTGGGGCTTCTCGGCGATCGTCTCCGGCGTCGTCCAGGGGTTCGGCACCGAGCTCGTGCTCGCGCTGTTCCTCTATCGCCGGTTCGGCACCGCCGTCGCGGCCCTGGCGGGTGCGGCGGCGGGCGCGTGCGGCGCCGTCTACGAGTGGTTCGCCTACTACCCGGACTGGGCGTGGGGCTTCCGGCTGGCGTACCTGGGCCTCTTCGCGCTGTCCGGCGCTCTGCTCGCGGGCCTGGGAGGCGCGGCGCTCGTGCGCGCCCTCGCGCGGGCCGGCGTGCTCGACGCGTTCGGGCCGGGGCGCGACCTCGCCGACCGCGGCGTCGGTCGTGCCGCCGATCGCGCCCGGGCCTGACGGCGTGGCGCGCGACGACGTCCGGGCGCGCGTGCGGGGGCTGAGCTGGCGGCCCACCGGGCGCCGGGTCCCGACGATCGAGGGCCTCGACCTCACCGTCGGCGCGGGGGAGCGCATCGGCCTGGTCGGGCCGAGCGGGGCGGGCAAGTCGACCGTGTTGCACGCCCTCGCGGGGGTCCTGGGGGACCCGCTGCCCGGCGACCTGTCCGGCACCGTCCACGTGGACGGCGGGGTGGGGCTCGTGCCGCAGAACCCGGGCTCCGCGGTCGTCGCGGCCCGGATCGGCCGGGACGCCGCCTTCGGCCCCGAGAACTCCGGCCTGCCGCGGGACGAGATCTGGCGTCGGGCCCGGGAGGCTCTCGACCGGGTCGGGCTGCGGTACCCGCCCGACAGGCCGACGTCGGCCCTCTCGGGCGGCGAGCTGCAGCGGCTCGCGCTCGCAGGGGCGCTGGCGAGCGCCCCGGGCCTGCTGCTCCTGGACGAGCCGACCGCGATGCTCGACCCCGCCGCCGCGGCCGAGGTCCGCGCCGCCGTCGTCGGCGCGCTGGAGGGCACGGGCACATCCCTCGTGGTGGTCGACCACCACGTCGGGCCGTGGCTCGAGCACCTGGACCGCGTCGTGGTGCTCGGGCCGGCGGGCCGGGTCACGCACGACGTCGCGCCCGCCGCGCTGAGCGACGGCGCGGCCGGCCCGCGCGGTGACCTGACGCGCGCCGGCGTCTGGCTGCCCGGGGTGGCGGCGCCCGATCCGCTGCCCGTCCCGGCCGCGCTGGTCGCGCCGGACGACGCCGGGCCGGAGGTCTCGGTCGACTCCCTCGAGGTCGACCTGACGACGCGCGGCCTGCGCGGCCGTACCACCACGCGGGCGCTCGACGGCGTGGCCGCGCGGCTGCCTGCGGGGCTCCTCACGGCCGTCACGGGGCCCTCGGGGGCGGGGAAGTCCACGCTCGTCGCCACCCTCGCGGGGCACCTGCGGCCGACCGCCGGCGTGGTGCGGGGAGCTCCGGGGCGTACGGCCCGCTCGCGAGACCTCGCGCGGTCGTGCGGCTGGGTGCCGCAGCACCCGGAGCACGGCCTGCTCGCCCTGCGCGTGCGGGACGAGGTGGAGCTCACCGGCCGACGCCTCGGCGTCCGGGTGGACGTGGATGAGGTGCTCGCGCTGCTGCGCCTGGACCATCTCGCCGACGCGCACCCGTTCCGGCTGTCCGGCGGCGAGCAGCGGCGGCTCGCGCTGGCGGCCGCGCTCGCGCACCGGCCGGGGCTCGTGCTGCTGGACGAGCCGACCGTCGGCCAGGACCGGGGGACCTGGGCGGCGGTGGCGGGGTGGGCCACCGCCGCCGCCCGGCATGGCGCCACGGTCGCGGCCAGCACCCACGACGCGCACCTCGTCGCCCTCGCCGGGCACCAGGTGCAGCTCGGCGGCCCGGCACGCGAGCGACAGGCGGTGGCGGCATGACCGGTGTGCTGGGGCGCGTGAACGCCCTCGTGCTCGTGGCGCTCGGGCTGCTCGGGCTGGTCGCCTCCCTGGGCGTCCGGGACGTCGCGAGCGCCGGCGCCGCGCTGGGCGCCTGCCTGGCGTTCGGGCTGCTGCTCCTGCCGCGCGGGGCCGGGTCGCCGGCCCGGTACCTCGCGGTCGTCGTCGCCATCGCGTCGGTGGCGTGGTCCACCTGGCTGCTCGGCGGCCGCGACCCGGTGGAGGCCGGCGTCGCGGGGGCCCGCATCGCGGTGCTCGCGCTGCCGGGCGTGGCGCTCGCCCCGCTCGTCGACCCGAGCGGGCTGGCCGACCAGCTCGGCCAGCGGCTGCGCCTGCCGGCGCGCTTCGTCGTCGGCGTCGCCGCGGCGCTGCAGCGGTTCGAGCGGCTCGGTGCGGTGTGGGAGCAGGCGTCGCGAGCCCGCCGGTCGCGCGGCGTCGGGCCCGGCCGGGGTCCGCTCTCGCGGGCCCGACACGCGGCGTCCGTGACGTTCGCGGTCCTGGCCGCCACCCTGCGCGACGCGGCCGCCATGGCCGTCGCGATGGACGCCCGCGGCTTCGCCTCCGCCCACCACCGCACCTGGGCGGAGCCGGCGCCGTGGACACGCACCGACACCGTCGTGCTCGCCGGCGGCGCGCTCGTCGCGGCGTTGCCGTTCGCCGTCCTCGTCGGGTAGCGGTCGCGCGGGAGGCGCCGCCCAGGAGCCGTGGGGCGCAGAATGGGCAGCGGGAGGTGCTCCATGGCCCGCCAGGTGCACGATTTCGACGCCCTGTACGCCGCCGACGCCCCGCCGCCGTGGGAGATCGGCCGTCCGCAGCCCGCGCTCCTGGCGCTCGTGCGCCGGTCGGTGCTCGCGGACCCGGTCCTCGACGTCGGGTGCGGCACGGGCGTGCTGGCTCTCGCCGTCGCTCGGGCGGGCCACCGGGTGGTGGGCGTGGACGCCGCGGCGCACGCGATCTCCCGCGCGCGGGAGCGGGCCGCGGAGTCGATCCTCGACCCGCCGGGCGAGGTGCGCTTCGAGGTCGCGGACGCCCGCCGGCTCGACCGCCTGGACCTCCGGCCGCGGACCGTCCTCGACTCGGGGCTGCTGCACACCCTGGACGACGCCGGCCGCGCGGCCTACGTGGCGGGGCTGGAGGCGATCTGCCGGCCCGACGCAGTCGTCGCCGTGCTCGCGATGTCCGTGGACGCCGGGCTGGGCTGGGGCACGACCGGCGCCCGGCTGCGCGCGGCGTTCGAGGGGCCCGCGTGGTCGGCCACGGTGGTCTCGGACGCCGAGATCGCCGCGCGCACCGCGGGGGAAGAGCTCAGCCTGCCGGCGCTGCTCCTCACGACGCGGCGCGCGTGACGAGACGTCCGTGAACGGACGGGCCTCGGACAGGTCCCGTGCGATAGGAAGGGGGCGTGCCGTCCCCGCCCCTCTTCCCCTTCCGTAGCGTCGTCCTCGGGGCGTTCCTCCCCACCCTGGTGCTGGAGATCGGCATCGGCGCGCTGCTGCCGGTCGTGGCGGTCACCGCCACCGGCCGCGGCGCGACCCTCACGGTCGCCGGGCTCGTGGCCGCGCTGCTGCCGCTCGGCAAGATCGCCTTCGACCTGCCGGCCGGCGCCCTCTCCCAGCGCCTCGGCGACCGGGTGGCGATGCTGGTCGCCGGCAGCGTCGCCGTCGTGGCGTTCACGACGATCGCGCTGTCCTCGGCGCTGTGGGGCCTGGCGCTGGGCGTGCTCGCCCTCGGCGCGGCGAACGCCGTGTTCAACCTCGCCCGGCAGGCGTACCTCACGGAGATCACGCCGCCGCTGCGGCGGGCGCGCGTCATGTCGACGCTCGCCGGGGTGCACCGCATCGGCCTGTTCCTGGGGCCGTTCGCCGGCGCCGCCGTGATCGCCGCGACGTCGCTGCACGGCGCGTTCTGGCTGGGCACCGGCTCAGCCCTGGTGGCGGTGCTGGTCATCGCCCTGGTGCGGCCGGAGCCGCGGGCCGACGCCCCGTTGCCGCGGCCCGCCGGCGGGCAGCGCGTGTCCATCGCCGCGGTCGCGCGCGAGCACCGGCAGCTGTTCGCGACCCTCGGCGTCGCCATCCTGCTGGTGAGCGCCGTGCGCGGCGCACGCCAGACCGTCATCCCGCTGTGGGGCGAGCACCTGGGGCTCGACGCCGAGGTGACGTCGCTCGTCTTCGGCGTCTCGGGCGCCCTGGACATGCTGCTGTTCTACCCGGCGGGCAAGGTGATGGACCGGTTCGGGCGGCTGTGGGTGGCGGTCCCGTCCATGCTCACGATGGCGGTGGGGCTGGCGGTGCTGCCGTTCGCGCACACCGCGGGAGCGCTCGCCGTGGTCGCCGCCCTGCTCGGTGTGGGCAACGGCATGGGCTCGGGCATCGTCATGACGCTGGGCGCCGACGTCGCACCCGCCGCGGTGCGGCCCACGTTCCTCAGCGTGTGGCGGCTCTTCCAGGACACGGGCGACGCGCTCGGCCCGCTGATCCTGTCGGCGGGGGCGGCGCTGGGCTCGCTCGCCGCCGGGGTGTGGGCCACCGCCATGCTCGGCGGCGCGTCCGCTGCCGCCCTCGCGCGCTGGGTGCCGCGGTACTCCTCGCTCGCGAACCTCGTGCCGCCCCGGCGCGGGCGGACCTGAGCCGACACCTCACGCGCGCAGGTGCACGCCCAGCCCGCGGCCGCCGGGCGCCACCGCGTCGCGCAGCTCCCCGTGCCCGTCGTAGTCCCCGCCGTCCTGGCGCCGGTAGGGCACGAGAGGCCCGTCCGGCAGCGCGAGCAGCCGGCGGCGCAGGCCGTCCGAGGCCGCGGCGAAGCCGGCGTCGTCCAGGCGGCTCGCGCCGGGCACGAGCACCGGCTCGGCCACCTGCATGCCCGTGTACCAGAACGTGCCGTGCAGCAGCGGGAACAGCACCTCCGCGAGGTCGCCGTGCAGGCCGCGCGGGCCGAGCCCGGTGCCCGCCCCGACGGTGACCACGGCGAGCGCGCGGCGGCCGGCCAGCCCGCCGTCGCCGTACCGGCGGGTGCGGCCGGCGCGGTCGCGCACGTTGTACGCGTAGCCCTGCACCAGCACCCGGTCGAGCCAGCCCTTGAGGATCGCGGGCGTGCCGTGCCACCACAGGGGGAACTGCACGACGACGGTGTCGGCCCGGGCGAGCTTGTCGTGCTCGGCCCGGATGTCGGGCGCGAGCGTGCCGCCGCGCAGCGCGCGCTCCGAGGCGCCCGCAACGTCGAGCCGGTCGCCGTCGCCCACGGCGTCGCCGAAGTCGGCGGCCGTCACCACGGGGTTCCAGCCCATCGCGTACAGGTCGGACTCGACCACCTCGTGCCCGGCCCCGCGCAGCGCGCGGACCCCCTCGTCCCGCAGCCGCGCCGTGAGCGACCGCGGTTCCGGATGGGCCAGCACCCACAGCACCCGCATCGGACCGTCCTTCCCGTCGGGGTCGGGCGCCGGTCGGCCGCCCGTCCCTCCAGGGTGCCGGGCAGGCCACCGGGCGACCAGTGGCCGGGAGGCCATGATGTGCAAGGATCAGGCCATGCCTGCCCGACGGACGCGCGCACCCCGCCGGCACCTCGTCGCGGTGCTGGTGCGCGACGGCGTGATGCCGCTCGAGCTCGGCGCGGTGCACCAGCTCTTCGGCGTCGCGCGCGACGCCGGCGGCGAGCGGCTCTACGACGTGCGCACGTGCGCGGCTGCACGGGGACCCGTGCGGACCGACGCGGACTTCACGATCGACGTCCCGCACGGCCCGGACGTGCTCGCGCTCGCCGACACCGTCGTCGTGCCGGCGTCGCACGCGCTGGACGACGTCGACGAGGGCGACGGCGTCACCCCCGACCTGCTGGCGACCGTCCGCCCGGACGCGCGGGTCGCGTCCATCTGCACCGGGGCGTTCGCGCTCGCACGCGCCGGGCTGCTCGACGGGCGACGCGCGACGACGCACTGGCTGTCGGCGGACCGGTTCCGGCAGGCGTTCCCGAGGGTGGACCTGCACCCGGACGTGCTGTTCACCGAGGACGGCCGCGTCTTCACGTCGGCCGGCGAGGCGGCCGGGATCGACCTGTGCCTGCACCTGATCCGCTCCGACCACGGCGCGTCGGTCGCGAACGACGTCGCGCGGCGCACCGTCGTGCCGCCCTTCCGCGACGGCGGCCAGGCGCAGTACGTGGACGCCCCCGTGCCCGAGCCGGCAGGCGACCACACCGGCCCTGCGCGGTCGTGGGCGCTCGAGCACCTCGACGAGCCGCTCTCGCTGGACGACCTCGCCCGGCACGCGTCGATGAGCACGCGGACCTTCACGCGCCGGTTCCGCCGGGAGGTCGGCGTCTCGCCCGGGGCGTGGCTGCTGCAGCAGCGCCTGCTGCGCGCGCGCGACCTGCTGGAACGCACCGATCTCGCCGTGGACGCCGTCGCGCGCCAGGCCGGGTTCGGCACCGGGGCGTCGCTGCGCCAGCACTTCGCGCGGGCGCTGGGCGTCTCGCCCGCCGCCTACCGCGCGACCTTCGGCCCCGGCCCGCGACATCAGAACGTCACGAAGGTCGTCCCGCGAGTTGCTTGACGGGGCGGGCCTCGGGCACCTACATCTGGTTGATGGAGGTCTTCGAGAAGTGGGAATCCGAGATCCGGGGGTACAGCCGCACGTACCCCACGGTGTTCGCCTCGGCGTCGAACGCGCGGCAGGTGGACGAGGCCGGCCGTAGCTACGTCGACTTCTTCGCCGGCGCGGGCGTGCTGAACTTCGGGCACAACAACCCGCGCATGAAACGCGCGATGATCGAGTTCCTCGAGGCCGACGGCGTCGCGCACAGCCTCGACATGGCGACCACCACGAAACGCGACTTCATCACGAAGTTCGTCTCCACGGTGCTGGAGCCGCGCGGCATGACGATGAGGCTGCAGTTCATGGGCCCCACCGGCAGCAACGCCGTCGAGGCGGCGCTCAAGCTCGCCCGCAAGGTCACCGGGCGGCGCGAGGTGGTCGCCTTCACGCACGGGTTCCACGGCATGACCCTCGGGTCGCTCGCGCTCACGGGCAACGACGTCTTCCGCCGGGCCGCCGGAGTGCCCCTGGAGAACGTGCACCGGCTGCCCTTCGAGACCGCTCCCGGGGGCGGTCTCGCGTCGCTCGAGGCCTACCGGGCGCAGCTCGCCGACGTGTCGAGCGGGCTGCTGCCCCCGGCGGCGTTCGTCGTCGAGACGATCCAGGCCGAGGGCGGCGTCAACGTGGCGAGCGCTGAGTGGCTGCACGCCGTGCAGCGCCTCGCCCGCGACGTCGGGGCGCTGTTCGTCATCGACGAGATCCAGGTGGGCTGCGGCCGCACCGGCAGCTACTTCAGCTTCGACGGCATGGGGCTCGACCCCGACGTCGTGTGCCTCGCCAAGGGGATCGGCGGCTACGGGACGCCCCTGGCGATGAACCTCAACCGGCCCGAGCTGGACGCGCACTGGGCGCCGGGGGAGCACACCGGCACCTTCCGCGGCCAGGGCCTGTCGTTCGTGGCCGGGCGCGAGGCGCTGACGTACTTCGACGACGACGAGCTCATGACCCAGGTGCACGCCAAGGCCGAGCGGATGGTGTCGGTGCTGGACGGGCTCGCCGCCGCGGCCTCCGACCGCGGGTTCACCGTGCGCGGCCGCGGCATGATCCAGGGCCTCGACGTCGTCGACGGCGCGTTCGCCAAGGCGGTCGCGGCCGAGTGCTTCGCCCGGGGGCTGCTCATCGGCCCGTGCGGCAGCGGCGGCCGCGTGCTCAAGCTCATCCCGCCCCTGACCATCTCCGACGACGACCTCGACGAGGGCCTGGAGATCCTCGCGGGGGCGGTGCGCGACACCCTCTAGCGCCCCGCCCGGGGGCGTGCGACAGCAGCTGAAGGAGGCCGGCATGCGGCAGCGCGACGACATGACGTTCCCGTTCGAGGAGTACGCGAGGCGCCTCGGCGATCTGCGCCGCCGCATGGCGGAGCGGATGCTGGACGCGGTGGTCATCACCGACCCCGAGAACCTCATGTACCTCACGGACTACCAGACCACGGGGTACTCCTTCTTCCAGGCGCTGGTCGTGCCGCTCGAGGACGAGCCGTTCATGATCACGCGCGCCATGGAGGAGTCGAACGTGCACGCCCGCACGTGGGTGGAGCTGACCCGCCCCTATCCGGACACGGGCGACGCCATCCAGAGCCTGGTGCAGTCTCTGCGCGAGTTCGGCCTCGACACGAAGGACGTCGGGTACGAGCGCAACAGCTACTACTTCCCGGCCTACCACCAGGACTACATCCACAACTCGTTCACCGACGGCCGCCTGCTCGACTGCTTCGGCATCGTGGAGGAGGGGCGCGTGACCAAGTCGGACGCCGAGATCGCCGTCATGCGGCGGGCCGCGCGCGCCACGGAGGTCGGGATGGCGGCGGGCATCGAGGCGGTCGCCGCGGGGGTGACGGAGAACGAGATCGCGGCCGAGATCGCGTCGGCGATGTTCCGCTCGGGCGGGGAGTTCCCGGCCGTGATGCCGTACGTCACCTCCGGGCCGCGCAGCATGATCGGGCACGCGACCTGGGAGGGTCGCACCGTGCAGCCCGGGGAGCACGTCTTCCTCGAGGTCGGCGGCTGCTTCCGGCGGTACCACACGGCGATGATGCGGACCGTGGTGCTCGACGACCTGTCGCGCAGCATGCTGGTGGCGCAGGAGCGGATGAAGCTGGCGCTCGCGGAGGTCAAGGCGGCCATCCGGCCCGGGCTCACCGTGTCCGACGCCGACAACATCGTGCGGAACATCATCTCGGACAACGGCGTCGGCGCACGGCTGGTGACCCGGTCGGGTTACTCGATCGGCATCGCGTTCCCGCCCAGCTGGGACGAGGGCTACATCGTCAGCCTCAACCAGGGGGACCCGCGCGTGCTCCGGGAGGGGATGACGTTCCACATCATCCCGTGGATGTGGGGCGTCGACGGCGACAAGACCGTCGGCATCTCCGACACGGTCCGGGTGACGGCCGACGGGTGCGAGTCGTTCTTCACCCTGGCCGAGGACTTCACCTGCAAGCCCGAGCACGCCGCGGGGAGGGCGGAGGCCGAGCCCCTCGCGCTCGTGCAGGACACGACCACGGACGCCACCGAGGAGGAGACCGCATGATGCTGATCGCGACCGACCCGAGCACGGGCGAGGTGGTCCGCGAGGTCCCGGCGGCGACGCCGGGCGAGGTGGACACCACCCTGGCGGCCGCCGAGGCGGCACGGTCCGCGTGGCGGGACCGGGGGCTCGACGGGCGCGCCGAGGTGCTGCACGCGGTGGCGGCGGACCTGCGCGCGCGGGCCGACGAGCTGGCGCCCCTCATGACGCAGGAGATGGGCAAGCCGATCTCCGAGGCGCTCGGCGAGGTGGAGAAGGCGGCCTGGTGCGCGGAGCACTACGCCGAGCACGCGGCGGCGTACCTGGCGACCGAGGACATCGCCTCCGACGCGACGCGCAGCTACGTGCAGCACCTGCCGCTCGGCACGGTGCTCGGCGTGCTGCCGTGGAACGCGCCGTTCTGGCTGGCCCTGCGCTTCGCGGCGCCCGCCCTCATGGCGGGCAACACGGCCGTGCTCAAGCACGACCCGCACGTGCCGGGCTGCGCGGAGGCGATCGGCGACGTGTTCGCTCGGGCGCTGTCGGCGTCGGGCGCGCCGCAGGGCGTGTTCCTCAACCTGCCGCTGGAGACCGCGGACGTCGCCGGCGTCATCCGCGACCGGCGCGTGCAGGCGGTGTCGTTCACCGGGTCGTCGCGCGGGGGGTCGGCCGTGGCGAGCGTCGCGGCCGCCGAGATCAAGCCCGCCGTGCTGGAGCTGGGCGGCTCCGACCCGTGCGTGGTCCTCGCCGACGCCGACCTGGACGCCGCGGCCGACACCATCGCCCTGTCGCGCATCATCAACGCGGGCCAGTCGTGCATCGCCGCGAAGCGGATCATCGTCGAGGACGCCGTGCACGACGCGCTGGTCGACCGGCTCCGGGACCGGCTCGCCGCGCTGAAGGTGGGCGACCCGCGCGACCCCGCCACGCAGGTGGGGCCGATCGCCCGCGCGGACCTGCGCGAGAACCTGCACCGCCAGGTCACGCAGACGGTGCAGGCGGGGGCGCGGCTGCTGCTCGGCGGCGAGCTGCCCGACGGCCCCGGCTGGTTCTACCCGCCCACCCTCCTCGACGACGTCACCGACGACATGACCGCCGCCTGCGAGGAGACCTTCGGCCCCGTGATGGCGGTGCTGCGGGCGCGCGACGCCGACGCGGCGCTCACGGCCGCCAACGCCACCGATTACGGCCTGGCGGCGAGCGTCTGGACCACGCCGGAGCGCGGCGAGGCGATGGCCCGCCACATCGCGGCCGGTCAGGTCTCGGTGAACGGCATCGTCAAGACCGACCCCCGGCTGCCCAGCGGCGGGGTGAAGCGCTCCGGGTACGGGCGCGAGCTCGGCCCGCACGGCATCAAGGAATTCGTCAACGTGCAGCAGGTGTGGGTCGGCCCGCGCCAGGGCTGAGCCCGGCGCGGGCCGACCGTGCGGGGACGGTCGTCAGTCCACCGTGGCGAAGCTGGGGTGCGGCGGCTGGTTGTACGCCGTGTTCTGCCACGCGACGGCCAGCCGGTACTGCCGGTCCTCCATGAGGGACGGGTGCGCGATGGCGGTCGGGATATCCGTGGAGTAGATCCGCAGCGCGCTGGAGTCGGTCGTGCGGAAGATGACCTCCTCGCGCCAGTCGCCGAGGATGTCGGCCTGGAGCGCCGGCGTCGCCTTGGTGCCGTTGTTCGAGGCGACCCCCTCGCCCGTGAGGAGGCGGGTGTCGCCGCTGGCGCCGTACTTGTCGATGTGGGTGTCGTCCAGCAGCTCGCGCTGCCCGTCGCCGTCCCACCAGATCACGAAGTTGGTGGAGCCTGGCTTGCGGCCGACCTCCGAGCCGTCCGTCGCGCTGCGCAGGCCGGAGACCTTGGACGACCAGACCTCGGCGCCGGGGTTGTCCGCGGTGATGTCCGCGGCCACTCCGCGCCCGTTGTCGGACCCGGCGGCGGGGGCGCTGGAGAGGATCCTGCCGGTGGCGGCGTCGGCCACCCAGTGGGCCGGGTCGGTGCCCGACTCCGACGGCTTGAACACCTCCAGCCCGGGGTTCGAGGGCACCAGGTCGCTCACGTGGTACGCGTCGCCGTGGTGGGTGCCGTTCTGCCACAGCCCGTTCCCGTTGTCGTCGATCGCCATCGACCCGTAGAGGATCTCGTCGCGGCCGTCGTCGTCCACGTCCGCGATCGACAGCTGATGGTTTCCGCGGCCCGTCCAGTCGGGCCCGTTGGTCGACGAGCTCGAGTCGAACGTCCAGCGGCGGGTGAGCGCCCCGTCGCGGAAGTCCCACGCGGAGACGGCCGTCCTGGCGTAGTAGCCGCGCCCCATGACGATGCTCGGCCGGGACCCGTCGAGGTACGCCGTGCCCGCGAGGAAGCGGTCCACCCGGTTGCCGTACGTGTCGCCCCAGTCGCCGACGTTGCCGCGGGCGGGGCGGAAGTCGACGGTGTCGAGCTCGGCGCCGTCGATGCCCCGGAAGACCGAGAGGAACTCGGGCCCGCTGAGCACGTAGCCGCTGGAGCTGCGGTGGTCGGCGTCGCCGTCCCCGATCACCTGGCCGGTGCCCGAGACGGTGCCGTCGCCGGTCTTCACGGCGACCTCCGCGGCGCCGTCGCCGTCGTAGTCGTACACCTGGAACTGCGTGTAGTGCGCCCCGGCGCGGATGTTGCGGCCGAGGTCGACGCGCCACAGCCGCTCGCCGTCGAGCTCGTAGGCGTCGAGGTAGACGTTGCCCGTGACGCCGGACTGCGAGTTGTCCTTGGCGTTGCTCGGGTCCCACTTCAGGACGATCTCGTACTCGCCGTCGCCGTCGAGGTCGCCCACCGACGCGTCGTTCGCGGAGTAGGTGTAGCCGCTGCCGGCGGGCGGCACGTCCAGCGGGACGTCGAGCGAGCTCGCCTCGGCGCCCGCGACGGGCGCGAGCGTCAGGGACTCGCCGGCGACCTGCCCGGCGGCTCCCTCGGCGGAGGGGTCGTCGGACCGTGCGGCCGCGGCACGCGCGGCCCCGTCCCCGACGGCGAGGACGGCGTAGCGGGCGTCGGCGGGCGCGCCGCGGTCGAGGAACGACGTCGCGCCGGTCACGGCGGGCCCGGGCACCCGGACGCCGTCGCGGTAGACATGGAACGCGGCGTCGCCGCCGTCGGACGCCAGGAGGCGCCAGCTCACGCGGTTGCCGTCGGCGGTGGGTGTGCTGATCACCGCCCGGCCGCCGGGCGACGCGTCCGCGGCGGACGTCGGCACCGCGGGGGCAGGCGGGTCGCCGGCGGCGCCGGCGGCGCCGGCGGCGACGGCGGGGGAGGCGAGGGCGAGCGCGCAGAGCGCGCCCACGGCGGTGGCGAGCGTGGTGGTGGCTGCGGTCGTGCGGAGTGTCGGCAGCATCGTTGCTCCGTTCCGGTTGAGACGATTCACACCGTTCGGGACCGAGGCTGCCAGAAACCGGTTGCTCGCGTCACCCCCAGGTCTCACGACGTGGGACGCGCGGGAGGGCGGGCGCTCAGGGCTTGGGGATGCTGGTCACCGTCGTGAGGAGGAAGACCGAGTCCTCCAGCGCGCTGACGGCGTGCCGCTCGTGGGTCAGCACGCGCAGCTGCCCGGCGTGGACCTCGTCGTTCCCGTCGAGCGCGGTCACCCGCACGCGCCCGTGCAGCACCAGGACCGAGGCCGCGGGCGGCGAGTTGTGCTCGCCCAGCTCGATCCCCTCGACCAGCGCCAGGATCGTCTGCCGCAGCGGGCCGTCGTGCACGACGATCTCCGCGCTGCGACCGTTCTCGGCGGCGCGGGCCTTGTCGATGTGGGTCGTCGTGAGGGCGTCCAGGTCGGCCATCAGGGGCTCCGTCCGTCGGTCGGCACGCGGGTCCGCGTCGTCGCGGGCCAGCCGCCCTCACCGTACCCGCGGTCGCCGCGCGTCGGGGGCGTGGCGCGTCAGGCGGCGCCGTCGATCATCCCCAGCCGGGCGAACGCCTCCGCGACGCCGCCTCGCGCGGGCCCGGGCACCACGAAGTCCGCCTCGGCGAGGACGGCAGGCGGCGCGCCCTCGACCGCCACGGCGGTGCCCGCGTACTGGAGCATCTCGACGTCGTTGTGCCCGTCGCCGACGCCGACCGCCTGCGCGGCGGTGAGCCCCAGGTGCTCCATCACGGCCGCCATCCCGACCGCCTTGTGCACCCCGGCCAGGTGGATCTCCCCGGCGTTGTCGCCCGTGTCCGCGTAGGACGAGGGGAGGATGCCGACCTCGGGGCCGAGCTCGGTACGCAGCGCCGCGATCGGCACGCGCGAGTCGAAGTAGCTGATCTTGGCGTACCGGACGCCCGCGAGGTCGCCGGGCATCCGCAGCACGTCGAGGATCTCGTGGGGTGCCGCGTCCCCGCGGACCGCGAGCCGGGCGTCGAGGCCGACCGGCCCGTACACCGCGTCGGGGGTCTCCAGCAGGTACGCGACGTCGTGGGCGTCGAGCACGTGGCGCACGCGCGTCGCGAGGTCGTCGGGGAAGCGGAGGTCGGCCACGACCTCGCCGTCGAGCCGGACGAACGCGCCCGCCGCCGCCACGACGCCGTCGAAGCCCGCCGCCAGGAGCGACGGCGGCAGCATCGACTCCGGGCGGCCCGTGCACAGCAGCACCCGGTGGCCGGCGCGCCGCGCGGCGCGGACGGCCTCCTCGTGCGCGGGCGGCACCGCGCCGTGGTCCGCGTAGGTGCCGTCCACGTCCAGGAACGCCACGCGCGCCCCGTCACTCATCGAACCCGACACGGGCGCAGTCCTCCAGGTCTTCGGCGTCGTCGTGGGCACCGTCGAGCCTAACCGCGCCGTCGGTGTCCCGTGGTTGGCTGCCCACGTGACGACGAGCACCCCGCGCGCCGAGACCTGGTCCATGATCCGTGCCGAGCGCGAGGCGCTCGCGGACGAGCTCAGGGAGCTCGACGACGCGGCGTGGGCCGGGCCTTCCCTGTGCGGGGACTGGACCGTGGAGGACGTCGTCGCGCATCTCACGGCGGGCGCGAGCACCGGCCGGTGGGCGTGGCTGCGCAGCATCGTCGGGGCGCGGTTCGACGCCGACCTGCACAATGCGCGGCGCCTGGCGGAGCACCGCGGCGCGACGCCCGTCGAAACGCTCGAGCGCTTCCGCGCCGTCGCGACCAGCACGGTCGCGCCGAGCGGGCACACGGCCGCGTGGCTGGGCGAGGTCGTCGTGCACGGGCAGGACGTCCGCACGCCGCTCGGCATCCCGCGCGTGCCGCCGGTCGCCGCGACCACCGAGGTGGCGCGCTTCTTCGCCGCGCGCGACTTCACGGTCCCCGGCCGGAGCGTCGCGCGCGGCCTGCGCCTCGAGGCGACCGACGGCCCGTTCGCGCACGGCGACGGCCCCGTGGTGCGCGGCAGCACCCTCGCGCTCGTCATGGTGCTGGCGGGCCGGAGGGTGTTCTGCGACGCGCTGGCGGGTGAGGGGCTGGCGCGGGTGCGCGAACGGGTCTAGGCGCCCTGGGCCTCGGCGCCGGCCCCGGCGTAGAGGGCGGCGAACTCGGCGGACGGCGGGATCGGGGTGACGACGTCGACGAGCACGCCGTCGGGCCCGGCCACGATGAAGTGCCGCTGGCCGAACTCCTCGTCGCGCAGCGGCAGCAGCACGTCATGCGCGCCCTCGGCGAGGACGCGGGCGTGCACGGCGTCGACGTCGTCCACCTCGGCAGTGACGAGGACGCCGGCCGCGCGGGCGCCGCGGGCGGGCTCGGGGATCGTCTCGTGGTCCGCGTCGACGACGGCGAGCTCCGCCGTGCCGGAGCGCAGGCTGACGTACCAGTCCGAGGAGAACGTCGGCGTCATGCCGAGCAGGTCGGCGTAGAAGCGCGCGGCTCCCGGGACGTCCGAGACGGCGAGGACGGGGTACAGGCTGGTGATCATGACGACTCCCGAAGGGTTTACGTACGGCATGTACGTATCTATACATTCACGGTGTCGGTAACCTGTCAACCATGCCGAGGAGAACGAGGGCGGAGAGCGAGGCGACGGCGGCCGCGATCCTCGCCGCCGCACGCGGGCTGTACGCGGAGCGGGGGTACGCCGCCGTGGCGGTCGAGGAGGTCGCCGCGGCGTGCGGCGTGACGCGGGGCGCCGTGTACCACCACTACGGCAGCCGCGCCGGGCTGTTCGCCGCCGTGCACGCAGACGTGACCGCGACGGTCGGCGCGGAGATCGAGCGCGCGACCGACGGCCTCGGTGACCTGTGGGAGAGCCTCGAGGCGGGCTGCCGCGCCTTCCTGTCGGCGGTCGTCGCCGACGACGCCCGGCAGGTCGTGCTCGTCGACGGGCCGGCCGTGCTCGGCTGGGCGCGCTGGCGCGAGGACGACGCCGCGAGCTCGGGGCGGTTGCTCGACGAGGTGCTCGGCGAGCTCGCGGACGCCGGACGGGTGCGCGCCGCCGACGTGCCCGCCACGTCCGCCCTGCTGTCCGGAGCCATGAACGAGGCGGCCCTCTGGGTGGCCGCCTCGCCCGACCGCGACCGCGCGCTCGACCAGGCGTGGGCCGTGCTGCGCCGCCTGCTGCGCGGGATCGAGGCCTGAGCCCGGTGGGCCTGCCGGGTTCGGGGGCCCGTCAGGTGACCGCGCCGAGCTGCCAGGGCACGAACTCGTCGGCGCCCAGGTCGAGCTCCTCCGAGACGGTCTGCTCCCCGGACGCGACGGCGAGGATCTTCTCGAACAGCTCCTCGCCCACCTCCTCGACGCTCAGCCCGGTCTCGACGATCCGGCCGGCGTCGAGGTCCATGTCCTCGCTCATGCGGCGGTAGGTGTCGGAGTTCGTCGCGACCTTGATCGACGGCGACGGCTTGCAGCCCAGGACGGAGCCCCGCCCGGTCGTGAAGACGACGACGTTCGCGCCGCCCGCGACGATGCCCGTCACGGACACCGGGTCGTAGCCGGGCGTGTCCATGAAGGTCATGCCGCGCTCGGTGACGGGCTCGGCGTACTCGTGGACGGCGACGAGGTCGGCGGCGCCCGCCTTGGCGACGGCGCCGAGCGACTTCTCGAGGATGGTCGTGAGACCGCCGGCCTTGTTGCCGGGGGACGGGTTGTTGTCGAGCGTGCCGCCGCCGGCCGCCGCGTAGCCCTGCCACCAGTCGAGCCGGTCGAGCAGGCGCTGGCCCACCTCCCGCGACACGGCTCGGCGCAGCAGCAGGTGCTCGGCGCCGAACACCTCGGGCGTCTCGGCGAGGATCGACGTGCCGCCCTGCGCGACGAGCAGGTCGGAGGCGTGGCCGAGCGCGGGGTTGGCCGTGATCCCCGAGAACCCGTCGGAGCCGCCGCAGTTGAGGCCCAGCACGAGCTCGGACGCGGGGGCCTCCTCGCGTCGCAGCGCGTCGATCGCGGGCAGCATCTCGGTGACGGCGGCGACGCCCGCGCGCACGGTGGCGCGGATGCCGCCGGTGTCCTGGATGGTGAGCGTGCGCACGGGCAGGTCGTCGCGCAGCTCCAGGCCGTCGAGCACGGAGGCGGCGGGCAGCATCTCGCAGCCGAGCCCGACGACGAGCAGCCCGGCCATGTTCGCGTGGGACGCGTACCCGCGCAGCGTGCGCAGGGTGACCTGCGCGCCTTCCGACGTCGGGACCAGGCCGCAGCCGGTGTCGTGCGTGAGCGCGACGACGCCGTCGACGTGGGGGTAGGCGTCGAGCACCGGGCCGCGGAACTGGTCCGCGATCATCCGGGCGGTGGACGCCGAGCAGTTCACGGACGTGAGGATGCCGACGTAGTTGCGGGTGCCCCAGCGGCCGTCCGAGCGGCGGTAGCCCTGGAACGTGCGGCGCGTCGTGGGCTCGGGGAGCGTGGTGCGCGCGGTGCCGAACTCGTACTCGCGCGCGCCGTCGTCCATGCCCAGGTTGTGCGTGTGCACGTGGTCGCCCGGCGCGACGTCCCTCGTCGCGCGGCCGATGGACTGCCCGTACTTGCGCACCTCCGTGCCGGCCGCCACGGGGCGGACGGCGAGCTTGTGCCCCCGGGGCAGGGTGGAGCGGGTGGTCGCCTCGGTGCCGTCGGGCAGGCGCACGGTGGTGCCTGCGGGCACCTGGCGCGTCGTGACGGCGACGTCGTCGGCCGGCCGCAGCAGCAGCGCGACGTCGGCGAGGTCGACGACGTCCGGCAGCGGCGGATCGGCCGGCGCGCCCGGCGTGGGGGTCGCCGCGAGCGGCAGCAGCGGGTGGTGCGGGGCGGTGCTCATCGGATCGCGACCTCGGGATCGGTGGAGAGGGGACGGGAGTCGGTGACGGCGGGGGCGGGAGACGCCGGCGCGGTGGACGCGCGCACGACGAGCTCGACGGACAGTCGGCGGTGCTCGGGCTCGGGGGAGCCGCCGGCCAGCAGGTCGACGGCGACCCGTCCGGCCCGGGCCAGCGGGACGGCGACGGTGGTCAGGGCGGGAGTCACGAGCGACGCGGCGGCGACGTCGTCGAACCCGACGACGGACACGTCGGCGGGCGTGGCGACCCCGCGCGCGTGCAGCCGGGCCAGGACGCCGAGGGCGACGAGGTCGTTGAAGCACAGCACCGCCGTGGCGCCGGCGGCGAGCGCGAGGTCCGCGGCCTGGACGCCGCCCCCGTGCGTCGGCCGGAAGCTGCCGAGGTCCAGCACGGCGTCGCCGGTCGTGCCCGTCGAGAGCCTGGCCAGCGCCGTCCGCCGCTCGGCGTCCGACCACGAGGAGCGCGGGCCGCCGGCATAGGCGACGACGTCGTGCCCCAGGGCGCGCAGGTGGTCGAGCGCCTGGCGCACCCCGTCGGCGATGTCGAAGGAGACCGACGGCGCGTCGGGCGCCTCGCGGTTGACCAGCGCGACCGGGCCGTCCGCGGCCGCCAGCAGCGGCCCGAGCCGGTCGGCGGGCAGGCGTGGCGAGCAGAGCACGAGCCCGTCGACCCGGTCGCCGAGCCGGGTGATGACGTCGGGCTCGACGGTGACGTCCTCGTCGGTGTCGGCGACGAGGACCTCGCGACCCGTCTCCCGGGCCCGCGCCTGCACGCCCTTGGCGACAGCCGCGAAGAACGGGTTGGCGAGGTCGGGCACGACCAGGCCGACCGTGCCCGTGCTGCCGGTGGTCAGCGCGCGGGCTGCGGGGTGGGGCCGGTAGCCGAGCGACTCCGCGGCCCGGGCCACCTGGGCGCGGTTGGCCGCCGACACGTGCGGCGCGTCGCTCATCGCGCGCGACGCGGTGGCGAGCGAGACGCCCGCCGCGCGAGCGACGTCGCGGAGCGTGACCACGCGGGCCTCCCGGGGCTGCGTCGGGGTGGACGATCGACTGGAACCGGTTCCAGCGTGTTCCACACCCTACCCGCCGCCCGGGCTGTCGGGAACCCCGAGCTCAGGCGGGCTCGTCGTCGAGCCAGCGGAACCACGCGTCGGGCACGTCCTCGTCCAGCCGCCGTACCTCGTGGCTCCCGAGGACGCCCGCGGTGAGGAGACCGGTCGCGACGAGCCGGGCGACGGCTCCCGCGCCGGGCGGGTTGAAGTGCGTGTCGTCGCGGCGCCCGTCGTCGGCGTGGAAGAAGAGGTGCAGCGTGCGCTCCGGCCCGAGGTCGTGCCACAGCGCGAGCGAGTCGCGCTGGACGTCCACGAGCGGCACGTCCTCGCGCGCGGCGAGGGCGCGCATCGCGTCGGGGTACTCGCCGTGGGCGGGCACGGCCCGGCCCGCGTCGTCGAACCGGCGTCGTTCGACCGACGTCGCGAGCACCGGCCGCGCGCCGGCGGCGCGCGCGACGTCGACGAACCGGGCGAGGTGCTCGGTGTACGACGTCCACGGCTCGGTGTACCGCTCGGGGTCCTCGACCTTCGCGTCGTTGTGGCCGAACTGGATCACCAGGACGTCGCCCGCCCGCAGGTCGCGGGCCACGGCGTCGAGCCGGCCCTGGGCGACGAAGCTGCGCGAGCTGCGGCCGTTGCGCGCGTGGTTGGCGACGGCGACGGCGTCGTCGAGGTAGTACGGCAGGGCCATGCCCCAGCCGGTCTCGGGCGCGGCGGCGCGGCTCTTCGGGCCGGCGGTGGAGTCGCCGGCGAGATGGACGGTGCGGGTCATGCGGGTCCTTTCGGAGGGAGCGGACGGCCGGAACCGGGCAAGCGCTTGCCGATCACCCTAGCGGGGGTGCGACACGACGAGATCGCGTGCATCCGCGCACGTCCAGGGCGTAGCGTCGGCGCCGAGCGACCGACACGTGCCACGCACCACCGGAGTATGCGAGGAGTCAGCGATGCCCCGTCCGCCGTTCCCGGGCCCCGTGCTCGACCTGCTGCGCCGTCCCCAGCCCGCCGTGATCGGCGTCGTCCGCCCGGACGGCAGCCCCGTCACCGCGGCGACGTGGTACCTGCTCGAGGAGGACGGCGCGGGCGGCTGGCACGTGCTGGTGAACCTCGACGCGACGCGCAAGCGGGTGCAGCACCTGCGCGCGAACCCGCACGTCAGCCTCACCGTGCTGGACGACGACTGGTACACGCACGCCACCCTGCTCGGCCGCGTCACCGCGTGGCGCGACGACGTCGACCTCGCCGACACCGACCGCATCGCGCGCCACTACACCGGCGACGCGTACGGCGTGCGGGACCGCGCGCGCGTGACCGCCGTGGTCGAGGTCGACCGCTGGACGGCGTGGGGCAGCCTGCGCAGCTCGCTCGGCACCCCGAACGACACGGTCCGCTGAGGGAGGCGGCCGTGCGCATCGGAGCCCCCCGCACCGCCGGGGCGGACCCGCGCCTCGTCGCCGTCACCCCGGACGCGGTGCGGCGCCTCGTCGACCTCGGGCACGACGTCGTCGTGGAGCCCGGGGTCGGGGACGGCGCACGCCTGCCCGCGCACGACTACGTGGCGGCGGGGGCCCGTGTCGCGGACCGCGCCGACGTGTGGGCGGCCGACGTCGTGGTCACGCTGCACGCGCCGGGCCTCGCCGAGCTCGACCTGATGCGGCCGGGCGCGACGCTCGTCGCGCAGCTCGCCCCGCCGACGAGCCCCGACCTGCTGGCTGCGCTCGCCGCCCGCGGCGTGACGGCGCTGGCCCTCGACGCGGTGCCGCGCATCTCGCGCGCGCAGGCCCTGGACGTCCTGTCGGCGCTGTCCAACGTGGCCGGCTACCGCGCGGTGGTCGAGGCGGCCGAGGAGTTCGGCGGCATGTTCACCGGTCAGGTGACGGCCGCGGGCAGCACCCCGCCCGCGCGGGTGTTCGTCATCGGCGCCGGCGTGGCCGGCCTGGCCGCGATCGGCACCGCGGTGAGCCTCGGCGCCGAGGTGCACGCGTTCGACGTGCGGCCCGAGGCGGCCGAGCAGATCGAGTCGCTCGGCGCGCGCGTCGTGCGGGCCGACGACGCCGTCCAGCAGGTCAGCGCCGACGGGTACGCGAGCGCGCAGAGCGCCGACCAGGAGGCCGCGGCCCTGCGCGCGTACGCGGAGCAGTCCGCGCGGGCGGACGTCGTCGTCACGACCGCCCTCGTGCGCGGCGCGGCGCCCACCACGATCACCCGCGCGATGCTGGACGCGATGCGACCCGGCTCGGTGGTCGTGGACCTCGCCGCGCCCGGTGGCGGCAACTGCGAGGCCACGGTGCCGGGGGAGCGGGTGGTCACCGGCCGCGGGGTCGTCGTGCTCGGCTACACGGACCTGGCCGCGCGGCTGCCGCAGCACAGCTCGCGGCTGCTCGGCACGGTGGTCGTGAACCTGATCACGCTGCTCACGCCGGGGAAGGACGGCCGGGTGGTGCTCGACCTCGACGACCCGGTGGTCCGCGGCATGACGGTGACCCACGAGGGCGCGGTGACGTGGCCGCCCCCGCCCGTCGCGGTGTCCGCGGCGCCGCCACCGGCCCCGGCGCCCCCGCCGCCCGAGGCTGCTGCCGCCGACCCCGGGGCCGAGCGCCGTCGCCGCGGGATGCGCCGCACGGTGCTGGGCGCGCTCGGTGCCGTGGCCGCCGGCCTGCTGATCGCCGCCTCGCCGCCGGACGCCGTCGGGCACTACACGGTGTTCGCGCTCGCGGTGGTGGTGGGCTTCTACGTGATCTCGAACGTCACGCACGCGCTGCACACGCCGCTCATGGCCCAGACCAACGCCATCAGCGGCATCATCATGGTCGGCGCGCTGCTGCAGATCGGCGACCCGTCGCCGCTCGTCACGACGCTCGCCGTCGTGGCCGCCGCGCTCGCGGGCGTCAACGTGTTCGGCGGGTTCCTCGTGACCCGCAGGATGCTGGGCATGTTCCGTCGTGAGACCCCGGGCGGGGAGGCGTCATGACGGTGACGTCGGTCGCGCAGGCCGCGTACGTGATCGCGGGGCTGCTGTTCGTGCTGTCCTTGGCGGGGCTGTCCGCGCAGGAGTCCGCACGGCGCGGCACGGTGCTCGGGATGCTCGGCATGGGGCTGGCGATCGCCGCGACGATCGCGCTGGCGCTCGACCGGTCGCAGCGCCCGTGGCCCGTGACGGCGGGGCTGATCCTGCTGGTGCTGGTCGTGGGCGCGGCGGTGGGGTCGTGGCGGGCGCGGCGCGTCGAGATGACGCAGATGCCGGAGCTCATCGCCCTGCTGCACTCGTTCGTGGGGCTCTCGGCGGTGCTGGTGGGCTACGGCTCGTTCCTCGCGGAGCCGGTGGGTGCCGCGGCGGCGGGCGGCGACACCGTGCACCGCGTCGAGGTGTTCCTCGGCGTGCTCATCGGCGCGGTGACGTTCACGGGCTCGGTCGTGGCGTTCGGAAAGCTCTCCGGGCGGCTGCCCTCGGCGCCGCTCACGCTGCCCGGCCGGCACGCGCTCAACCTGCTGGCGCTCGTCGCGTCCGCCGGCCTGCTGGCCTGGTTCGTCACCGCGGAGGACGTCGGGGCCGCGGTCCTGCCGCTGCTGCTCATGACGCTCGTCGCGCTGGCGCTCGGCTGGCACCTCGTCGCCGCGATCGGCGGCGGGGACATGCCGGTCGTCGTGTCGATGCTCAACTCGTACTCCGGCTGGGCCGCGGCGGCGGCGGGCTTCACGCTCGGCAACGACCTGCTCATCATCACGGGTGCCCTGGTCGGGGCGTCCGGCGCGATCCTCAGCTACCTCATGTGCCAGGCGATGAACCGGTCGTTCTGGTCCGTCGTGCTCGGCGGCTTCGGCGCGGGGGCGACCGGTGGCCCCGGCGGCGGCACGCAGGAGGCGGGGGAGGTGCGCGAGACGTCGCCGGACGAGGTGGCGGGACTGCTCACCGCGGCGCGCTCGGTCGTCGTCGTGCCCGGGTACGGCATGGCGGTGGCGAAGGCGCAGCACCCGGTGGCGGACCTCGCCGAGCGGCTGCGGGCGCGCGGCGTGACCGTGCGGTTCGGCGTGCACCCCGTGGCGGGGCGGCTGCCGGGCCACATGAACGTGCTGCTGGCCGAGGCGCGCGTGCCCTACGACCTGGTGCTCGAGATGGACGAGGTCAACCCCGACCTGCCCGGCACCGACGTCGTGCTCGTCATCGGCGCGAACGACACGGTGAACCCGGCGGCGCAGGACGACCCGTCGTCACCCATCGCGGGCATGCCCGTCATCGAGGCGTGGAAGGCGCGCGACGTCGTGGTGTTCAAGCGGTCTCTCGCCACCGGCTACGCGGGCGTGCAGAACCCGCTGTTCTTCCGCGAGAACACACGGATGCTCTTCGGCGACGCCAGGGAGCAGGTGGACAAGATCGTCCAGGCTCTCTGACGCCGCCGAGGAGGGTCGAGCTCAGAAGCGGGAGTCCGCCTGCGACTCGTAGACCGCGGCGTCCAGGACGCCGTCGGCGTGCAGGTACGACGGCGAGTCGGGGACCGGCGTCGCGTCGATCGTGCTGGCGTCGGCGGGCACGCCGTCCAGGCTGGGCATGACCGAGGCGAGCTCGGGACGCCACTTGGTGAACCGGAACGGGAAGCACCGCTCGAGCAGGTCGACCATCGCGGAGGCCGCGGTCGAGGCGCCCGGCGAGGCGCCCAGCAGGCCGGCGATGGAGCCTTCGGCTCCCGTGACGATCTCGGTGCCGAACTGCAGCACGCCCTTGCCGTCGGCGTCGCGCTTGATGACCTGCACGCGCTGCCCGGCCGTCAGCTTCTCCCAGTCCTTGGGGTGGGCGGTCGGCATGAACTGCTGCAGCGCCTGGAACTTGGTCTCGGGCGCGGCCATGAGCTGGCCGACGAGGTACTGCGTGAGGTCGAGGTTCTTGAGGCCTGCACCGAGCATCGACGTGACGTTGTTGGCGCGCAGCGACGTGATCAGGCCTAGGTACTTGCCCTTCTTGAGGTACTTGGGGCTGAAGCCGGCGTAGGGGCCGAACATGAGATACGTCTTGCCGTCGACCACGCGGGTGTCGAGGTGCGGCACGGACATCGGCGGGGCGCCGACGTCGGCCTTGCCGTACACCTTGGCCTGGTGCTGGGCGACGAGCTCCGGGTTGTCGGTGCGCAGGAACTCGCCCGAGATCGGGAAACCGCCGAAGCCCTTGATCTCGGGGATGCCGGCCGACTGGAGCAGGGGGAGCGCGCCACCGCCGGCGCCGACGAAGACGAACTTCGCGGTGACGGTGCTGGTGCGGTTCCGCGCGTTCCACGAGCGGTCCTTGACGCGCAGGCGCCAGCGGCCGTCCTTGGTGCGCTTGAGGCTCTTGACCTCGTGCTGCAGCTTGAGCTCGGCCCCGTTCGCGACGAGCCCGTCCACGAGCTGGCGCGTGAGGTTGCCGAAGTCGACGTCGGTGCCCGACGTCGCGCGGGTCGCGGCGATCGGCTCGTCGGCGTCGCGCTCGATGGTCAGGAGCGGCGCCCAGCGGCCGACGGTCGCGCGGTCGGTGCTGTACTCGAGGTCGCGGAAGAGGGGGTGCACGCGCAGGGTCTCGTACCGGCGGCGCAGGTAGTCCACGTTCTTCTCGCCGCGCACGAACGTCATGTGCGGGGTGTTGCTGAGGAACGAGTCGTCCTTGAGGCGGCCGGTGGCGAGCAGGTGCTGCCAGAGCTCGCGAGAGATCTCGAACTGCTCGTTGATCGCCACCGCCTTGGTGATGTCGATCGAGCCGTCCTTGCGCTCGGGCGTGTAGTTGAGCTCGCAGAGCGCGGCGTGCCCGGTGCCCGCGTTGTTCCACGGGTTCGAGGACTCCTGCGCCACGTCGTCCAGGCGCTCGTAGATCCGGATGGACCACGACGGCTCGAGCTGCTGGAGCAGCGTGCCGAGCGTGGCGCTCATGATTCCGCCGCCGATGAGGACGACGTCGACGTCGGCCCCTGTGGGGGCCCCAGCAGTCGTAGCACTCGAAGTCACCGGCTCACCATACGCCGCGCGTGAAAACTGTCACAAAGAATGAGAGCAACCTCACACGGGCCCCTGACCTGCAGTGACGTGGGTCACACCGACCGCTGGGCGCCGCCGCAGGTCAGGGCTTCGGCGCCGCCGACGACGGCCACGGGCCGAGCGCGGGCCGCGGCACGGCGACGCCGTCCCGGAGCGCCGAGACGGGCCGCTCGGGCGTGCGCCCGGCGAGCCATGCGGCGACGTCGCGCGCGTCACCGACGAGCTCGAGCCCACCGCCGTCCGCCGGGAGCCGCACCGCGAGGAACTCCCGCAGGTGCGCGCAGAACGCGTCGTCCCACGTGTCGTACCCGAGGGCGCGGGCGCCGAGGCCGACGGTCGCGTCGACGGAGTGGATGCGCGCCTCGCGCCACCAGGCGAGCAGGGCGTCAGTCAGCACCCCGTCGCGGTAGGCGACCCGCGCGGACCAGAGGGCGTCGCCCGGCGCGGGCCATGCCGCGGCGAGACGGGCGCGCGAGGCCTCGAGCGCCGCCGCGTGCTCGGTCGCCGTGCGGCCCGCGCCCGCCTCGATGGCGGCGTCGCGGCCGGCCTGTCCGCCGTCGTAGGGCGCGATCTTCTCGCCGCGCGCGGCGTGCTCCGCCTGCCGGGCGAGCGCGGCGCCGACGTTCGCCACGTGCGAGAGCACGTGCCCACGGCTCCACCCGTCCAGGGGCGACGGGTCGGCGCCCGCGCCCTCGGGCAGGGTGCGGACGACGTCGATCAGGGCGGCGAGCGCGGCGTCCGCGTCGGCCAGGGCGTGCGCGCGGGCGGTGTCAGGGGTCGTCACGGCCACAACAGCTCCTTGGTCCAGGTGGGGTCGTTCTCCGTCGTGCTCGGGTCGGTGCGGTAGCGGAGGCGGGACTGGCCCTTGTCGTCGCTCGCCGCCCAGAACTCCACGGTGGCGGGGGCCAGCACCCAGGCGGTCCAGGCGGGGGCGACGACGGCCGGGTCCTCGCGGGTGTCCCCGAGGCGGCGGGCGAAGGCGTCCCAGTACTCCTGGCGGGAGCCCAGCGGCTCGCTCTGGTGGCCGACGAGCCCGGCCGCGCGCGAGCCGTCCGGGCGGGCGTGGAAGTCCGCCGCTCCTGCCTCGGGGCCGGCGGAGGCGGCGTGTCCGGTGACGCGGACCTGCCGGCCGAGCTCGCGCCAGAACACCGTGAGCGCCGCGTGCGCGTTCTCGGCCAGGTCGCGGCCCTTGGGGCTGGTCGCATGGCCGGCGAACCACCAGCCGTCGGCGGTGACGTCCTTGATCACGAGGGTGCGCGCGTGCACGTGGCCCTCGGCGTCCGCCGTCGACAGGGTCGCCGCGTGCGGGGCGCCGACACCCGCGGCGAGCGCGTCGTCGAACCACTGCGCGAAGAGCTCCTGCGGCGTGGCGGGGGCGGTGGCGAGGTCGTCCAGGTCGACGCCGAACGGCGGCAGCCCGGGCGGGAAGGTCGGCAGGGCGCGCAGGCGCTCGCGGAAGGTCACATGGTCTCCTGGGTGGGGTCGGTGCGCCGGTCGTCGGGAAGGTCGGTCAGGAGCGTCACGAAGCCGCGCACGGCGGCCTGCATCGCGTCGGGGGCGCCGGTGGCGCGGGCGAGCACGTAGCCCCCCTGCACGATCGCGACGGCGGCGTGCGCGCGGTCGCGGGCGGCGTCGTCGGGCAGGCCCGCCTCGCGCAGGGTCGTGGCGACGACGTCGAGCAGGCGGACGAAGTAGGCGGTGACGACGTCGCGCAGGCCGTCGTCGTCCATGACGGCCTGGTCGCTGGTGAGACGGCCGACCTTGCAGCCGGCCAGGGCGTCGCGGGGGCGCTCGACGTAGGCGACGACGCGGTCGAGGGCCGGCGCCGTGCCCTCCAGGTCGCGGCGCGCCGCGGTGAGCGCGCTCTCGACGGTGGCGCCGACGGCGGCTGCGGCGAGGTCGTGCTTCGTCGGGAAGTGGTGGTACAGGCTGCCCTGCCCCACGCCGCTGGCTGCCAGGACCTGGCGGGGGCTGGTGGCGCCCACGCCCTGGGCGGCGAACATCTCCTGCGCGGCGGCGACGAGGCGGTCGCGCGCATCGGTCGACGTGCTCATGCGGATACCATACCTACCTCTAGGTATGGCGGCTAGTCCTCGCGCGCCCGCGCCGGGAGACGGCGCGCACGAGGGCGACGCCCGCCGCCCCGCCGACGGCGGCGCCCACCGCGGACCAGAGCAGGACCGTCGGGGAGAAGGCGGGGTCGAGCACCGGGGCGAGGGCGGGCCACCGCTCGGCGAGCGCCCCGGGCAGCGGGGTCAGCCGCAGCAGCTCGACCGCCGCGCAGAGACCGAACCCGGTCAGGCCCGCCGCGAGCGGGTGCATCCCGGGGCGGACGACCAGGACGAGCACGGCGACGAGAGCCGCGGCCAGCACGTCGCCGAGCGCGTCGCCGACCGGGTCCGGGAGCCGGTGCTCGGCCAGCCGCCCGACGCGCGCGACGACGACCGCCAGCAGGAGCAGCGCGAGCCGGGGTGTGAGCGCGCGGGCCACGGTGGCGGAGGAGGGATCGCGGCCGGGCACGGCAGAGCGCCTCAGAAGTAGTCGCGCACGTGCACCTGGCGACCGCCCCACAGGGCGTCCCAGAGGGCGTCGTGCGCGTCGGGTCCCGAGACGCCGCCCGCGAGCCGGGCGTTCGCCGTCGACTGCGCGCCCGCCCACGTCGCGGCCAGCCCGGCGGACGTGAACGTCAGGCGGTCGCCGGCGGTCGCGGCGTCGTCGGGCGAGACGCGCACCGCGCCGTCGGCCGCCTCGAGGGTCCACTCGCCCTCGAGGTCCGGCGTCCGCGGGTCGACGACGGCGAACGGGACGCGGGCCGTCACCGGGGCCACGCGGGAGGCGCCGAGCGCGCCGGGCACGTCGAGCAGGCGCAGCATGTACGGGCGCGGCGCGGAGGTGGCCGCGTGGTCGGGCAGCACGAGACGCGACACGTCGACCCCCGACCAGCCGCCCGACGTGCAGACCTGCACCCCGCCCGCGACCGACGCGAACGAGGCGAGCACACGCCACAGGACGCGTGCAGCGTCGGGGACGAGCGCGACGAGGTCGTCGACCTCGATGGTGTTGGTGCGGTCGTAGCCCTGACCGCGCGACCAGCTCGCGAAGCCCAGCACCTCCTCGTCCGCCCCCGCGCCGCGCACCGCGAGGCTGACGCCGGTGTACTCGGCGTCGGGCCCGACCATCTCGTCGGCCTCCATGGTGAACGGCGTCTCGCCGCGCGAGAGCGGCCCGTTCTGCGCGGACGCCCACTGCTCGTACACCCGCCGGACGGCGGGGACGTCGGCGGCGGTGGCGCGCCGGGCACGCACGCCCTCGGCGGGCCGGGGCACGGCCGCGAGCGCCGCCATCGGGATCTGCACGTCCTCGAAGGCGCCGACCACCTCGTAGCCCAGCCCGCGGTAGATGCCCGCCGACGACGGGTAGAGCGTCGAGACGACGTCGCCGAGCGCGCGGGCCTCGGCGAGCGCGGCCTCCATCAGCGGGCGGAGCAGCCCGGAGCCCCGGTGCTCCGCGGCGACGGTGACGCCCGCGAAGCCTGCGGTGGGCAGCCGGGCGCCGTGGAACCACGACGTGAACGACCGGACGCCCAGCCCGGCGACGACCTCTCCCGCGTCCGTCGCGACCCAGGGCCGGATGTTCGGCAGGGGCCAGGCCGCCGGGTCGGGGTCGGGTGCGGGCGTGGACGGCACGCCGAACGCCTCGGCGCCGAGGCGCCGCGAGGCGGGGACGTCGGTGATGGCGGTGCGCCGGAACTCTGGTCTCGCGTCGCTGCTCACGTCGGTGACGGTAGCGCGCCGCAGCGGGCGCGTCACCGGCATTGCGCCGTACCGTGATCCGGTGAGCACACCGTCCGTGCCCGACGCGACGCAGGCGCGGCTGCGCAGCCGCGTCCTGGTGGTCGCGATCCTGGCCTCGTTCGTGTCGTTCCTCGACGGCACGGTCGTGAACGTGGCCCTGCCCGCCATCGGCGACGAGCTCGGCGGCTCGGGGGAGGCGCGGCTCAGCCTGCAGCAGTGGGTGGTGGACGGCTACCTCGTCACGCTCGGTTCGCTCATCCTGCTCGCGGGGTCCCTGTCGGACCTGTACGGGCGGCGCCGGGTGCTCGTCGCGGGGCTGGTGGGGTTCGCCGCGGCGTCGGTGCTGTGCGCGCTCGCGCCGACCGGCCCGGTCCTCGTGGGCGCCCGCCTGCTGCAGGGGGTGGCCGGGGCGCTGCTGGTGCCGAGCTCGCTGGCACTCATCATCTCGACGTTCGAGGGTGAGGCGCAGGGCCGCGCCATCGGACGATGGACGGCCTGGACCGGGACGGCGATGATCGTGGGCCCGTTCGTCGGCGGCGGCCTGGTCGACCTGTTGTCCTGGCGCTGGGTGTTCTGGATCAACCTGCCGGTCGTCGTCGTCACGCTGGTGCTGCTGCGGCCCGTGCCCGAGGTGCACCAGACCACCGGGCGCCGGCTCGACGTGCCGGGCGCCGTGCTCGCCGCGACCGGCCTCGCGGCGGGCGTGTACGGGCTCATCGAGCGGACGTGGGCCGCCGTCGCCGTCGGCGCGGTGCTGCTGGTCGCGTTCGTGGTCTACGAGCGGCGGGCGCGCGACCCGATGATGCCGCCCCGCCTGTTCGCCGCGCGCAACTTCGCGTGGGGCAACGTCGCGACGTTCGCCGTCTACGGGGCGCTCTCGCTCGGCGGGTTCGTGCTCGGCCTGTTCCTGCAGCAGGTGGCGGGCTACTCGGCCACCGCCGCCGGGGTCGCGCAGCTGCCGTCGACCCTCGCGATGCTCGCGCTGTCGACGCGCTTCGGCACCCTCGCCGCCCGGTACGGGGCCCGGTGGTTCATGACGATCGGGCCGGTGGTCGCGGGCGCCGGCTACCTGCTGCTCCTCACGATGGACGCGAGCGCGCACTTCGTCACGCAGGTGCTGCCGGGCCTGCTCGTGTTCGGCCTGGGCCTGTCCATCACGGTCGCTCCGCTGACGGCGGCGATCCTCGGGGCGGCGCCGCCCGCGGACGCCGGCATCGCCTCCGCGGTGAACAACGCCGTCTCGCGCGTGGCCGGGCTGCTGACCGTCGCGTTCGCCGGCGTCATCCTCGGCGGGGTGCTCGACGTCGCGTCGTTCCACCGCGCGCTGCTGGTCACCGCGGGGCTGCTCGTGCTCGGCGGCCTGGTGAGCATGGTCGGCATCCGGGACGTGCGCCGCCCGGCGGCGTCCGGCGCGGCGGACGCCGACGGTCCCGACGTCACAGGGGCAGCTTGAAGCCCTCGTGCGACTGCGCGTAGCCGAGCGACCGGTAGAACCGGTGTGCGTCCGGGCGCTGCTTGTCCGACGTGAGCTGGGCCAGGACGCAGCCGCGCTCGCGGCCACGCTCGTGGGCGTGCGCCATGAGCGCCCGGCCGAGGCCCTGACCACGCAGCGCGGCGTCGACGCGCACCGCCTCGACGAGGAGCCGCGTCGCGCCGTTGCGCGAGATGCCGGGCACGAACGTCAGCTGCATGCAGCCCACCACCGCGCCGTCCAGCTCGGCGACGACCAGCTCGTCGTTCGGGCTGGCGTCGACCGCCTCGAATCCCGCGACGTGCGCGGGGCCGAACATGCCGGTCCGGGCGGCGGCGACGGCGTCGTCGGCGATGAGCTCGACGACGCGCGGCAGGTCGTCGCGGGTCGCGAGGCGGAAGGTGACGGCGGGGGCGGGGGAGTCGGGCACGCCCGGACGCTAGCAGGCGGCGCCAGCCTCGCCCGCCGCCGGGTCACGACCGACGACGGCGCACGCCTCGACGTCGACGGCCTCGACGGTGGGGCGGAGGACGTCGCGCAGCGCTGGTGATCGCGGGTGCCGGCGTCCGGACGGTGAGGTCGCGGCGGGCGCCCGGCGGCGCTCAGCGCACCCGGTCGGCCCCGCCCGCGGCGACGTAGGCGGCCACGACCGACGCGGGCTTGCGCGCGGCCTGGTCCCGGAGGCAGGCGCTGAACGTGTCGCGGAAGTCGAGCCGCGGCCAGCGGGCCTCCAGGTCGGCGCGGAGCGTCGTGTGCCAGTGCTCGAGGCCGCGGCCGCTGACGTCGGCGCCGGTGGACCGGGCGAGCAGGTACCCCTCCGGGCGCTCGTCCGCCGGGACGTCTTCGTCGTCGAGCATGTGGTCGACGACCGCGCGCGCCACCCGGTCGCGACGGTCGACCGACCAGCCCGCGCCCGCGGCGACCGCCCACGCCACGTTCCCGCCCGCGACCTCGAACGGTTCGGCGTGCGCGTCGAAGCCGGCGGTCAGGCCGGTGTCGTGCAGGAGACCCGCGACGGCGAGCACCTCGTCGTCGAGGGGGAGGGCCAGCCGCCGCCCGAGGTCGGCCGCCAGCAGGGTGGAGCGCACGGCGTGGTGCACGAGCGCCGCGGGGGAGGAGCGCACGAGCACGTCGAACGCCGCGCGGACGGGCACGGATGGGGGCAGCCCGTCGGGCAGCGCGTCGGTCATGGCACGGACGGTACCGCGTCGGCGTCCCCGGACGTTCTGCCGCGGGCGGAAGGCGGGGGCGGGCGGCGTCGGGGTGCGCCAGGGTGGGGCCATGAGGCTCCTGGTGCTGGGTGGTTCGGTGTTCCTGTCGAGGGCGGTCGCGGCGGACGCCGCGGCGCGCGGGCACGAGGTGGTGGCCGCGAACCGCGGCCGGTCGGGGACGGTGCCGGAGGGCGTGCGGCATGTGCCGCTGGACCGCGCGGACCCGTTCCGGGAGGACCTCGCGGCGGAGGGGTTCGACGCCGTCGTGGACGTGTCGCGCACCCCGTCGCACGTGCGACGCGCGGTCGCGGCGCTGCCCGACGCGCACTGGGTGTTCGTCTCGACGGTCAACGTGTACGCGGACGACGCCGATCCGGGCGGTCCCGGCGTCGGGCGGCTGCGCGAGCCTCAGCCGGACGACGTCGACGGGGCGGGGGACCCGGTGACCTACGGCGCGATGAAGGTCGCGTGCGAGAACGCCGTCCGCGACGGCGCGGCCACCGCCGTCGTCGTGCGCCCCGGCCTCATCGTGGGCCCGGGCGACCCGAGCGGACGGTTCGCGTACTGGCCGGCGCGCCTGGGTCGGGTGCCGGCTGGCGCCGCCGACGTGCTGTCGCCGGGCGACCCCGCGGACCCCGTGCAGGTGATCGACGTGCGTGACCTCGCAGCCTGGGTGGTGGACCTGGCCGAGCGCCGCGCCGAGGGGACCTTCGACGCCGTCGGGCCGGTGACCGCGGTGGGCGACCTGCTCGCCGCGGTGGCGCGCGGTGTCGGCGCCGCGCCGCGCTGGGTGTGGGCGGACGACGCCGCCCTGGAGGCGGCGGGCGTCCGGCCGTGGTCGGGGGAGCGGTCGCTGCCGCTGTGGCTGCCGCGGCCCGAGTACGCGGGGATGCCCGCGCACGACGCCGCGCCCGCGACTGAGGCCGGCCTGGCGCCGCGACCGGTCGAGGAGACGGCGCGCGACACCCTGGCGTGGCTCCGCGCGACGCCCGACGCGCACGTCACCGGGCTGACCGCGGACGAGGAGGCCGACGTCGTCGCCGACGTCGAGGCCGCCGTGCGCCGGACGGCGCGGAAGGCCTCCGGCGTCTAGTGCGTCACTCTCGGGGGAGAGCGGGCCTCGGCGCCCGGCGCGCGGGCTTACGGTCGAAGGGTCAGCGCCCTTTCCCTCACGAAGGTGACGGGGCGGTCGTTCGTCCCGTCCGGGCCGTCGTCACGCAGACCGCGTCCCTGCCCGTCGGGGCGTGGTGCGAAGGAGTACGGACATGGCGGCAGGCAGCAGTCTCGCGGGTCGGGTGGCGCTCGTGACGGGCGGCGGTTCGGGCATCGGCGAGGCGGTGAGCAAGGAGCTCGCGGCGCACGGCGCCCGGGTCGTGGTGACCGACATCCGGTTGGACGCCGCGCAGCGCGTGGCCGACGAGATCGTCGCCGCCGGCGGCGAGGCCGCGGCGTTCGAGCAGAACACCGCGGTGAAGGAGGACTCCGCCCGGGCCGTCGAGTTCGCGAAGGCCACGTTCGGCGGGCTCAACTACGCCGTGAACAACGCGGGCATCGGCGGCCAGCAGGCGCCGGCGGGGGAGACCGACCTGGACGACTGGGACCGGGTCATCGACATCAACCTCAACGGCGTGCTCTACGGGATGCGGGCGCAGATCCCGGCGATGCTCGAGCGGGGCGCCGGCGAGAGCGCGATCGTCAACATGGCGTCGATCCACGGCACCGTCGCGGCGCTCGGCAACGGCGCCTACACGGCCGCCAAGCACGGCGTCGTCGGCATCACGAAGAACGCCGCCGCCGAGTACGGCCCGCAGGGGCTGCGCATCAACGCGGTCGGCCCGGCGTACATCAAGACGCCGCTGGTCGAGTCGAGCCTTCCCGCCGAGGCCCGCGAGGCGCTCGTCGCCAAGCACCCGCTCGGCCGCCTCGGCGAGCCCGAGGAGGTCGCGCGCGTCGTACGGTTCCTGCTCTCGGACGACGCGTCGTTCGTCACCGGCGCGTACTGGCTGATCGACGGCGGCTACACCGCCGTCTGACCTCACGCCGCGTCGAACAGGCGGTTGCCACCGGTACGGGCCTCGATCCGGTCGCATACCGGTGCAACCGCCTGTTCGGCGTTCGGGTCAGCGGGAGGCGAGGGACGCGGCGAGCTCGTCGACGAGGTCGAAGCCCTCCTGCAGCCCGCCCTCCATGCCGGACTCGATGATCGCGTCGCGGACCTCCTTGCTCGGCGCGCGCGTGACGAGCGTGAGAGTGGTGGCGCCGTCCTCCTCCGTGAAGGTGTAGGTGTTCATGGTCGCCGCGGCGTCGCCGTCGGGCATGCCCTCGAAGACCTCGGTGTGCACCAGGCGCTCCGGCGGGACCACCTCGGTGAACTCGCCGTGGAACGCGACCTCGAAGCCGCCGTCGGCCTCCATCGCGTAGCGGTAGGTGCCGCCGGGGCGCGGGTCGATCTCGATGCTCGTCACGGTGCCCCGCTTGCCGGCCCACCAACGCGCGATCAGCTCGGGCTCGGTGAACACGCGCCAGACGTCGGCCGCGGGGGCGGCGAACCGGCGCACGACCTGGATGTCGGTGTCGTTCGGCAGCGTCAGGACGGCGGTGCCGGTGGTGGTGCTGGTCATGATCGATCTCCTCGGGGCTCCGGGGGCTGGTCCGGGCGGGTGCCCGGCGGGTCGTCCAGGGTGTCGAGCAGCTCGTCGATGAGCTCGAACCGCTCCTCCCACAGCCGCTCGTACCGGCCGACCCATGCGTGGATCTCCTGCAGGGGCCGGGCGTCCGCGCGGTAGAGGCGACGACGGCCGTCGTCGCGGACCTCGACCAGCCCGACCTCCCGCAGCACCTTGAGGTGCTTGGAGACCAGGGGCTGGGCGACGTGGAGCAGCTCGGCGAGCTCGCCGACGCCCCGTTCCTGCTGCGCCAGCGCGTCGAGGATCTCGCGGCGCCGGGGCTCGGCCACCGCGTTGAACGCATCCGTCGTCGTCGCTGCGCGTGCCATGAGCCCAACCTATGCCTATATCGGAATATGTCAAGGGGTCAGGAGGTCGGGTTGCAGCGCGCGGCCATGGTCGCGACCAGCCCGACGTCCGGCCGCCACGGCTCCAGGTTCCACGAGTCCTTGTCCGGCGCGCCGATCGCGTGGCACTCGAGCTGGTCGCGCATCGTCGCGGTGTCGACCTCCGGGTCCGCCGCCACCAGCTCGGCCCAGACCAGGTCCGTGCCGGCCTGCCCGGCCTCGCGCGCCCAGCCCGTCGGCACGACGGCGAGGGACCGGCCGCCCTCGCGGTCGCCCCAGTCCGTGCTCGCCACCGCCGAGGTGCCCAGGGTGGTCGCGGCGCCGCCGGCGTCCTCGTCGTCCGTGCCGCTCGTCGCGCGGACCTCCAGCGAGCCGTCGACCGCCGTCAGGCGAGCGCCCCGCGGGGCGGACAGCCCGCCGATCGCCGTGCCGTCGCTGCGCACCGTGACGCTGCCGTCGACGCGGGTCTCGAACGCGCCGCGCGAGACCAGGGTGATCGTCGGCGGGTCGGCATCGCCGACCGCCGGCCGTTCGAGGGTCACGGTCGCCGTGCCCGCCTGCTCGTCGGGAGTGACGTGCACGCCCGGGTCGTCGGGAGTCGCGCCGGGGACCGACACCTCCAGCGTCACGTCGCCGGCCGTCACCTCGACCCGGAGCGGCTCCTCGGGGGTCGCGGACGGCGCCGCGCTCGTCATCGCGCTCGGCGCCGCGGTCGGCGCGGGCGTCGACGGCGTGCAGGCGGCGAGGGCGAGGAGCGTGACGAGCGCAGGGAGCGCGGGGAGCGCGCGCGACCGGAGGCAGGGCTGCACGGTCCCAGTCTCGGGCACGAGGCCGTCCGCGACATCGGACAGGGGCTGGTCAACGAGGTGAGGTTCGCCTAACCTTACCGACGTGAGCACCCGAACGCTGTCGAAGCCGGTCGACCCGCACGTCCTCGTCGCCGAGGTCGTCACGACGAAGCGACTGAGCCCGCACCTGCAACGGGTCACGCTCGGCATCGGCGACATCGACCGCCTCACGCTCGTGGGCGACGACCAGTGGTTCCGACTCTTCCTGCCGCGCCCCGGCCAGGACGCGCTGAAGCTCCCGACGCGCACGTCGAACCTCGGCTGGTACGCCCAGTACCTCGCGACCCCGCGCGCCCGCCGCCCGCTGGTGCGCAACTACACGATCCGCGCGGCGCGGCCCGAGCTGCACGAGATCGACGTCGACTTCGTGCTGCACGGCCACGACGACGCGGCGACCGCGGGGCCGGACGGCGGCCACGAGCCCCTCGGCCCGGGTGCGGGCTTCGCGCTGTCCGCCCGCCCGGGGGACCGGGTCGGCATCCTCGACCAGGGCACCTACCACCACCGGCAGGCAGCGTGCGACTGGCGGCTGCTCGTCGCCGACGAGAGCGGGCTGCCCGCCGTCGCCGGTATCTGCGAGGCGCTGCCCGACGACGCGCGTGGCGTCGCCGTCGTCGAGGTGCCCACCGCCGACGACCGGCAGGACTTCCGCGTCCCGGACGGCGTGGACCTGCGGTGGGTCGAGCGCGACCGTGCCGCCGCCGACGACCCGGCCCTCGGCGAGGTGCCCGGCCGTGCCGCTCTCGACGTCGTCCGCGGGGCCGACCTGCCGGCGGGCGCCGGGTATGCGCTCGTCGCCGGCGAGCAGGCGCTCGCGGCCGGCGTGCGGCGGCACCTGGTGAACGACCGGCAGTGGCCGAAGGCGGCGGTCGACTTCGTCGGCTACTGGCGGCACGGCAAGGCCTCGCCCAGCTGACCTGCCGGTCGACCCGGCTACTCGACGACGACCACCTCGTGCGGCGAGGTGTTGAGCCGCACGCCGGCATCGGGAGTGTCGGCCAGACCGGGCACCCCGGCGGGGAACGCGACGACGATGTCCTCGATGCGCACGCCGAACTCGCCCGGCAGGTAGATCCCCGGCTCGACGGAGAAGCACATCCCGGCCTCGATCGGGGTGCTCTCGCCCTCCACCATGTACGGCGGCTCGTGCGTCGTCAGGCCGATGCCGTGACCCGTGCGGTGCACGAAGAACTCGCCGAACCCGGCGTCGGCGATGACGGTGCGGGAGGCGCGATCGACGTCCTGGCAGGTCGCGCCGGGACGCACGGCGTCGACGCCCGCCTGCTGCGCCGCGCGCACGACGTCGTGCACCTCCTGCTCGCGCGCGGTGGGCGCGCCGACGTGCACCGTGCGGGTGGTGTCGGAGCCGTAGCCGTCGGCGAGCCCGCCGAAATCCATGACCACCATGTCGCCCTCGCGGATCACCCGGTCGCCGGCCTCGTGGTGCGGGTCGGCGCCGTTCTCGCCCGCGCACACGAGCGTGAAGTCGACCTGCTCGTGCCCGTGGGAGCGCAGCAGGGCGTCCAGGTCGTCGGACACCTCGCGCTCGGCGCGGCCGGCGAACCGGCGGGTGACGATCTCGGCGAACACGGCGTCCGCCCCGGCGCCCGCGGCGGCGAGCCGGGCCACCTCCTCGGGCGACTTGGCGGCGCGCAGCATCGGCAGGGCGTTCGTGATGGCGGCGTACGACGACGCGGGCAGGGCGCGCTGCAGGCCCAGCACGTGCAGCGCCCACGCCGCGTCGCTGATCGCGTACCGGCCGTCCGGGCGCAGGAGCCGGCCGGCGACCTCGTGCTCGTCCTCGCCGTCCGACCAGGTGACCGCCTCGATGCCGCCGACGGCGCCGACCTCGAGGTCGTGGGCCTCGAGCTTCGGCACGACGGCGACGGCGTCGCTCCCGCCGTCGTCGGACGCGGGGATGGCGAGCAGCGTGAGCCGCTCCGTGTCCGCGGCGGGGGTGTAGCCGAGGAAGTAGCGCAGGTCGGGGCCGGGGGTCACCAGCACCCCGGCGAGGCCGGCGGCGGCCGCCTGGGCGGCGGCGCGGCGACGGCGGTCGGCGTACACGGCGGGGGCGAAGGGCGTCATGTGCCCAGGGTGCCGCGTGCGGCCCGGGCCTGCACCACCACGGTGGGGAGGACGGTAGGGAGGACGGGAGGACGCGCGGTGGGAGGCGCCGTCAGACGCGCACCACGATCTTGCCGCGCCCGTGGCCGCTCTCGCTGGCACGGTGGGCGTCGGCGGCGTCGGCGAGATCGAAGACCTGGCCCACCTCCACGGCGACCTTGCCGGCGTCGATCAGCGCGCCGAGGGCCTCCAGGTCGGCGCTGGACGGGCGCACCCACACGTAGTGCCCGCCGTGCTCCGTGCGCGCCGTCGCGTCCGTGATGGACGTGACCGTCCCGCCCGGCGCGAGCAGCGCGGCGCTGGTCGCGACGGCGTCGCCACCCACGTAGTCGAGCGCGACGTCGACGCCCTCCGGGGCGAGGGCGCGGACGCGGTCGGCCAGCCCGTCGCCGTAGGTGACGGGCTCGGCGCCGAGGCCGCGCAGGAAGTCGTGGTTGGCCTCGCTCGCGGTGCCGATCACGCGGGCGCCGAGGCCGCGCGCGATCTGCACGGCGAAGGAGCCGACGCCGCCTGCGGCCGCGTGCACCAGCACGGTCTGGCCCTCCCGCACCCCGGACCGCAGGATGGTCTGGTAGGCCGTGAGCCCCGCGAGCGGCACCGCGGCCGCCTCCTCGAAGCTCAGCGACGCGGGCTTGCGCGCCAGCGTCCGCACGGGCGCGGCGACCAGCTCGGCGAACGTGCCGCCGTGCACCCAGTCCTTGCGGACGTACCCGTACACCTCGTCGCCGACCTCGAGCTCGGGGGTGTCGAGGCCCACCTGCTCCACGACGCCCGCGACGTCCCAGCCGGGGACGACGGGGAACTGCGTGTCGAACAGCCCGTCCAGATAGCCCTGGCGGACCTTCCAGTCGACGGGGTTGACGGACGCGGCGCGCACGCGCACGACGACGACGTCCGCCCCGGGGCGCGGGTCGGGCTGGTCGGTGAGCTCGAGGACGTCGGCGCCGCCGAAGCGTGAGTAGGTGATGGCTCGCATGCCCGGCACAACAGACGACGGGCCGCGAGACTTCCCGCGCCCCGGCCCCGATGTCGCCCGCTCGTCGCTCCCGCCCGCCGCCCGAGGCGTCAGGCCGTGACCCGGAAGCGCTCGCGGTACCGCGCGGGCGTGGTGTCGAGCCGGCGCCGGAACGCGCGGGCCAGGGTGTCGGTCGTGCCGAACCCGCACGCGGTCGCGACGCGCTCCAGGGTGTCGTCCGTGGTCTCCAGCCGCTGGCGCGCCGCCTCGACGCGGATCGACTCGACGTAGGCCGCGGGCGTGGTGCCCAGCTCGCTCTTGAACAGCCGGGTCAGCTGCCGTTCGCTCACGTGCGCGCGCTCGGCGAGCCCGGCGACCGTCAGCGGGGACGCCACGTTCCGCAGGACGTGCTGGCGCAGGTCGTCCACGCGCCGCGTGGTGGCGCGGGGGTCGGTCGCGACGGAGAACTGGCTCTGCCCTCCCGGCCGCTTGAGGTACATCACCAGCTGCCGGGCCACGCGCATCGCGACCTCCTGGCCGAGGTCGTCCGCGACCAGCGCGAGCGTGAGGTCGAGGCATGCCGTGAGGCCCGCGCCCGTCCAGATGCCGCCGTCGCGGACGAAGATCGGGTCCGGGTCGACGTGCACCTCGGGGTGCTCGTCGGCGAGCTGCCCTGCGGTGGACCAGTGCGTGGTGGCGCGCACGCCGTCCAGGAGGCCGGCGTCGGCGAGCACGTGCGCGCCCACGCAGACGGACGCGAGGCGCCGGGTGCGCGGCGCCAGCTCCCGGACGCGCCGTACGACGGCGGGGTCGACGACGGCGCGCACCCGCCGGTCGTCGTCGAGCTCGACCGCTCCGGGCACGACGACGGTGTCGACGGCGCGCCCGGCGAGGTCGTCGAACGTGGCGTCGGGCAGCACCCGGACACCGGCCGACGTGGTCACGGGGTCGAGCGTCTCGGCGGCGAGGACGACGGCGTAGCCCGGCGGCTCGTCGGTCTCCCGCCGCACGAGCGAGAAGACCTCGGCGGGCCCGGTGACGTCGAGCAGGTCGACGCCGTCGAACAGCGTGACCACCACGAGGCGCTCGATCATGGGGATGTCCGAATCTGCGGGTTGCATGTCATTGCCGACACGGTAACCCCGTTCGTAGCGTGGAGGGGCGCCGCCCGGCGGCGACCGACCGACCTCCCGGAGGGACCTTCATGACCAGCACCACGCTCCGCGACCTCAGCGGCCTCGACCCGACCCCGGCCTCGCTCGCCGCGTCGACCGTGATCCTCGTCGACTACCAGACCACGTACACGCGGGGCGCGATGGAGCTGGAGGGCTGGGAGCCCGCGCTCGACGCCGCCGCGGACCTCCTGGCCCGCGCCCGCGCGGCGGGCGCCACGGTGGTCCACGTGCAGCACGACGGCGGCGCGGGATCGCCCTACGACCTGGCCACCGAGCTCGGGCAGATCCACCCGCGCGTCGCCCCGAGGCCCGGGGAGGCGGTGGTCACCAAGACGGCCCCGGACTCCTTCGTCCGCACCGAGCTGGGCGACCTCGTCGCCGCGGCCGGGCACGACGACGTCGTGGTGGTGGGGTTCATGACCCACATGTGCGTGACGTTCACGGCCCAGGGCGCGTTCCTGCGCGGCCTGCGGCCCACCGTGGTCGCCGACGCCTGCGCGACCCGGTCGCTGGCGAGCGCGGCGGGCGAGGCCCCCGCGGCGCAGCTGCACCGCGGGGCCCTCGCGACCGTCGCCGACCTGTACGGGGTGGTCGTGGCCACGGCCGACGACCTCACCGGGCAGGCGGCGGCCGCCTGACGCAGGCGGTCAGACGAGCCCCTCGCCGTCGCGGGCGACCACCCGGCCGCCCGCGACGACGAGCGCCCGGCGCGGCGCGCGCACCACGGCGTCGGGCACGTTCTCGGCGTCGACGAGCACCACGTCGGCCGGGGCGCCGACCACGAGGTCGTGCACCTCGCGGCCGACGAACCGGGCGGCGTCCGAGGACGCGACGCGCGCAGCGGTGACGAGCTCCTCGTCGTACCGCAGGCCCGACAGGCGCGCGAGCTGCGTGGTGAGCGCGAGCAGGTCGCCCGTCCCGTACGGGGACCACAGGTCGCGGATGCCGTCGGTGCCGAGGCCGACCGGGACGCCGGCCTCGCGCAGCGCCAGCAGCGGCAGGGGAGCGGCGCCGATCGGCGCCACCGTCGTCATGGTGATGCCGGCCTCGGCCATCGCCGCGAGGAGGTCGGCCCGGCGCGACCCGGGCAGCTGACCGACCGCGAAGCCGTGCGCGACGTTGACCCTGCCCTGGAGCCCGGCCCGCAGGGTGCGGTCGACCATCAGCTCGACCTGGAACGCGCCCAGCTCCCCGCCGTCGTGCAGGTGCACGTCGATCCCGACGCCGCGCCGCTCCGCGATCTCGAACAGCCCGTCGAGCTGGCCCACCGGGTCGCGGTCGATCGACGCGGGGTCCAGGCCGCCGACGTGCTCGGCGCCCGCGGCGGCCGCCCGGTCCAGCAGCTCCAGGACTCCGGGGCGACGCAGCACGCCGTCCTGCGGGAACGCCACGATCTCCGCGTGGACGGCGCCGCCCAGCGCCGCGACAGCCTCGCGCACCACCTCGATGCCCCGCAGACCCACACCGAGGTCGACGTCCACGTGCGTGCGCACCGCCGTCGTGCCCGTGCGGACCGACTCGCGGAGCACCGCCAGGGTGACGTCGACGCCGGGGATGCCGAGCTCGTCGCGGTGCGCGCGCTCGTGCGCGATGCGCGCCCGGACGCCCGGCTCGCCGCCGTAGCTCACCCACGGCTTGCCCCACCACGACTTGTCGACGTGCGCGTGCGCGTTGACCAGACCGGGCAGCGCGAGCAGGCCGCCCCCGTCGACCGCCCCGTCCGCCTCGCCGGCGGCCGGCGCAGCGGCGTCGTGCGGCACGACGGCGGTGATGACGCCGTCCCTCACGTGCAGGTCGGAGCGCTCGCCGCCCCAGGGCCGCACGTCGCGCAGCACGGTGACGGTGGTGGGGGCGCTGGTCATGGGGCTTCCTCCTCGAAGGGGGCGACCGCCTGCGGCCGTCCGGGGATGGTGAACTCGTCGCTCTGGTCGGAGCCGTCGGGCGCCGCGTCGAGCGGGGCGATGGTATGCCATATTGGCCTCCGGCTGGCTGGCAAGATGTGCGCATGTCCTCCGAGCTCTCGGCCCCCTTCGAGCCCGAGTCCGTGCGGGTGGCGCGCGTCGTCCGCGAGCAGATCGTGGACGGCTCCCGGGAGCCGGGGAGCCGCCTGGTCGAGCGCGACCTGGCCGCCGAGCTGGGCGTGAGCCGCATCCCCGTGCGGGACGCGCTGCGCACGCTCGTCGCGGAAGGGCTCGTCACCCCGCGCCCGCGCACCTGGGCCGTGGTCCGCGAGTTCAGCGACGCCGACGTCGACCACCTGCACGAGGTGCGCGAGGCGACGGATCCCCTGCACTTCCGGCTCGCGGCGACGCGCCGGTCGCCGGAGCAGCTCGAGGCCCTCACCGAGGCGTGGCAGCGGGAGGACGCCGCCGCCCGCGCGGGCGACGGCCCCACGGCCCGGCGCGCCGGCGCCGACTTCCACGAGCGCGTCGTCGAGGCCGCCGGGAACCCGGTGCTCCTCGAGCTGCACCTCGTGATCGCCAGCCGCGTGCGCTGGCTGCTCGGGCAGCACCTCGACCTGCAGGCGATCGCCGACGAGCACCGCGAGCTCCTCGACGCCGTCCGTGACGGGGACGGCGAGGCCGCCGCCCGCCTGGCCGGCGCGCACCTCGGCACGAGCCGGGCCGCGGCCCAGGAGCGCCGGGCCTGACGCAGGCCGTGCCAGGCACGAGGACGCGGGCGAGGTCATGCGCCCACGCTCGCCGCCCCCGCCGCGACGGCGCATCGGCACTCCCGGGGCGCGTCGGCTCATCCGAACGGATGAGGTGCGGATCAACCCCGCCCGGTGAGCGTGCTTGTCGTGCCCGGATCCCTCACCCGCGGCGTGCACCTCGCGTTCGCCGCGCTCGTCGCGACGTCCGCCGCGCGCTACCTCACCAACCACGGCCTCGACGGCCGGTGGTGGCTGGTCGTCGTGCTCGTCGCGGTGGTCGCCGCCGCGTACGCGGCGCTGGTGGTGCTCGCGCGGCAGACCGGACCGACGGCCCGCCGCGTCGCGGTCGACCTGGTGCTTGGCGTCCTGCTCCTGGCGTGGGGCGCCCTCGTGCTGGTGGCGCCGAGCTTCGCCTGGTCGGCGATCCCGCTGTTCTTCGTCTGCCGCACGCTGGTGCCCGTGCCCGCCGCGCACGTCCTGGTGGGCGCCGTCGCCGTGGTGACGGGCGTCGCGCTCTTCGGCCTGTCCGGGCGCAGCGACTGGGCGGCCGCCGTCGCGCCGCTCGTGGTGGCGGTGCTGCTCAGCCTCGCGTACGACGCGATCGTGCGGCAGGCGGGGGAGCGGGTCCGCTTGCAGCGCGAGGTCGCCGTCCTGGCCGAGCGCGAGCGCGTGGCGCGCGAGATCCACGACACCGTGGCCCAGTCCCTGTCCTCCGCGGTGCTGCGGCTCGAGGCCGCCGACCAGCGCTGGGACGCCGACCCCGGCGCCGCGCGCGACGACGCCCGGCAGGCCGCCGTCGCCGTGCGCGCCAGCCTGGGGCAGACGCGCGACCTCGTGCACGACCTCGTGGACCCGCCCCCGGCGGCGGGCGGCGTGGCCCCGGCGGACGTCGCGGCCGCGATCCGGACGGCGGCGCGCCGCCACGTCCCGGACGCCGAGCTCACCGTGGTGGGCGAGCCCGTGCGGGTCGGCGCCGAGACGGCGCACGCCCTCGCGCGCATCGCCCAGAGCGCCGTGGCGAACGTGGACCGGCACGCCGGCCCCGCGCGGCTCGGCCTCACCCTCACGTACCTTCCCGACGCCGTCGCGCTCGACGTGTTCGACGACGGCCGCGGCTTCGACGTCGCACAGGTCGTGGCGCGGACCGCCGGCGCGGGGGCTCCCGGACGGCAGGGCGGGTTCGGGCTCCGCGCCATGCGGCAGCGGGTGGAGCAGCTCGGTGGCACGATCACGGTGGAGAGCTCGCCGGGCGAGGGGACCGTCGTCGGGGTGCGGCTGCCCGTCCTCGCCGGCGCCGGGACGGCCTGGCCGAAGGACCAGGAGGACGCATGAGCGACCCGATCACCGTGCTGCTCGTGGACGACCACCACGTGGTGCGCGCCGGGCTGCGCGCGCTGCTCGACTCGCAGCCGGACATCAGCGTGGTCGGGGAGGCGGGCACCGCCGACGAGGCACTCGACGCCGCAGGGCGCCTCGCGCCCGCGCTCGTCGTCATGGACCTCGAGCTGGGCGCGGGGGAGGACGGCGTCGCCGCCACCCGCCGCATCCGGGCCGCCCACCCCGACCTGCCCGTCCTCGTGTTCAGCGCCTACGACACCGACGCCGACGTGGTGCGCGTCGTCGACGCGGGCGCCATCGGCTACGTCCTCAAGGACGCCCCGCCGGCCGAGATCTTCTCCGCCGTGCGCGGCGCCGTCGTCGGGCGCAGCGTGCTGTCCCCGCCGGTCGCGTCCCGGCTCATGCAGCAGGCGCAGAACGCCGGCAGCGCGCTCACCCCGCGGGAGGCGGAGCTGCTCACGCTGCTCGCGCAGGGGCTGAGCAACCGGGAGCTCGGGCGCCGGCTGTTCATCTCCGAGGCGACCGTGAAGACCCACCTCGCGCACGTGTACGCCAAGCTCGGCGTCGAGTCGCGGGCGGCCGCCGTCGCGCACGCGCTGCGCGGGCAGACGGTGCGCTGACGGCTCAGCTCTCGACGCCGACGTCGTCCGGGCGCTTGTCGTCGCGCCACCCGCGCCACACCGAGTGCCGCAGCCGCGGTCCCTCGTCCTCGGCGCCGCCGTCGTCCGCCGCCCCCAGGTCGGCGGGGTCGCTCGTCCAGTCGCCGTAGGTCACCTCGGCCACGCGCTCGGGCGCGGCCCACCGAGCGTGCACCGCCTCCGTTCGCGGGACGCCGTCGAGGGGCGCGTCGTCCACGGGTCGCAGGCGCCGCACGACCTCCCGCCGCTCCGCCTCCTTGAAGCCGGTGCCGACCTTGCCGACGTAGCGCAGCACGCCGCCGTCGTCGGGCACCGCCAGCAGCAGCGACCCGGCCACGCGGGCGTCCTCGCGCCCGGTGCCCGCGTGCAGGGGACGCCAGCCCACGACCACCACCTCCTGGGTGCGCGCGTGCTTGATCTTGAGCCAGTCGCGCGAGCGGCGGCCCGGCGTGTACGACGAGCGGCGCCGCTTGGCCACGACCCCCTCGAGCCGCATGAGCCGGCTGGTCTCCAGCGCCTCGTCGAGCGTGCCCTCCAGGGCGTCCGGCACGTGCACCGGCCGGCGCGGCGTCACGACCCGCGCCAGCTCCGCCCGGCGCTCGGTGTACGGCCGGTCGGTCACGGCGCGCCCGCCGACGACGAGCGCGTCGAACAGCACCAGGTCGACCCCGACCCCGCGGCGCGCCTTCTCGACGTCGCGCGGCCGGGTGAGGTTGGCCCGCTGCTGCAGGCGGCGGAACGACGGGCGCCCGTCCGCGTCGAGGGCGACGATCTCGCCGTCCAGGGCCAGCGGCAGGTCGTCCTCCGGCACCATCGCCGCGAGCTCCTGCAGCTCCGGGAACGTCACCGTGAGGTCCTGGCCGGAGCGCGACGTGAGCCGCACCGCGCGCTCGTCGTCGTCCGCGCCGGGCAGCACCTCCACGACGGCGCGGAAGCCGTCCCACTTCACCTCGAACGCCCAGTCGTCCGGGTCGAGCCGGGCGAGCTCGGCCGGCGGCGCCGTCGTCGCGAGCATCGGCCGAGGCGCCTCGGCCGGCGCGGCGTCGTCGGCCACGCGCCGCGGGGCCGGGCTCGGGCGGCCGCCGTCCTCGTCGCCCGCGGCGTCGTCCCGCGGCCCGTTCCCGGCGTCGCCGTCGTCGCCCGGCTGGGCCTTGGTGCGGTGGATCAGCCACGAGTTCTGGTCGTCCCCGCCGCGCCCGCCGGTGCGGATGAGGGCGAGCCTGCGGGAGCCGCGCCGCTCGCTGTGCAGGACGGCGATCACCTCGTCCTCGCGCCACTTCTCCAGGTCGTACGTACCGGAGTCCCAGATCGTCACCTCGCCGCCGCCGTACTCGCCGGCCGGGATGGTGCCCTCGAACGACCCGTACTCGAGCGGGTGGTCCTCGGTCTGCACGGCCAGGTGGTTCTGCTTCGGGTCGGTCGGCTCGCCCCTCGGCAGCGCCCAGCTCACGAGGACGCCCTCGTGCTCCAGGCGGAAGTCCCAGTGCAGGCGGCGCGCGTGGTGCTCCTGGATGACGAAGGTCGGCGCGCCGCCGCTCTCGGACGCCTCCTCGGGGCCGAACGGCTCGGGGGTCTTCCCGGGGTCGCGCTTGGCGCGGTACGTCTCGAGCTTCTCGGCCGGGGTGCGCTCGAAGGTCGCCATGCGCTCCGGGGTGGGCTCGAGCTGCGCCAGGTGCCCGGCGGCCAGGGGCTCGAGGAGGTCGCCGTCCCGTTCCAGCCGCTCGACCACCTCGGTGAACGTGAGGTGCCGCAGGCCGGGGTCGTCGAGCTCGTCCCAGGTGCGCGGGGCGGCGACGGTGGGCTCGTCGCGGCCCCGCAGGGAGTACGGCGCGATGGTGGTCTTGGCGCCGTTGTTCTGCGACCAGTCGACGAGCACCTTGCCCGCGCGCAACGACTTCTTCATGTCGCTGACCACGAGGTCGGGGTGCTCCGACTCCAGGTGGCGGGCGAGCTCGTGCGCCACCGCCGAGACGGCGTCGGCGGTGAGCGACTCGTCGTGCCCGGTGAGTGCCGCGTACAGGTGGAGGCCCTTGGAGCCGCTGGTCACGGGCAGCGGGTCGAGGTCCATGCCGCGCAGGATGTCGCGCGCCAGCCGTGCCACCTCGGCGCACTCGGCGAGGCCCGCGCCCGGCCCGGGGTCGAGGTCCAGCACCAGCCGGTCCGGCGGCATCGGCGTGCCCGTGCGGCCGAACCGCCACTGGGGCACGTGGATCTCGAGGGTCGCGGTCTGCCCCAGCCACGTCAGCGTGGCCAGGTCGTTGACCAGCACGTAGTCGTTGGTCGACGTCCGGTGCCGGATGGAGCGCCGCGGCACCCACGAAGGCGTGGACGCGTCCAGGTTCTTCTGGAAGAACATCTGCCCGGCGACGCCGTCCGGCCAGCGCTTGCGCGTCGCCGGGCGGTAGGACGCGTGCCGCAGCAGCGCCGGTGCCACCCGCGCGAGGTACTGCAGCACCTCGCCCTTCGTCGTCCCCGTGGCCGGGTAGTACACCTTGTCCAGGTTGGTCAGCTGCAGGCGTCGGTCGTCGACCGTGACGGTCTGCGGCTTGCTCGACGGCGCGCGTGCCATGGCCACATCGTCGCGCGAGGGCCGGATGTGCGCGCCCTGGGCCGCTTCGATACTGGCTGCGCGGCTGCACGTCGTCTTCCCGGACGGAATCACCACGTGGCATTCCGCCGTGTGCCACGCTGTGAGCGTGGCTGACGAGCAGAAGGACGAGGGAGCGATCGCGGCTCCGGTGGCTGAGGTCCTCGGAGGGCTGAGGATTCCTGCCCTGCCTGCTGGAACGACTCCGCGCGGCTTGCTTGCCTTGGTGAAGCTCGACGAACCGGACGGTGGCGTGGGGTGGTCCGTGCGCGTCACCGCCGACCTGGACGACGAGGAGGTGCTCGGCGTTCTCGTGGGCTATGTCGAGCACCTGAAGCGCGTTGCGGCGGACTCGTGGGACGACTCGGATCCCACCCGCGCGGACTGACTCGCTGGACGAGCTCGGCGCGATGGTGCGGCTTCCTCAGTCATTGCGGCTTGTTCACAGCGCTGACGAGCTGCACGACCTCTGCCTGGTCGCTGGGAGCTGGTCGATCCAGGTGCGGTAGTGGTCGCCGAACGGTTCGACGCCGTCGCGCAGGGCGACGGTCAACCACGCGCCCGCAGCCTCCGCCCACTCGACCACGTCGGCCGGGTAGCAATACCGCACCTGGTGGACGGCGAGCTCGTCCTCGTCGTCCACGAAGACGGACATATCCTCCCGGACGCGGCAGACGTCGAGGTCCAGATCGACCATGGTCACCTCGCTCGAGCCGCTCTCCGTGGAGGGGGTGGCGACGTCGCAGTAGGCGTCCAGGTGTGCCGGGGCTGCCTGGAACTCGGCCGTCCACCACGCATCTCGGGGGTGAGCATCACCCGGTCGTCCCCGACCGCCACGACGGCGGTCTCGTGCCCGGGCTCGCCCCTGCGGTGGACGGTTCCTGCCGGCGCACCGAGCCACACGCCGAGGCTATCGGGACCACGGTCGTTCCTGTCAGGCCGCCCGGCGATTCCGCAGCAGCTTGACCTGGTGCCCCTCCGGGTCGAGCACCCACGCGTACCGCAGCCGCCCGTCCGGGCCGTCCGTCGGCGCGCGCAGCGAGCGCCCGCCGGCGGCGACGGCGCGCGCGTGCAGGGCGTCGACGTCCGTGACCCACAGCGCGACCTCCGCGGAGCGGGCCTGCGGCGGCACCACGCCCAGGTCGGCGATCTCGTTCGCGACGTCGACGGCGTCGAAGCCGACGCGCACCCCCGCGCCCTCGACCTCGATCTTCGACGGCGTCCCCGTGGACGGGTACCGGAACGCCCGGCGCAGGCCGAGCTCCTCGAAGAAGAGCGCGCACCTCTCGACGTCCGCGCAGAACAGGTTGACCTGGACTCCCGTGATCTCGCCGACCGCGTCGTCGGCCCTCGTGCCATCCATGCAGCGACCGTAGGACCGAGGACCGACAGCGCGCGTGGCAGGGTGTCCGCGTGACCGACGCGTACCTCTCCTCCCTGTTCTCCCTCGACGACCGGGTCGCCCTGGTGACCGGCGGCAGCTCCGGCATCGGGCGCGCGATCGCGGGCGCGCTCGCCCGTGCCGGAGCGCGGGTCGTTGTCGTGGCCCGGCGGGAGGCCGAGCTGGACGACACGGTCGCCGAGCTGCGCGCGGACGGCTGCACCGCCGACCGCGTCAGCGCGGACCTGAGCACCCGGGACGGCGTGCGCGCCGCGGCCGAGGACGCTGCCGCCGTCTACGGCGAACCCGACGTCGTGGTCAGCTCCGCCGGGATCAACCTGCGGCCGCCGCTGGGCGAGACCGCCGACGCGACCTGGGACACCACGATGGCGGTCAACCTCGAGGCACCGTACCTGCTGGGGCAGCGGTTCGGGCCCGGCATGGCGGACCGCGGCTTCGGCCGCCTGATCCACGTCTCCTCCCAGCAGGCACACCGCGCGTTCGTGCAGTCCGGCGTCTACGGGGTGTCCAAGGGCGGCCTGGAGTCGCTCGCGCGCTCGCAGGCGGAGGCCTGGTCGTCTCACGGCGTCACCGCGAACACCCTGGTGCCCGGCTTCGTCCTCACGCCGCTGAACGCCCGGCTGCAGTCCGACCCGGCGCGGGTCGAGGCGCTCGCGGCCCGCACGATGGTCGGCCGCAACGGGCTGCCCGACGACTTCGCCGGGGCCGCCGTCTTCCTCGCCGGCCCGGCGTCCGCCTATGTGACGGGTCAGTCACTGTTCGTGGACGGCGGATTCTCCGTGCACTAACCCCATGGGGGTATGGTGCTGCGCATGACCGACGACACCACGACCGACCTCCGCCGCCCCGCGACCCTCACGATGTACGGGGCCACGTGGTGCGGCGACTGCCGCCGCGCAAAGCGCGTGCTCGACACCCGCGGCGTCGAGTACGTGAACGTGGACCTCGTCGCCGACCCCCTGCGCGCCGACGACGCCGAGGCGATCAGCGGCCGCAAGAACATCCCCGTGGTCGTCTTCCCCGACGGCGAGTTCTTCGTCGAGCCCACCGACGCCGAGCTCACGGCGAAGCTGGACGCCGTCGGCCTCTGACAGGCTCGACCCGCCTTACTCCCAGCGGAACCACACGGCTGCGGCACCCCCCGCCGCGACCATGCTCACGCCGAGGCCGACGAGCGCGGACGCGGGCACGCCGGCGCCGGCCCACGCCGCGCTCAGTCCGTCCACGGCAGCCCCGAAGGGGAGCCAGCCGCCGAGCGTCGTGAGCACGTCGGGCAGGTTCTGGCGCGGCCCGAACATGCCGCCGAGCGCCGCGAGACCGAAGAACGCGACGAGGCCGATCGCCACCGCGGAACCCGGCGTCGGCGCGACGGCCGCCACGAGCATCCCGACCGCGTACATCGCGGCGATCGTCAGCGCCAGGACGCCCGCCGCCACCCACGGGTCGGCCGGCGGCGACGCCCCCAGCCACACGAACGCGACGGCGAGCGCGATGGCGATGCCCAGCAGGATCTGCGCCACCCCGACGAGCGCCTGCGCACCGAGCACCATCGCCGGGGAGGCGGGGGTGACGCCGAGCCGCTTGAGGATCCCGCTGCGGCGGTAGTAGGCAAGGAAGCTCGGCATGTTGATCACCCCGACGGTCGCGACGACCATCGTCACCGTCAGCGGGATCACGTAGACGTCCAGCGCGGTGCGCCCACCCGTCCCGGGGACGACCTGGTCCAGGCCCGGCATCAGCCCGTTCATCACGAGGATGAGCAGCGGCATGCCGAGCGGGATCACGAGCCCGGCGGTGTCGCGGGCCACCATCCGCGCCTCGGCGACCGTGAGCGCGCGCCACGCCCCCGCGCCCGGCCGCACAGCGCGTGGCGGGGGGCCCGGCTCGGGCAGCTCCAGCACCTGGGGGGTCGAGGGGCGGCGGGCGGTGGTCATGATGCCTCCAGGGGGCTTCCGGTGAGGGCGAGGAACGCGTCGTCGAGGGTGTGGCGGCGTAGCTGCGTCTCGGTCGCGACGACGCCCGCGGCGGCGAGCGCAGCGCCCACCGCGTGCAGCAGGTCGCCGCGCGCCGGGTCGTCGTCTGCCCCGGCGGCCGCAGCGCCGGTGACGGTGAGCCGCGGGCCGGAGGTGTCGACGTGCTCGACGGCGGGCAGCCGGGCCAGGAGGTCGGCGGCGCCGGCGTGGTCGGTGCGCAGGGTGACGGCGGGCCGCAGGCCGGCCCGGTCGATCAGTTCGGGCACGGTGCCGCGCGCGACGACGCGGCCGGCGTCGAGGATCGTCACGTGGTCGCACAGCCGCTCCACCTCCTCCATGAGGTGGCTGACGAGCAGCACCGTGACGCCGTCGGCCCGCAGGTCCTCGACCAGCGACCACATGCTGCGCCGCGCCTCGGGGTCGAGGCCGGTGGTGAGCTCGTCCAGGACGACGGCCCGCGGCGCGCCCACGAGGGCCAGCGCTACCGAGACCCGCTGCTGCTGCCCGCCCGACAGCTTCTCGAAGCGCACGTCGCGCGAGGCGCCCAGGCCGACGCGCTCGACGAGCAGGTCGGGGTCCAGGCCGCGCGGGTAGAAGGACCGGTACAGGCGCACGAGCTCGCGCACGGTCAGCGCGCCCTGGAGGTACGCCCCCTGGAGCTGGACGCCGAGGACGGCGCGCACCCGCCCCCGGTCGGCCCGCGGGTCGAGGCCGAGCACCCGTACCCGCCCGGAGTCCGGGGCCCGGGCGCCGGCCAGGAGCTCCACGGTGGTGGACTTGCCGGCGCCGTTGCGGCCGAGCACGCCGGCCACCTCGCCCGGTCCCACGGACAGGCTCACGCCGTCGAGGGCCACCACCGGCGGGCGGCCGCGACCCCGGGTGCGGTAGGTCTTGCGCAGGTGCTGCGCCACGAGTGCGGTCATGGCGGCGACGCTACGGACGCGGCCCGCGCCGTCGCGCGTGCCGCCGGTCACGACCCGCGCCCATGACTTCCGGCACTCCTCGGCGCCCCGCCACCCCGGATAGCGTGGGTGCCGTGCGCCGGCTGGGACCCGAGGAGACGTCCGGGCTGACGACCCTCGTCGTCTGCCTGGCGATCGTCGTGCCCGTGCCCTTCGTGGCGGACCCGGACCGGATGCTCGTGCCGCTCCTCGCCTGGGTCCTGCTCGCCGCCGCCTGGTTCGCCACCACGGTGGTCACGGTCCTCGGCCCTCCGCGCACCCGACGCACCCTCGCGGCGCTCGCGGCCCAGACGCTCCTGGCCGGCGCGCTCGTGGTCACGGTGCCGGGGATCGGGTGGCTGCCGATCCTGCTGGTGTTCGGCGCGGCCGTGAGCACGTACGTCGCACCGGTGGGCGCGACGGTCGCCGTGATCGCCGTGAACACGGGTTCGCTGCTCCTGTCGTACCTGCTCGTTCCCGGCGAGGTCCGTGCGTTCGAGATCCTGCTCTCCCTGGGGCTCTACCTGCTGCTCCAGGTGGCGAGCGCGGCGATCAGCGTCGCGCTGCAGCGCGAGCAGCGGATGCGCACCGAGCTCACCGTCGCGCACGCCGAGCTCGCCGCCGCGGCCGTGCTCGGCGAAGAGGCCACCCGGGCGTCCGAGCGGCTGCGCATCTCCCGCGAGCTGCACGACCTCATCGGGCACCAGCTCACCGTGCTCACCCTCGAGCTGGAGTCGGCCGCCCACCTGCCGGGCGAGCGCGGGGCGGCGCACGTGGAGCGCGCCCGCACCGTGGCGCGCGAGCTGCTCGGCGACGTCCGCGCCACCGTGGGCGAGCTGCGGCGTCGCGCGCCCGACCTGCGCGACGCCCTGGACGCCGTCGCCGCGGCCGTCCCGTCGCCGCGGGTCGAGGTGCACGTCGCCGACGACGTCGTCGCGGACGAGGAGCAGACGGCCGCCCTGGTCCGCGTCACCCAGGAGGTCGTAACCAACGCCGTGCGGCACGCGGAGATGGCGACGGTGCTGCGGATCGAGGTCGCGGCGGACGACGACGGCGCGCTCACCCTGGTCGCCCGCGACGACGGCCTCACCTCGGGGCCGGTCAAGATCGGGCACGGGCTCGCGGGCATCGTCGAGCGGGCCGAGGCGCTGGGCGGCGGCGCGACCTTCGACGCGTCGGCGGGGTTCACGGTGCGGGCGCGCCTCGCCGCGCGGGCGGCGTCGTGACGGCGGACCCGGCGTCCGACGGGGGACGAGGCCGCGTGCGCCTCGTGCTCGCCGACGACCAGACGCTGGTGCGGCACGGCATCCGCAGCCTGCTGGAGATCGCGGGCGGCATCGACGTGGTCGCGGAGGCGGAGGACGGCGCGACGGCGGTCGACGCGGTCCGGGAGCACGAGCCCGACGTGCTGCTGCTCGACCTGCGGATGCCCGGCCGCGACGGGATCTGGGCACTGGAGACGCTGCGCGACGAAGGCGTGGAGGTCGCCGTCCTCGTCCTGACGACGTTCGACGACGACGCGCTGGTGCTGCGTGCGCTGCAGGCGGGGGCGCGCGGCTACCTGCTCAAGGACGTGACGCTGGAGCAGCTCGCGGACGCGGTGCGGACCCTGGCCGCGGGCGACACCCTGGTGCAGCCCGCGGTGACGGCTCGCCTGCTGCGGGCGGTCCGCTCGGGGCCCGCGCCGGCCGACATCGTCCCGGCGGAGCTCACCGGGCGGGAGCGGGAGGTGCTGCGCCTCATGGCGCAGGGGTGGTCGAACCGTGAGATCGCGGACGCCCTGTACCTGGCGGAGGGCACCGTGAAGAACCACGTGTCGAACGTGCTGCTCAAGCTCGGCGCGAAGGACCGCACCCGGGCGGTGCTCCTCGCGCTGCAGGGCGGCCTGCTGGCCTGAGGGTTTCGTCGCCGGTTTCTTCGCTGGCCGGACCGTGGCTGATACTCGACGCCGTGGAGATCCCCGTCGTCTGGTCCGTCGTCCTGCTCGTCGCCGCCCTGTGGAACCTGGCCGTGTGGCCGTCCTTCTGGCGCCGCGTGACGAAGGACCCCCGCGCCCGCGACGCCGCCGGCCGGCCCACCCGGTTCTTCACCGTGCACGCCGTGCTGGTGGGCGTGTCGATGCTGCTCGCCCTGCTCGTCGGCGTCGTCGGGGTCCTCGGCCTGGTCGGCTGACGCCCGGCCGGTCGGACCGGCCCGTCAGCAGGCGTCGTACCGCTCGACCAGGTGCTCGCGCCCGGCCGGCGGCTCGGACGGCTCGGGCCAGAGGTCGGTCACACGCCGGACCAGGCCGTCGTCGGAGACGTCGAGCCAGACGTTCGCGATCATCGGCTCGTCGCCCACGCGCGAGTCGAGCCACAGGGCGGCCCGGGCGCCGTCCGCGACCACGTGCCGCACGGCCAGGTGCCAGTCGCCGGGGTACTCCTGGTTGAAGCGGAGGTACGCGTCGCGGCCGCGGATCCGCTCGCGGCTCTGCGGCATCTCGTAGACGACGTCGGGGTCGAGGAGGGCGCCGAAGGCGGCCCAGTCGCGGCGCTCCAGCGTCGCGACATAGGCGTGCGCGACGTCGCGCGTCGTGGCGGTGTCCATGGCGAGACCGTAGGCGCGGCGTCCGACACCCGCCCGGCCAGCACCGGCGCACGCTGGCGGGGTGCGGCGGCTCGCGTGACGATGGTCACATGAGGGCGATCTGGAAGGGTGCCGTGACGTTCGGCCTCGTCAACGTGCCGGTCAAGCTATACAGCGCGACCGAGGACCACGACGTGCCGCTGCACCAGGTGCACGACGAGGACGGCGGGCGCATCCGCTACCGGCGCGTGTGCGAGCTGGACGGCGAGGAGGTGCCGTACCAGCACATCGACCGCGCCTACGACGACGGCGAGCGCACCGTGGTGCTCACCAAGGACGACTTTGCGGCGCTTCCGGCGGAGGCGAACCGGGAGATCGAGGTCGTCGAGTTCGTGCCGAGCGACCAGATCGACCCGATCATGCTCGACCGCACCTACTACCTGGAGCCGGACTCGAAGAGCCCCAAGGCGTACGTGCTGCTGCGCCGCACGCTGGAGGAGACGGACCGCACGGCGATCGTGAAGTTCGCGCTGCGCCAGCGCACCCGGCTGGCGGCGATGCGCGTGCGCGACGAGGTGCTGGTCATGCAGACCCTGCTGTGGGCGGACGAGGTGCGCGAGGCCGCGTTCCCCTCGCTGGACGGGTCCGTGACGGTGTCCGACAAGGAGCTGGCGATGTCCGGCCAGCTCGTGGCGAGCTACGAGGCCGACTTCGCGCCCGAGGAGTACGAGGACGAGTACCAGGTGCAGCTGCGCCAGCTCATCGACGCCAAGATCGAGCAGGGCGACGCGCTCGACACCTCCGAGACGTTCGGCGAGCAGCCCGAGAAGGAGGACGCCGACGTCATCGACCTCATGGAGGCGCTGCGCCGGAGCGTCTCGGGGTCGAAGGGCGGGTCGAAGGGCGAGGCCGAGGAGAAGGCTCCCGCGAAGAAGGCCCCGGCGAAGAAGGCTCCGGCGAAGAAGCCGGCGGCGAAGAAGGCTCCCGCGAAGAAGGCCCCGGCCAAGAAGGCGCCCGCGAAGAAGACGGCGGAGCGCAGGACGGGCTGAGCCGCCGGGTCACGCCGGAGCGCCCCCGGCGGGGGCGCGCACGGCGGCGATCTCGCGCACGAGGGTCAGCAGCTCGTCGATCTCGCGGTCGTCCGGGCCTGTCGCGCCGACGGAGGCGAGGGTGTACAGGCCCTCGCCCATGAGGGAGACGGCGCGCGCGAGGACGGGGTCCCCCAGCTCGTCCTGGACGGCGGCCGTCCAGGCGGTCTGGGCGTCGTCGAGGACGGCGCGGGCGCGCGGGGACGCGCCCTGCGCGACGCGCGACGCGGCGAGGTAGACGACCTCGAACTCGCCGCCGATGACGGTCGAGGTGCGCAGCAGGTAGTCCGTCGCGCCCTCGGGGGCGGTGCGCATGGCGTCGACGTCGGCGGCGGTGAGGACGGCCAGGTGGTCGAGCAGACCCTCGACGAGGGCGTCCTTGGAGGGGAAGTGGTAGAGCAGGCCGCCCTTGGACACGCCGGCCCGCTCGGCCACCGCGTCGAGCGTCGCGGCGCGCTCCCCGGACTCGACGAGGAGCTCGGCGAACGCGCGCAGGACCTTGGCTCGGGCGGCGGGAGCAGGAGGCATGTCGACAGCCTAGTGGCGAAGTGTTACTGTACCGGCTGGACGGTGCGGAAGTTCGGCATCACCATGTCGCCCCGGCCGTCCGCAGTGTGTGAAAGGCACCTCATGGCTCAGACCCAGGTGACGACGCACCCCACCTCCTCAGCCACGGACACGAGCCGTCTCGCCCCCGCGCGCCCCGCCGGGGCCGCGCGCCGCTGGGCGGCCCTCGCCGTGCTGATGCTGCCGGTGCTGCTCGTCTCGATCGACAACACGGTCCTCAGCTTCGCCCTGCCGCAGATCTCGGAGGCGCTGGCCCCCGGCGGCACGCAGCTGCTGTGGATCGTCGACGTGTACCCGCTCGTGCTCGCGGGGCTCCTCGTGCCGATGGGCTCCGTCGCGGACCGCGTCGGACGTCGCCGCCTGCTCCTGATCGGGGCCGTCGGCTTCGCCCTCGTGTCCGCGGTGGCGGCCTTCGCGCCGACTGCGGGTGCCCTGATCGCCGCCCGCGCCGGCCTCGGCTTCTTCGGGGCGATGCTCATGCCGTCCACGCTCTCGCTGCTGCGCAACGTGTTCACCGATCGCGACGAGCGTCGCCTCGCCATCGCGATCTGGGCCGCGGGCTTCGCCGCGGGCTCGGCCGTGGGGCCGATCGTCGGGGGGCTGCTGCTCGAGCACTTCTGGTGGGGCTCCGTGTTCCTCCTCGCGGTGCCGGTGCTGGCCCTGCTGCTCGTGCTCGCCCCGGTCTTCGTGCCGGAGTCGCGCGACCCCGCGCCGGGCCCGATCGACCCGGTGTCGATCGTCCTGGTCATGGCCGCGATGACCCCGGTGGTGTTCGGCATCAAGACGCTCGCCAAGGGCGCGCTGCCGTCCCTCGGGATCGCCGCGGTCGCCGTCGGGCTGCTCATGGGCGTGCTCTTCGTGCGGCGCCAGCTGCGCCGCCGGAACCCGATGCTCGACGTGCGGCTGTTCGCCGTGCCCGCGTTCACCGGCAGCGTGCTGGTGAACCTGCTGTCGGTGTTCTCGCTGGTCGGCTTCCTGTTCTTCGTGTCGCAGGACCTGCAGCTCGTCATCGGGCTCTCGCCGGTGCAGGCGGGCCTGGTGCTCCTGCCGGGCACCGTCGCGATGGTCGTCGCGGGGCTGGCCGTGGTGAAGGTCGTGCGTCGCGTGCGGCCCTCGCACGTCGTCGCCGCCGGGTTGGCCCTGTCCGCGGTCGGCTACCTCGTCACCGCGCTCGTCGCCGGGCGCGGGGAGGCCGGCTGGCTCGGGCTCGCGTTCGTCGTCCTGGCGATCGGCGTCGGCTCGGCCGAGACCGTGTCGAACGACCTCATCGTCTCGACGGTCCCCGCGGCCAAGGCGGGCGCGGCCTCGGCGATCTCCGAGACCGCGTACGAGGTCGGCGCGGTGCTGGGCACCGCCGTTCTCGGCGGGATCCTCACCGGGTCGTACCACGCGAACGTCGTCGTGCCGTCGGGCGTGCCCGCCGCGGACGCGGCGTCCGCAGCGGAGACGCTCGGTGGCGCGGCGAGCGTGGCGGCCGACCTGCCGGCCGGCCAGGCGCAGGCCCTCCTGGGCTCGGCGCACGCGGCGTTCGGCAGCGGCGTCGTCGTGACGTCCGCGATCGGCTTCGTCGCGGTCCTCGTCGCCGCGGGGATCGCGCTGACGATGCTGCGCGAGCGCGCCTGACGCCCGACGCCGTCCGTGAGGGCGGCGTCACACCCGCGACGGCGGCGCCACCGGCGAGGACGGTGGCGCCGCCGTCGTCGTTCGGCGAGGGTGGAGGCGATGAGCGACCAGCACGACGAGCCCACCCCGGCGAACACCCCTGCGGACACCTCTGCGGACACCTCGGCCGCTGCCACCGCGGACGCCCCGCCCGCCGCGGCCGTGGACACGGACGAGAGGCCGCCGGGCGGGCGGGGGCGCCGCGCGCGCAGGACGCCGCAGCGCTGGGTGCGCTGGACCCTCGCCGGGGTCACCGCAGCCGTCGCGTGCCTCGTCTTCGGGGTGAGCACGGCGACCGCGGAGCTCGGCTTCGGTCCCCACGAGGCCGTCTACTCCGTGACCAACGACAGCCTCGTCGTGGTCGACCTCGGCCCGCTCGGCACGCTGGAGATCGACTCGCCGCTCCCGCTCGGGCTCGGCGTGGACGTGGTGGTCAAGGAGATCCCCGCCGACCTGACGACGGTCGGCGCGGCCAACACGCTCACGGCCCTCAGCCAGGATCTCGAGAGCTACCTGCAGTTCTTCTCCAGCCCGGACGTCGCGGTACGCAGCGTCGCCCTCGCGCTGGTGGAGAACGCCCTGTGGCGCTCGCTGGGCGCCGCCGCGGCGCTGGTCGCGGTCGGGTTCGGGGTGCGCTGGCTGCTGGGGCCGGGGCGACGGCGCGAGCTCGCCGACGCGATGGCTCCCCGGACGGGCGAGATCACGGCGGGGGTGGCGGTCGTGGCCCTCGTCGTGACGACGGTGTCGTCCGGCGCGGCGGGCAGCACCGCCCAGGGTCAGCCCGCGTCGCCGGTGTTCGCCGGGACGGCGCTCGAGGGCGCGCGGATCACCGGGCGCCTCGCCGGCGTCATCGACACGTACGGCGGGCAGCTCGTCAAGCTGTACGAGGACAACGAGGAGTTCTACGCGAGCGCGGACGACGACCTGTCGGCCGCGTGGGACGCCCGGCTCGCGTCGGAGGCGGCCGCGTCCGCGACCGCGGCGGGCACCCAGTTCGCGTCCCCCGGCCCCGCCGAGCCCACCGCGCCGGTCGCGCCGCCCCGGGCCCTGCCCAGCGGCGGTCCGGAGGACGAGCCGGTCACCTTCGTCGTCATCTCCGACCTGCACTGCAACACGGGGATGACGCCGCTGATCCGCACGACGATCGAACGCTCCGGGGCCGACGTCGTGCTCAACGCGGGCGACACCACCATGAACGGCACCTCGGTGGAGAAGGTCTGCGTCGACTCGTTCGCCTCCGCCGTCCCGCGCGGCGTGCCGATGGTGGTGTCGGACGGCAACCACGACTCGCAGGTCACGTCCGACCAGGAGGCGGCGCACGGCCAGAAGATCCTGGACGGCCAGGTGCTCGACGTCGAGGGGGTGCGGATCCTCGGAGACCGGGACGCGCTCGAGACGCGCGTCGGCGTGGGCACGAACGTCGCGCGGGAGCGGACGCCGGAGCAGCAGTCGGAGGACCTCGCCGCGACCGCGTGCGAGGACCGCGACGGCGTCGACCTGCTGCTGATCCACACGCCGTCCGTGGGCCTCGACGCCCTCGAGACGGGGTGCGTGCCGTTCCAGGTGTCCGGACACACGCACAGCAGGTCCGGGCCGGAGCAGGTGGGGCAGGGCGTCCGGTACGTCAACGGGTCCACTGCCGGCGCGGCGCCGAACCAGCCGACCGTCGGGCCGCTGCACGGCACGGCCGAGATGACGGTGCTGCGGTTCGACCCCGCGACGCGGCGGATGATGGACGTGCAGGTCGTGAGCGTCACGCCCGACGGCACGGCGACGGTGGGGGAGCGCGAGCCGGTGCCCGACGTCGTGCCGCCGGCCGACGAAGCGCCCGGGCCGTAGGGACGGGCGCCCGGATAGGCTCGGACCGTGCCCGAACCCACCTCACCCACCCCCGCATCGCCCCCGCAGGCCGTCGACCCGGACGAGCTCACCCCCGTCGCCCAGGACTACCTCAAGGCGGTCTGGTCGGCGCAGGAGTGGTCGGACGAGAAGGTCACCACGGGGCTGCTGGCGGACCGGCTGGGCGTGGGGCCGTCCACCGTCTCCGAGACGGTGCGCCGCCTCACGACGCAGGGTCTGCTGGGCCACGAGCCCTACGGCGGGGTCTGGCTCACCGAGCTGGGGCGGCGCTACGCGCTCGTGATGGTGCGGCGGCACCGGCTGCTGGAGACGTGGCTGGTGCGCGACCTCGGCTACGCGTGGGACGAGGTGCACGACGAGGCCGAGGTGCTGGAGCACGCGGTGTCCGACCGGCTCGTCGAGCGCATCTCCGCGCGGCTCGGCCACCCGGAGCGCGACCCGCACGGCGACCCGATCCCGTTCGCCGACGGGCGCGTGGTGCGCCCGGAGGCGGTGCCGCTGGTGGACCTCGAGGCCGGGGCCGGGGGAGTGGTCGCCCGGATCTCCGACGCCGACCCCGAGGCGCTGCGGTACCTCGCGGACCTCGGCATCGACCTGGACCTGCCGGTGCGGCTGACGTCGCGGCGGGAGTTCGCCGGGACGGTCGGCGTGGCGTGGGAGGCGGACGGGCGCGAGGTCGGCGTCGACCTCGGGCTGCTGGCGGCGTCGCGCATCTGGGTGGTGCGCGCGTAGGCTGTCCCGGTTCCCCGACGACGTGAGCGCTGGACGGCGCACCGTCGTCGACGCCTCGTCTCGAAACGATTCGAGCATCCCGGTGCCCGACCCGACTCCCGAGGAGAGGCGAGTGACCTCGACGACCACGCCCGCGAGCGGCGCCACGGCCCGCACCGGCCGCGCACCCGGCCCCGAGCACGTCGGGGCCGCGCTGTTCGCGCTCGCCGTCGGCGGGTTCACGATCGGCACCACCGAGTTCGCCACGATGGGCCTGCTGCCGCAGATCGGCGCCGACCTCGGCGTCAGCGACCCGGTCGTCGGGTACGCGATCACCGCGTACGCCGTCGGCGTCGTGGTCGGCGCGCCGCTGCTGACCGTCGCCGCCGCGCGCATGTCCCGCAAGCGGCTGCTGCTGTGCCTCATGGGCTTCTACACGGTGGCCAACGTGCTGTCGGCGGCCGCGCCAGGGATCGAGAGCCTCGTCGTGGGGCGGTTCCTCGCCGGGTTGCCGCACGGCGCGTTCTTCGGCGTCGGGGCGGCGGTCGGCGCCGCGGTGGCCGGGCCGGGGCGCCGCGGCCACGCCGTCTCGATGATGATGACCGGCCTGACGATCGCGAACGTCGTCGGGGTGCCGCTGTCCACGGCCGTGGGGCAGAACATGGGCTGGCGCGTCGCGTTCGTCGTCATGGGGGCCCTGGGCGCCGTGACGCTGCTGGGGGTCTGGCGCTTCGTCCCCGAGCACGGGCCGGTGGACTCCAGCGTCCGGCAGGAGCTGTCCACCCTGCGCAACGGCCCGCTGTGGATCTCGTTCGCGGCCGGCGCCATCGGGTTCGGCGGCCTGTTCGCCGTCTACACCTACGTCGCGCCGACCGTCACCAAGGTGGCGGGGATGTCCGAGAGCGCGGTGCCGTGGGTGCTCGCGGTCTTCGGCGTCGGCATGACCGTCGGCACGCTGCTCGGCGGCAGGTTGGTGGACCGCAACGTGCTGCGCACCGTGATCGGCGGGTTCGTCGCGACCGCGCTGTCGCTGGTGCTGTTCGCGCTGGTCGGAACGTCGCCCGTGCCCGCCGTCGTCGGGCTGTTCCTGCTGGCCGTCACCTCGCAGACCCTCGGCCTGGCGATGCAGACGCGACTGATGGACCTCTCGCCGCGGGCGCAGTCCCTTGGCGCGGCCCTGTGCCACTCCGCCCTCAACATCGGCAACGCGAGCGGCGCCTTCTTCGGGGGCCTCGTCATCGCCGCCGGCTACGGGTACCTTGCGCCGGCATGGGTGGGGCTCGCGCTCACCCTGGTGGGCCTGGCGATGGTGCTGGCGTTCGGCCGTCAGCGCGTGGCGCACTCGGGCTGACCTGCGTGGCGGCGGCCGCCGGCGGGCCGGGCCCCCAGGAACGTGCGGTACGGTCGCGCCCGTGAGCCCGAGCGTGCGCGACGAGACCCACGACACCCCCGACGACGCCGCGGGGGAGGCTGCGCTCGTGCCCGGCCCGCGCGGCCTGACCGCCCGCACGTACGGCGTGCTGCTGACCGTGCTGGGCGGGGTCGGCTTCGGGGCGGCGTCGTGGCTGGCGATCGAGGAGTACCTCAAGCTGCTGGACCCGAACCGGGTGACGAGCTGCAGCTTCAACGTCTTCCTCGACTGCGGCGTCGCGATGGCGTCCTGGCAGGGCACCCTGCTCGGCTTCCCGAACCCCTACATCGGGGTCGCGGCGTTCCCCGTGGTGATCACGACCGGCGTGGTGCTGCTCGTGGGCGCCCGGCTGCCGCGGTGGTACCACCGGTCGCTGCTCGCGGTGACGGTGCTCGCCCAGCTGCTGATCTTCTTCCTCATGTGGTCGAGCTTCTACGCGCTGGTCCGGCTGTGCCCGGCCTGCATGGTCGTCTGGACGATCCTGTGGCCGCTGCTGTGGTTCCAGGTCGTGCACGCCGTGCAGGAGCGCCACCTGCCCGCGAGCGACGGGCTGCGACGCGCCGTCGTGCGCAACCGCGGACTGGTCCTGATCATCGGGTACGTCGTCGCCGTCGGCTGGCTGCTGCTGGCCGTCGGAGGTCCGCTCGTCGAGTCGTTCGGGGTGTGAAAACAGGGCCGGGGCCTGCGGCCCCGGCCGGTAGACTCGCCGGGTGAGCACGCCCGACACCGCACCCTCCCGATCCGAGGCGCCGACCGCGCCTTCCCACGAGCCCACCCACCGCTACACGCCGGCCCTCGCGCAGCAGATCGAGGAGCGCTGGCAGGACCTCTGGGAGGAGCGGGGCACCTTCTGGGCGGCCAACCCGAACGGTGCGCTGACGGACGGCGACGGCGCGCACGGCACGGGCCAGCCGTTCTTCATCATGGACATGTTCCCGTACCCCTCCGGGGCGGGGCTGCACGTCGGGCACCCGCTGGGCTACATCGCCACCGACGTCGTCGGCCGCTTCCGCATGATGTGCGGCGACAACGTGCTGCACGCGCTGGGCTACGACGCGTTCGGCCTGCCCGCCGAGCAGTACGCGGTGCAGACGGGTCAGCACCCGCGCACCACCACCGAGCAGAACATCGTCACCATGAAGCGCCAGCTGCGCCGTATGGGCCTGGCGCACGACTCGCGGCGCACGTTCGCGACGATCGACCCCGAGTACGTGCGCTGGACGCAGTGGATCTTCCTGCAGATCTTCGACTCCTGGTACGACGCCGAGGCCGACGGCGGTAAGGGCCGTGCGCGACGCATCTCCGAGCTGGAGGCCGAGTACGCCTCGGGCGAGCGCGCGCTGCCCGACGGCAGGTCGTGGGACGCGCTCTCCGACGACGAGCGGCGCGACGTGCTGGACGCGCAGCGCCTGGCCTACGTCGACGAGTCGCCCGTGAACTGGGCGCCCGGCCTGGGCACGGTGCTCGCCAACGAGGAGGTCACGGCCGACGGCCGCTCCGAGCGCGGCAACATGCCCGTCTTCCAGAAGTCCCTGCGGCAGTGGAAGATGCGGATCACCGCCTACGCGGACCGTCTGACCGACGACCTGGAGCTCATCGACTGGCCGGAGAAGGTCAAGTCGATGCAGCGCAACTGGATCGGCCGCTCCACCGGCGCGAACGTCCGGTTCGACGTCGTCGGCACCGCCGACTACGACGCGGCCGGCGCGGGCGCGCAGGTCGAGGTGTTCACCACCCGCCCGGACACGCTGTTCGGCGCGACCTTCATGGTCGTGGCGCCCGAGCACCCGCTGCTGGACGAGGTCCCCGCCGCGTGGCCCGACGGCACGCGCGACGTCTGGACCGGCGGGCACGCGACGCCCGTCGAGGCCGTCGCCGCGTACCGGCGCGAGGCCGCCGCGAAGACCGCCGTCGAGCGGCAGGCCGACGCCGGCAAGAAGACCGGCGTCTTCACCGGGCACCTGGCGATCAACCCCGTCAGCGGCGCGACGGTCCCGGTGTTCACCGCCGACTACGTGCTGATGGGCTACGGCACCGGCGCGATCATGGCGGTGCCCGGCGGCGACCAGCGCGACTTCGACTTCGCCGAGGCGTTCGAGCTGCCCGTCATCCGCACCGTCGAGCCCGCGGACGGCCTGCCGGACGACTTCGCCGGCGCGTACACGGGTGACGGCGTGGCGGTGAACTCGTCGAACGACGAGATCAGCCTGGACGGCCTGGGTGTGGCCGAGGCCAAGGAGAAGATCGTCGAGTGGCTGAGCGCCCGCGGCGCCGGCGAGGGGACGACCACGTACCGCCTGCGCGACTGGCTGTTCAGCCGGCAGCGCTACTGGGGCGAGCCGTTCCCGATCCTGTGGGACGAGAACGACCGACCGGTCGCGATCCCGGCCGACCTGCTGCCCGTCGACCTGCCCGACGTCCCGGACTACGCGCCGCGCACCTTCGAGCCCGACGACGCCGACTCGTCGCCCGAGGCCCCGCTGGGTCGCAACGACGAGTGGGTGCACGTCACCCTGGACCTGGGCGACGGGCCGAAGCGGTACCGCCGCGACACCAACACGATGCCCAACTGGGCCGGGTCGTGCTGGTACTACCTGCGCTACCTGGACCCCACGGACTCGACCGACGGCCCCGCGAAGGGCACCGCGGTCGTCGACCCGGAGCTCGAGTCGTACTGGATGGGCCCGAAGCACAACGCGACGTCCGGTCCCGCCGGTGGCGTCGACCTGTACGTCGGCGGCGTCGAGCACGCGGTGCTGCACCTGCTGTACGCGCGCTTCTGGCACAAGGTGCTGCTGGACCTGGGCTACGTGTCCTCGCTGGAGCCGTTCGGCAAGCTGTTCAACCAGGGGTACATCCAGGCGTACGCCTACACCGACGCCCGCGGCGCCTACGTGCCCGCCGGAGAGGTCGAGGGCGACGAGCAGGCCGGCTTCACGTACCGCGGCGAGCCCGTGAACCGCGAGTACGGGAAGATGGGCAAGTCCCTGAAGAACGTCGTCACGCCGGACGAGATGTACGAGCAGTACGGCGCCGACACGTTCCGCGTGTACGAGATGTCGATGGGCCCGCTGGACCTGTCGCGTCCCTGGGAGACGCGCGCCGTCGTCGGCTCGCAGCGCTTCCTGCAGCGGCTGTGGCGCAACGTCGTGGACGAGGAGACGGGCGGGCTCGTCGCCACCGACGACGAGCCCGACACCGCCACGCTGCGCGCGATGCACCGGGCGATCGCGGACGTGCGGGTCGAGATGGAGCACATGCGGCCCAACACGGCGATCGCGAAGCTCATCACGTACAACAACCACCTCACCTCCCTGGACCGGGTGCCGCGCGCGGCGGTCGAGCCGCTGGTGCTGATGGTCGCGCCCATCGCCCCGCACATCGCGGAGGAGCTGTGGCAGCGGCTCGGTCACGACGGCTCGCTGGCGCGCGAGCCGTTCCCGACCGCCGACGAGCAGTACCTCGTCGAGGACACGGTGACGTGCGTCGTGCAGGTCAAGGGCAAGGTGCGCGGCCGCCTCGAGGTGGCGCCGTCCATCTCGGACGCCGATCTGGAGGCCGCCGCCCTGGCGGAGCCGAACGTGGTCCGCGCCATCGACGGCGCGCCGGTGCGCAAGGTGATCGTGCGCGCGCCGAAGCTCGTCAACATCGTCGTCTGAGTTGGCGACCGTCCGCCTCGAGGGCGCCCTGGCACGCAGCCGGGGCGCCTTCGGCACGCCCTCGCTCGCCCTCCTGCACCGCAAGGAGGGGCCGCTGGTCGTCGCCCTGCTGTCGCTGATCTTCACACCCGGTCGGGCCACCGTGCCGACCGAGCAGATGCACGTGGAGGTCGAGGACCTGCTCGCCGAGGCGCGGGCCGCCGGCCACGAGGTGCCCGACGACGCGGCCCGCGCGCTGTGCTCGCGCTGGGTGGCGGGCCGCTGGCTGGTGCGGGCGCTCGACGACGACGGTGTCGAGCAGTACCAGGTCAGCTCGCACGCGGCGGAGGCGCTCGCGTTCGTCGACCGCACGCAGGGGGCGCGGGCCCTCGTGAGCGAGTCGCGCATCCGCACGCTCCTCGTGGCCCTGGACGGGCTCGCGCGCGACGCCCGGCCCGACCGCGAGTCGCAGCAGCGGGCGCTGCGGGAGCAGGTCGCCCGCGCCCGCGACGAGATCGCCGAGGCGGAGGCCGAGCTGGCCCGGCTCGACGCCGGCGGCGCCGTGGTGCAGGCGCCCACGGACCGGCTGGTCGAGCAGTTCGACAACGTGGCCGCGCTGGTGCGCGAGCTGCCCGCCGACTTCGCCCGCGTGGCGGAGTCGATCGCCGAGCTGCAGCGCAGCATCGTCACCAGCCTGCGCCAGGACGAACGGCCCACCGGCGAGGTGCTCGGCGCCTACCTGGAGGCCTCCGACTCGCTCATGGAGCGCACGCCCGAGGGGCGCGCCTTCTCCGGGGCGATGGAGCTGCTGCGCGACCCGCGGCTGCTCGGTCAGGTCGACGAGCGGGTCCGGGCGGTGCTCGCGCACCCGTTCGCGGCGGACCTGCCGGCCGACCGCCGGGAGTCCGTGCGCGCGCTGTACTCCCAGCTCCTGGCCGCCGTCGACGGCGTGCTCGACGCGCAGGCGCGCGCCTCCCGCACCATCACGCAACAGCTCACGGTGCACAACCCCCTGCGGGACCGCGAGCTGGACGGCGCGCTGCGCGAGGCGACCGCGGCCATGGCGGAGTGGTTCCCGACGTCGGGCCGGGCCGCGCGCGTGGAGCCGCTGCGCTGGCTGGAGCGGGCGCGCCTCGGTCGCTTCCGCGCCCAGCTGCACGACCTGCGCCCCGACACGCCGCCGGACGCGCTCGCCGACCTCGACGACCCGGGTCACGACGCCGGGGCCGCGCCCGGTGAGGTCCTGGGCGGACTGCGCGGCATGGGCGGCCCGCGCTACGAGGAGACCGGCGCCCACGCCGCCCGGGTGCTGCGCGAGCGCGGGGGCGCCACGGCGGACGAGCTGTTCGCCGCCGGACCGACCGAGCTGCGCCGCCCCGTCGAGCTGCTGGGCTACCTGGAGCTGGCGTCGCCGGACGCGCTCGACGAGGCCCTCGGTGACGACGACGGCATCGGCGACGTGCCGGCGGCCCGGCTGCGCCGCGTGACGGCCGTGCGCGCCGACGGCAGCACGCGCGACCTGGTGCTGCCGCGGGTGGGCCTCGCCGTACCCGACGCCGTACCCGACGACGCGCCCGACGACCGGACTGACGAGGAGGACGCATGACCGACACCACGACGGCGCCTGCGGAGCACGCGGCCGAGACCGACGCCGCGGCGGGCGGCGCGCCCTTCGTCGAGGTGCCCGCGCTGGCCGACGACGACGCGGCGCTGTTCGCCGGTGACACGGGCGTGCTCCCGTACGAGGCCCGTCGCGCGCTGGCGCTGGTGCTGCAGCGGCGGTACCTGTCGGCGGCCGCGCACCCCGGCGAGTGGAAGGCGCTGCTCGCGCACCAGAACGTGCTCGCCTCGCGCTGCCACGACCTGTTCGTCGAGCTCGTCGTCGATCGCGACTACGAGATCGCGTACAAGCGGCAGGTCCGGGAGGCCGGGCTGAGCATCCCGGTGCTCCTCAAGGACGAGCCGTACAAGCGGGTCGAGACGCTGCTCATGCTGTTCGCGCGCAACCGGTTCCGGCAGGAGCAGGGCGCGGGGGAGCGCGCGGCGCACGTCGACGCCGAGGAGCTGGTCGACTACGCGCTCGGCTTCCTCGCCGCGGACGAGACGAACCTGGCCGCGCGCCGGCGCGAGGTCGACAACGCGATCGCCACCCTCGTGCGCGAGCACGTGCTCGACGAGGTCGCCGAGGGCCGCTACCGCGTGCAGCCGGTCGTGGAGATCCTGCTCCCGGTGGAGCGCCTGCGAGAGCTGACCGCATGGTTGCGCTCGCCGTCGACCGAGCCGCCCACGGCCGCCGACCACGACGACGAGACCGAGCCGGTCGACGAGGACGAGGAGTCGCGCGCATGACGATCACGAGCGACCCGGCGGAGCAGGTCGTCGCGCCCCGCATGCAGCAGTCGCTGTTCGGGCTGATCCCGACGGCGTCGGACGGTCGGCAGTGGACTGCGCGCTCGATGCAGCTGGTGAGCTGGGGTGGCTACCACGGCTACCACGAGGTGCGGTTCGCGGGCACGACGACGCTGCTCACGGGCGCGTCCGGCTCCGGCAAGTCGACCCTGCTCGACGCGTACATCGCGCTCATGATGAGCCACACGACGCCGTTCAACGGCGCGTCGAACACGGCCACCAGCGGGCGGGCGCGCGGGCAGGAGCAGCGCAACGTCGTCTCCTACGCGCGCGGCAAGCTCGACGAGGAGCGCACCGCAGGGTCGGCGCGCGCCAAGGACCGCGTGCTGCGCGGCGAGACGTCGGACACCTGGTCGGCGATCGCGATGACCTGGTCGTCCCAGGCGGGCGAGCGGTTCACGGCGCTGCGCGCCTGGTACGTGCCGCGCGGTGCGCAGCGCACGGACGAGACGGTGGCCGTGCGCGCCGTCGTCGACGCGGACTTCAGCCTGCGCGACCTCGAGCCGCTCGCGGCCCAGCGCTTCGGCAAGGCGGGGCTCACCGCGGCGGGGCTGACGTCGTTCGACACGGACAAGGCGTTCGCCACGCGCCTGCACGCCGCGCTGGGCATCGGCGCGGCGGGCGACGGCGAGAAGGCGATGCAGCTGCTCGGCCGCATCCAGGCCGGCCAGCAGATCACCACGGTCGACTCGCTCTACAAGGCGATGGTGCTCGAGGAGCCCGAGACGATCCGCGTGGCCGAGCGCGCCGTCGAGCACTTCGACGAGCTCAGCGAGGTGCGCGCCGAGATGGACACGGCGCAGCGGCAGGTGGACGTGCTGCGCCCGATGCTGGAGCACCGCGCGGCGGTCGACGACGCCGTCGCGTCCGCACGGCTCGTGGACGCCCTCGGGCCCGACGGCGGCGCTGGTGGAGGCGAGCCCGGGGCGGTCACGCCGTTCACGGCGTGGCGCGACCGCACCCAGCTCGACCTGCTGCGTGCGGGCGAGGCGGAGAACCGGGCCCAGCACAAGGCAGCGGCCGAGCGGGTCGCCGTGGCCGAGGAACGGCTCGCCGCCGCCCAGGGCGAGCTGGAGCAGGTGCGCGCCGACCAGCGCCGCAACGGGGGCGACGCCATCGAGGCCGCGGAGCGCGACGTGCGCGCGGCCGAGCAGCGGCTGGCCGAGACCCGGCGCGCCCGCGCCGAGCTGGACGGCCACCTGGCGCCGCTGGAGCGGGAGGCCTCGTCGCGCCGGGAGCTGGACGCCCTGCACGCCGACGCCCGCCGGTACCTCGACGAGCGCGACACCCACACGGACGCGCTGTCGGAGGCGGTGGTCGAGGCCTCCGCGCGCGAGAAGGAGGCGATGCGTGCCCTGGCCGAGCTCGAGCGCGAGGAGGCGTCCCTCAAGGCGCGCCGCGGCAACGTGCCGCGCGAGCTGCACGAGGCGCGCGAGGCGCTCGCACGGGCCGCCGGCCTGCGCCCCGACGACGTGCCGTTCGTGGGCGAGCTGCTCGAGGTGCGCGGGGAGTACGAGCCGTGGCGCGACGCGATCGGCCTGGCGCTCGGAGGCTTCGCCGTCACGGTGCTCGTCGACGAGACGCGCCTGGACGCGTTCCGCGCCGCGATCGACGCCGTCCGCTCGCCGGTGCGCGTGCGGTTCGAGGGAGTGCCCACCGGGCAGGCGCTGCACGAGGAGGCCGACCGGACCCTCCTCCCGGGGAGGCTGGAGGTCAAGGCCGGGCCGTTCGGCGGCTGGCTCGCGGGGCGCCTCGCGGAGCGGTTCGCCTACGTGTGCGTGGACGACCCCACGGAGCTCGCCCGGCACGACCTGGCGCTCGCCCGGTCCGGGCAGACGTCGGAGGGGCGGCGGGGCGCGCACGGCGGCCAGGGCCGGGCGTCCGTGCTGGGGTTCAGCAACCACCGGCGCCTCGAGCAGCTCGCGGAGCAGATCGCCGCGGCGCACCAGGAGCTGCGCCAGGCCTCGGAGGCGCTCGCCGGCGCCCGGCTGCGGCAGAAGGGCGAGGCCGACCACTTCGTCGCGTACAGCCACGCGCTGCGGGCCGCCTGGGACGACCTCGACGTGCGCGGGGCGGAGGCCCGGCTCGGTGAGCGGCAGGAGCGGCACGAGGCGCTGGTCGCGGGCTCGGACGTGCTGCGCGCGCTCAAGGCGGACGAGGACGCCCTGCGCGCCGGCGTCGACGAGCTGTACCGGGAGCGGGCCGCTGCGCAGCAGCGCGTCACCGAGCTCGGCGCGGCGTGGGAGCAGCTCAGCGACCAGGTGGACCAGGTCGCGGACGCCGTCGAGCGTGCCGACGACGAGGGCGTCGAGCCCACGCCGGAGCAGGAGCGGCGCCTGGCCGGTCTGATGGCGCAGGTCGGCTGGTCGGGGGTGGCGGGCACCTCGGGCAGCGGCCTGGCGGACCTCACCACGGCCGTGGCCGCCGTCGTGCGCGAGCTGCACCACCAGCGCGAGTCGGCGCAGGAGACGGAGCGTGCCGCACGCGCGGCCCTCGCCGCCCTCTTCGAGCGGTTCAACGACACCTGGCCCGACCCGAACCGCAGCGCCGACCCCGACGGCGCGTACGCCGACTTCCTGCGGATCTACGAGGAGCTGGAGTACCAGCAGCTGTACCGGCTGCGCGACAGGTGGTCGGCGCACCTGCGCCAGATGTCCGGCGACCAGCTCACGCGGCTCAACAACGGCATCGCGCAGGCGGTGGCGGAGATCCGTGACCGCATGGAGCCCGTCAACGCGATCCTCGCCACGCTCCCGTTCCGCGACGACGCGCACCGGCTGCGCATCACCGCGACCCCGGTCGAGGCCTCCGACGTCGTCTCGTTCCGGCGCCGGCTGCGCGAGCTCGCCACCGCCCCGGCGGGCGACGTCCCCCTCGCCGAGCACGAGCGTCGGTACGAGCGGATGCGCAGGCTGATCGACCGCATCCGTCCCGACAGCCCCGAGCGCCGGCGCCTGGTGGACGTGCGCGAGCACGTGCGGGTCAGCGCCGAGTGCGTGGACCTCGAGGGCAACCACGTGAGCGTCTACGACCACATCGCCGGCAAGTCCGGTGGCGAGTCGCAGGAGCTCGTCGCGTTCATCGTCGGCGCCGCCCTGCGCTACCAGCTCGGCGACGCCGGGGCGGAGCGCCCCCGGTACGCGCCGGTCTTCCTCGATGAGGCGTTCATCAAGGCCGACGCCCGGTTCGCCGGCCGTGCCGTGGGCGCGTGGCGCGGGCTGGGCTTCCAGCTCGTCGTGGGCGCGCCGCTGGACAAGGTCAGCGCGCTGGAGCCGCACGCCGACGTCGTGCTGCAGGCGATCAAGGACGCGACCGGCCGGTCGCGGCTGGTGACGCTCGTGGGGGAGTGACGGACGGGTCGGTGTCGGGCCGAGCCGACCGCACCCGGGCTGTGTACTGTCGTGACGTGACCGAGACCACGCCTCTGATCACCAGCCCGGAGCCGACCGTCGAGGGGTTCGTGCGCGAGTACCTGCACGAGCTGAACTTCAGCCAGGGCACGATCCTGGAACGGGCGACGGACAACGACCGGTACCTCGCGCTCGCGCGCACGGTGCGGCACTACCTGATGTCACGGTGGATGCAGACCACGGTGAGCCAGTACCGCACGCAGGCGAAGGCGGTGGCCTACCTGTCGGCGGAGTACCTCCTGGGCCGCCAGCTCGACAACGCGCTCATCGCGACCGGGCTGGAGGAGGTCGCCGCCGAGGCGCTCGCGAGCCTGGGGCTCGACCTCGACGAGCTGCGCGAGGTGGAGGTGGAGCCCGGCCTCGGCAACGGCGGGCTCGGCCGGCTGGCGGCCTGCTTCGTCGACTCGCTGGCGACGATGAGCGTGCCCGCGATCGGGTACGGCATCCGGTACGAGTACGGCATCTTCCGGCAGACGTTCTCGGACGGCCGCCAGGTGGAGGAGCCGGACACCTGGCTCGACAACGGCGACCCGTGGGAGTTCGCCCACCCCGAGCACGAGGTCACGGTCGGCTTCGGCGGGCACACGGAGAGGTACACGGACGACGACGGCCGCGAGCGCTCGCGCTGGGTGCCGGGCTGGCAGGTGCTGGGCGTCCCGTACAACTCGATGGTGCCGGGCTACCGGAACGGGCGCGTCAACACGCTCCGGCTGTGGAGCGCGCGCGCCACCCACGCGTTCGACCTCAAGATCTTCAACTACGGCGACTACGCCGAGGCCGTGCGCTCCCAGACGTTCGCCGAGAACATCTCCAAGGTGCTCTACCCGGAGGACTCCACGCCGCAGGGCAAGGAGCTGCGGCTGCAGCAGCAGTACTTCTTCGTGGCCTGCTCGATCCGCGACTTCCTCGACCAGCTGCTGCCGCCGGACTTCGACCTGCACGACCTGCCCGAGCGCATCGTCTTCCAGCTCAACGACACCCACCCCGTCATCGCGATCCCGGAGCTCATGCGGATCCTGGTGGACGAGCGCGGCTTCGAGTGGGACGACGCCTGGCAGGTGACGCAGCGCTGCTTCGCCTACACGTGCCACACGCTGCTGCCGGAGGCGTTGGAGGTATGGCCGGTCGAGCTGGTCGGGCGGCTGCTGCCCCGGCACCTGGAGATCATCTACCGCATCAACGACGAGTTCCTCGCCCAGGTGCGCGAGCGCTCGGGCGGGAACGAGCTGCTGGTGCGGCGCATGTCGATCATCGCCGAGCACCCCGAGCGGTCGGTGCGGATGGCGTTCCTCGCGACGGTCGGCGGGTCGAAGGTGAACGGCGTCGCCGAGCTGCACTCGCAGCTGCTGCGCGACAAGGTGCTCGCCGACTTCGCCGACTTCTGGCCGGAGAAGTTCACGAACGTCACCAACGGCGTCACCCCGCGCCGGTTCGTAAAGCTGGCGAACCCGGGGCTGTCGGGGCTCGTCACGGAGGCCATCGGCGACGGCTGGGTCACCGACCTCGACCGGCTGCGCGAGCTCGAGCCCTTCGCCGACGACGCCGAGTTCCGCCGCCGGTTCCGGGAGGTCAAGGCCGCGAACAAGGACCGGCTGGTCTCCTTCCTCGCGGCGCGCGACGGCATCACGATCGACCCGGGCACGATGCTCGACGTCATGGTCAAGCGGCTGCACGAGTACAAGCGCCAGCTGCTCAAGCTGCTGCACGTCGTGACGCTCTACGACCGCCTCACGTCCGGGGAGCTGGAGCTCGGCGACGTGACGCCGCGCACCGTCGTCTTCGGCGCGAAGGCCGCCCCCGGCTACGTGATGGCGAAGGAGATCATCGCGCTCATCAACCACGTGGGCGCCGTGGTCGCGGCCCACCCCGACGTGTCCCGGGTGCTGCGCATCGCGTTCCCGGCGAACTACAACGTCACGGTCGCCGAGACCCTGATCCCGGCGGCCGACCTGTCGGAGCAGATCTCGCTGGCCGGCAAGGAGGCGTCCGGCACCGGGAACATGAAGTTCGCGCTCAACGGCGCGCTCACCATCGGCACCGACGACGGCGCGAACGTCGAGATCCGGAGGCTCGTCGGCGACGAGAACTTCTTCCTGTTCGGCCTGACGGAGCCGGAGGCGAGCGCCGTCGCGGAGGCCGGCTACCGGCCCTCGACGTACTACGAGGAGAACTCGTCGCTGCGCCGGGCCCTGGACCTGGTCGCGCGCGGCACGTTCTCCGGCGGCGACGCCTCGGTCTTCGAGCCGATCGTGTCCAACCTGCTCACCGAGGACCGCTTCATGGTGCTCGCGGACTACCAGGCGTACCTCGACGCGCAGGAGCGGGTGGAGCGCGCGTACGCGGACCCGGACGCCTGGAGCCGGTCGGCCGTGCTCAACGTGGCGCGCTCGGGCTTCTTCTCCTCGGACCGCTCTGTGCGCGACTACCTCGACCGCATCTGGCACGCCGCGCCCCTGACAGCCGACTGACCGCCGTCCCGGAGGGTCAGCGCCGGCGGCGGGTGCCGAAGACGGTGCGGGTGATCTCGCGGGCCAGGGTCGTGCCCACGCTGGTGAGGATGGCGTCCATCGGGCTGCGCGAGCTGCCGCGCGACGTCGAGCCCGACCGCGGGGCCTGCTGCGCCTTCCGGGCGTCGGCCTCCGCCTGCTTGCGCGACTGTGCGGCCTCCTTCTCGAGCTCGGCGGCGCGCTCGGTCGCCTCGCGGGTGGCGGCGTCCTGCGCGGCGCGGGCCTGCAGCAGCTCGTACGCGGACTCGCGGTCGACGGCGGCGCCGTAGCGCGCCTGCCCGGGCGACGCCGCGACGGCCGCGTCCAGGACCTGCTCCGGCGCCGGGTCCATCGAGGCCTGGGGTGCGCGCACGCGCGTCCACGCGACCGGGGTGGGGGCGCCCTTCTCGTCGAGCAGGGTGACGACGGCCTCGCCGGTGCCGAGCGACTGCAGCAGCCGCTCGAGGTCGTACGGCGAGGTGGGGAAGGTGCGGGCCGCTGCCCGCAGGGCCTTCGCGTCGTCGGGCGTGAAGGCGCGCAGCGCGTGCTGCACGCGGTTGCCGAGCTGGGCGAGCACGTCGGCGGGCACGTCCTTGGGGGACTGGGTGACGAAGAAGACGCCGACGCCCTTGCTGCGGATGAGGCGCACCGTCTGGACCACCTGCTGGAGGAAGTCCTTGGAGGCGCCCGTGAACAGCAGGTGCGCCTCGTCGAAGAAGAAGACGAGGCGCGGCTTGTCCGGGTCGCCCACCTCGGGCAGCTCCTGGAACAGCTCCGCCAGCAGCCACATGAGGAACGTGGAGAACAGCGCAGGGCGGTCCTGCACGCCGGGCAGCTCGAGGGCGGAGATCAGCCCGCGCCCGTCCGCGGACGTGCGCAGCAGGTCGGCGGTCTCGAACGCCGGCTCACCGAAGAACACGTCGCCGCCCTGCGCCTGCAGCCCCACGATCTCGCGCAGGATGACGCCGGCCGTGGCGGCCGAGACGCCGCCGATGCCCTTGAGCTCCTGCTTGCCCTCGTCGGAGGTGAGGTAGGCGATGGTGGCCTGCAGGTCCTTGAGGTCGAGCAGGGCGAGCTGCCGCGTGTCGGCCCAGTGGAAGATCAGCTCCAGGCTGGAGGACTGCGTCGCGTTGAGGCCGAGCACCTTGCTCAGCAGCAGCGGGCCGAAGTCGGTGACGGTCGTGCGGATCGGCACGCCCGTGCCCAGGCCGCCGAGCGAGTAGAACTCCACGGGGTACGACGTCGGCGCCCAGGTCTGGCCGATGCTCGCCGCCCGCTCGGCGACCTTCGGGCTGTCCGGCCCTTCGACGGCCAGTCCGGACAGGTCGCCCTTGATGTCGGCGAGGAACACCGGGACGCCCTGCGCCGACAGGCCCTCCGCCATGCCCTGCAGGGTCTTCGTCTTGCCGGTGCCCGTGGCGCCCGCGACCAGCCCGTGGCGGTTGAGCGTCGCGAGCGGGAAGCCCACCTGCACCGTCGCGTCCGGCACCGGGTCGCCGCCCAGCGGGCCGGACAGCAGGGCCCCGAGCGGCAGCGTCGGGGCGTCGGAGGCGTAGCCCGCGCGCACCTCGTCGGCGTACGACGGCGGTGCCGCGGGCTCGGCGTCGTCCGCAGGCTTGGCGTCGTCCGCAGGCTTGGCGTCGCCCGCAGGCTCGGCGTCGGTCGCGACCGGGCGACTCGTATCGGGGGCGGGTGCGGCGGCGGCCTCCGCCGCTTCGAGCGCCGCCTGGGCGGCCGCTGCCTTCGCCTCCGCCGCCTCGGCGGCGGCCTGCACCGCGGCCGCTCGCAGTGCGGCGAGGTCGGCGTCGTCGGTGGGCGGTGTCCCCTCGGCCATGGCCCGCACGCTAGCGCGGCAGGGGAGCGGGTGCGCGACGAGGAGCACGCACGAGGTTGAGAACGGTTCTCACATCTGCTTCACTACTCGGGCACATGGGAATCGTTCTCATGTGGCTTCTTCGTGCTGCCCCGACCTGGAGAGAGACGCATGCCTGCCCTCACCCGCACCACCCGCCCCGCCCGCCGGGGCCGACAGTCCGCCGCGGGCCTCCTCGCCCTCGCGGTTCCGCTCGCTCTGGCGGGCTGCGCGTCCGCGGACCCGGCCGACGGCGCCGGGTCGGCGGGGTCCTCCGCCGAGCCCTCCAGCGCGGAGACCGCCCAGGCCACCGAGGCCACCGCCGCGACCGCACGCATCGCGCTCACCTACGACGGTGGCGTGGTCGTCCTCGACGCTCAGACGCTGGAGCAGGTCGCCGACCTGCCGCTCGAGGGCTTCACGCGCCTCAACCCCGCCGGCGACGGCCGCCACCTGCTGGCCTCCACCACCGGCGGGTTCCGCGCCCTGGACCTCGGCGCATGGGCGGAGGCGCACGGCGACCACCACCACTACTGGACGTCCGAGCCGCGCCTCACCGACGTCACCTACGCCGCCGAGGAGCCCGGCCACGTCGTCGTGCACGGCGGCCGCACGGTCCTGTTCGACGACGGGACCGGCCAGGTCCGCGTGCTCGACTCCGCCCACGTCGCCGAGGGCGAGGCCCCCGCGCGGGAGCTCACGACGCCGTCGGCGCACCACGGCGTCGCGGTCGAGCTCGGGGACGACTCGCTCCTCGTCACCGAGGGCACCGAGGAGTCGCGCTCCGGCGTGCGCGTCCTGGACGCCGACGACCAGGAGATCGCGGCGAGCGACGACTGCCCGGGCGTGCACGGCGAGGCGGTCGCGGCCGACGAGGCCGTCGTCGTGGGCTGCGAGGACGGCGTCCTCGTCTACGCGGACGGCAAGCTCACCAAGGTGCAGGCGCCCGACGCCTACGGCCGCATCGGCAACCAGGCCGGCTCCGAGGAGTCGCCCGTCGTGCTCGGCGACTACAAGACCGACCCCGACGCCGAGCTGGAGCGGCCCACGCGCGTCTCGCTCGTCGACACGCGCAGCGGGGACCTGTCGCTGGTCGACCTGCCCTCGAGCTACACGTTCCGGTCCCTGGCCCGCGGTGCCGACGGCGAGGCGCTCGTGCTGGGTACCGACGGCTCGCTGCACGTCATCGACCCGGAGAGCGGAAAGCTCACGACCTCGATCCCGGTGATCGACGCCTGGGAGGAGCCCGCCGAGTGGCAGGAGCCGCGCCCCGCGGTGCTCGCGCTGGACGGGTCCGTGTACGTCACCGACCCGGCGACGAAGTCCGTGCACGCGGTGGACGTGGAGTCCGGCGAGGTCTGGAAGTCCGTCCAGCTGGACGTCGCGCCGAACGAGATCTCCGGCGTCTCGGGCGACGTGGAGGCGAGCGGCACCGACGAGCACGACCACGAGGCGCACGACGACGAGGCGCACGACCACGAGGCGCACGACGACGAGGCGCACGACCACGACTGACGGCCGCGCCGCCCGGGTCGTCCCGGGCGGCGTCGGTAGACTCCCGCCGATGCCCTCCGATCTCCCTCTCGAGCGTGGCGCGGTCCGCGTCGTCACCGACTCGACCGCCTGCCTGCCCGCCACGGACGACGGCGTCTTCGCGCCCGTCGTCGTCCCGCTGCTCGTCGTGGCGGGGGAGGAGTCGTGGCGCGAGGGCGTGGACGTCACACCCGAGGAGGTGGCCGCGCGCATCGCCGCCGGCGAGCGGCTGAGCACCTCGCAGCCCACGCCGGCCGAGTTCGCCGGCGTCTACCGCGACCTCGCCGCCGACGGCGCGCGGGCGGTCGTGGGCGTCCACCTGTCGGGGGCGCTGTCCGGCACCGTCGAGGTCGCCGCGAGCGCCGGGCAGCGCGCCATGATCCCGGTGCAGGCGGTCGACTCCCGGACGGTCGCGATGGCCCTCGGGTTCGCGGCGCTGGAGGCGGCACGGTGCGCCGCCGAGGGCCACGACGCCGCGACGGTCGCCGCCCGCGCGCGGCAGGTCGCGGGGTCGAGCACGACCGTGTTCCTCGTCGACTCGCTCGACCACTTGCGCCGCGGCGGGCGGCTGTCCGCCCCGGCGGCCGCGCTCGGTACGGCCCTCGGCGTGCGGCCCATCCTCGGCATGCGCGACGGTGCGATCGAGATGACGCAGCGCGTCCGGACGCGTCGGGCGGCGACCGACCGGCTGGTGGAGGTCGCGGTGCGGCGCGCCGAGACGTGCGAGCGACCGGGCGTGGCCGTGCACCACCTGGGCGTGCCCGACCGGGCCGACGAGCTCGCGGCGCGGCTGGCCGCGGAGACCGGGGCCGAGCCGGTCGTGACGCCGGTGAGCGCGGTGCTCGGCGCGCACGTCGGGACGGGCGCTCTCGCCGTCGTCGTCGCCGAGCTGGGCGGACGCCCCTGCGGCGCCGTGCGCTGAGGAGGCTGCCCCCAGGCGCATGCCGTCCACAGGTCACCGCGTGCGGCGGCCGCCTGGAGGTCGGTGACCCTAGCGTCGCGGCGTGACCACCACGCTGCCCCACGACCATGACGGAGCCGACGCCCCGCCACCGGCCGCCGTCGCGCCGCCTGGCACCCCGCCGCCTCCCACCCGTGCTCCGGAGGCGGGCGACGACTGGCGGGGCAGCTCCGAGCCGGAGCCGGACCGGGCTCTCGGCGAGGCCGCCGCACGGCTGCGTGCCTGGCACGCCCTGCGCGAGGGCGCCGGCGGTGACCGCGGTCACGACGCTGGTCACGACCCTGGTCACGACGCGTGGGCGGGCCCCCTCGGCGAGTCTCCGGTCGGCCCGGCGTCGTGGGGCGCGACGGGCGACGAGGACGAGCTCGCCGACCGCCTGCGCGCCCGCCGATCGGCGAGGCACGTCGCCGCCGCGTACACGGCGGCGCACGGGCACCCCGTCGACGGGCACGACGACGGCGGAGGTCCGCGCCGCTGGTCGATCGGGCTGCGGGCGGCCGTCGTGGCCTCCGTCGCCGTCCTGCTCGTGGCCGTCGTCGCCGCGGTGGTCGCGACCGCACGGCCCGACGACGTGATCACCCTCGCCGATGCGAGCGCGCCGTCCGGCGCCTCCGCCGGTCCGTCGCAACCGTCCGCCGGCCCGACCACCGGGACCGACGGGGCAGCAGGCGCGGCAGCCGACACAGCAGGGTCGGGTGACCTCGACGGGGGAGGCGCGCCCGCGACTCCCGAGACGCCGACGCCGGGCACCGTGGTCGTCCACGTCGTGGGCGAGGTGCGCGAGCCCGGCCTGGTCACGGTCCCGTCGGGCGCCCGGGTGGCGGACGCCGTGGCGGCCGCTGGCGGCACGACCCGCCGCGCCGACGCCGCCGCGCTCAACCTGGCGCGGGCGGTCGTCGACGGCGAGCAGATCCGCGTGCCGAGGCCAGGGGAGCAGGTCGCGTCGGCAGGAGGCGCGCCCGACGGCGCCGGCGAGGACGGGACCGGAGGCGGGTCCGACGCGTCGGCGGGTGGTGCCGTGAACCTCAACTCCGCGGGGGCGGCGGACCTCGAGGAGCTGCCCGGCATCGGCCCCGCGCTGGCCGAGCGGATCGTCGCGTGGCGCGACGAGAACGGGCCGTTCACCAGCGTCGACGAGCTCGACGAGGTGTCCGGGATCGGACCGTCCGTCCTCGGACAGGTCCGCGACCTGGTCACGCTGTGACGCCGCCCGTCCGGTCGGACGCCACCGGCGGGTCTGCCGACGCGGTCCCGTTGCCGGCATCCGTCCCGGCGACCGGGCCGGCCGCGCGACGGACCGACCTGGCGTCGCCACCGACGCGGCGTGTCGACCTGCGTCTCGTGCCGGCCGCCCTGGTGTCGTGGGCCGCCGCCTGGGCGTTCACGGGGCCGATGCTGGGCTGGGCCCGGACGGTGGCTGTGGGGGCGGCCCTCGCCGCTGTCGTCGCAGGGGCTGCGGTCGTCGCGGCGCGTCCCGCCCGGTGGGCGCCGTCGGACCCGTCGCGGTCGCGGAGCCCCGGGCGGAGCGAGGCCGAGCCCACTGGGGCGGGCCGGCGCCGGCGGGGCGGCGCGAGGTCCGCCGGTCTGCACGTCGTCGTCGCGCTGGCCTGCCTCGCTGCGGTGTCGCTCGGGGCGCACGCCCAGGTGGCACGGCAGGCGCCCCTGCGGTCGCTGGTCGGGCAGGGCGCGCACGCCGAGCTGGTCGGTCGCGTCGTGTCGGAGCCGCGGCCCGCCGCGTTCGGCGACGGCGAGCGCTGGCAGGTGGCCGTGCGGCAGGTGACGGCGCGCGGGATCGCGTCGTCCGCCGCGGGGCTCGTCGAGGTCACCGCGGACGGAGCGGCCCCACGCTACGGGGCGACCGTCGCGGTCTCCGGGGTGCTGCGCCCCGTCGACGCGGGTGACGGCCCGCTCGCCAGGCTGACGGCGTCGGGGCCCGCGGCCGAGCGTGCGCCGCCGACGGCCCTGCTGCGGGCGACGCACACGATGCGGTCGGCGCTCCTGGACGTCACCGACCCCCTGTCCGCCCAGGCCCGTGGGCTGGTGCCAGGCGTCGCCGTCGGCGACACGAGCCGCGTGCCCGACGCCGTCGACGAGGCGATGCGGGTCACGAGCCTCACCCACGTCACCGCGGTCTCCGGGGGGCACTTCGCGATCGTGGTCGCCGCGCTCACCGCCCTGTGCGCGCTCGCGCGGGCCCCGCGCGCCGTGCGCGTCGGCGTCGTCGCGGTCGCCGCGACGGCGTTCGTCCTGCTCGTCCGGCCCGAACCCAGCGTGCTCCGGGCCGCGTGGACGTGCGCAGCCGCGCTCCTCGCGCTCGCGCTGGGACGGCCGTCCTCGGGCGCGCCGGCCCTCGCCGCGGCGGCGACGGTGCTGCTCGTCGTCGACCCGTGGCTCGCGCGGTCCTACGGCTTCGTCCTGTCGTGCGCGGCGACGGCCGGCCTCGTGCTCCTGGCTGGACCGCTCGCCCGCCGGCTCGCGCCGTGGACCGGCCGTCCGCTCGCGTTCGCGCTCGCGGTCCCGTGGGCCGCCCAGGCCGCGTGCGGGCCGGTGCTGCTCCTGCTCGACCCGCACGTGCCGCTGATGTCCGTGCCGGCGAACCTGCTCGCGACCCCCGCCCTGGTGCCGGCCACCGTGCTCGGGCTCGTGGCCACGCTGATCGCCCCGTGGGCGCCCGTGGTCGCCCTGCCCGTCGCGTGGCTGGCGGGCCTGTCGACGGGGTGGATCGCGGGCGTGGCCCAGTCCTTCGCCGCCGTGCCGGGCGGCCGCCTGCCCTGGCCCGCCGGGCCGCTCGGGGTGGCGGCGCTGACGCTCCTCACGGTCGCGGCCCTCGCGCTCGTGCTGCGTCGGCCGCCCGGCGAGGGCTGGCGGCGCGAGTGGCGGGAGGCCGCCCCGCGCGCCGTGCGCCGGGCGCGGCGGCAGGTCCGGCGGGCCGCGCTGCGGCACGGCCGCGCGCGGGCGGCCACGGTCGCCGGGCTGGCCGGCGCCGCGCTGCTGGCGGTCCTCGTGGTCACGGTGCCCCGGCTCGCCGGCGCCGGCCATGCCGTGCCGGACGACTGGCAGGTGGCCGCCTGCGACGTCGGACAGGGCGACTCGCTCGCGGTGCGGACCGGCCCGTCGTCGGCGGTGGTGGTGGACGTCGGCCCCGACGGCGAGGCGGCCGGCCGGTGCCTCGACCGGCTCGGCGTCACGACCGTGGACCTGCTCGTGCTCAGCCACTTCCACGCCGACCACGTGGGCGGGCTCGCCGCCGTGCTGCGCGGCCGCTCGGTCACGGCAGCGCTCGTCTCGCCGCTGGACGCGCCGGAGGGGCAGGCGTCCGCCGTGCGGTCCAGCCTCGGGGCCGCCGGCGTGCCGGTCCGTGCGGCGGACGCCGGCGACGGCGGGACGGCAGGCTCGGCGACGTGGCGGGTGCTGGCGGCGTCGGGCGGGCCCCGCGCCGAGGGCTCCCACGCCGCCGGGTCGGGCGTCGGGGACGAGGGCGACGGCGTGAACGACGCCAGCGTGGCCCTCGAGCTGCGCACGGCCGGCGGGCTCGACGTCGTCGCGCTCGGCGACCTGGAGGAGGGCGCGCAGGACGCCCTCGCCGCCGCCCTCGCCGCGACCGGGAGCGCGGCCGACGTCGACGTGGTGAAGATGGCCCACCACGGGTCGCGGTCGCAGTCCGCTGCGCTCGCGGGTCACCTGTCGCCGCGCGTCACGCTGGTGAGCGTCGGTGCCGACAACACCTACGGGCACCCGACCGACGACGCGCTCGCCCTCTACGCGTCCGTGGGGTCCGCGCTGGTGCGGACCGACGAGTGCGGCACCGCGGCGCTCGTCGTCCGAGGGCAGGAGATCGGTCTGGCGTGCGGCTGACGGGGGCCACCGGAGACCGACCGGGTACGGCGTGGGACGGGGACGGGAGGTCGTGCGCGGGTGAGCAGGGGAGTCGGCGGTTCGTGGCAGGCTGGGGGCGTGCCCGCAGCCTCCACGTCCCGACAGCCCCGTCCCGCCCGGAAGGGGAGGCCGTCGGCGAACAGCCGGCCGTGGGACGACCCCACGCTGGCGCCGGTCCTCCTGGTGCGCGGGCCGGAGGGACTGCTCGCCGAGCGGGCGGTGGACGGCGTCGTCGGCCTGGCGCGCGAGCGCGACGCCACCACCGAGAAGGCCGAGCTCGACGGCGGCACGTACGCCGCGGGCCAGCTGGCCGTCGCGGCGAGCCCGTCGCTGTTCGGCGAGCCGAGCGTCGTCGTCGTGCGGGGTGCCGAGGCGGCCACCGAGGACCTCGTCGCGGACGTGGTCGCGTACGTCGCGGCGCCCGACCCGGAGACGGTCGTCGTGGTGGTGCACGGGGGCGGGCAGCGGGGCAAGAAGATGCTCGACGCGATCGTCGCCAGCGGCGCCCCCGTGCTCGAGTGCGAGCCGATCTCCAAGGACGCCGACAAGGTCCAGTTCGTGACGGCCGAGTTCCGCGCCGCCCGCCGCCGGGCGGACGCGGCGGCGGTCCGGGCGCTCGTCGACGCGCTGGGCACGGACTTGCGCGAGCTCGCGTCCGCCTGCTCGCAGCTCGTCGCGGACACGACCGGCACCATCAGCGAGGCCGTCGTCGACCGGTACTACGGCGGGCGGGTCGAGGCGACGGGCTTCAAGGTCGCGGACGCGGCGGTCGCGGGGGACACGGGGGGTGCGGTCGCCCTCCTGCGCCACGCCCTGGCGACGGGCGCCGACCCGGTGCCGATCGTCGCCGCCCTCGCGCTGCGCCTGCGCACCCTGGCGCGGGTCGCGGCCATCCGTGGCGGCGCGGCCACCGCGCGGCAGCTGGGGCTGCAGGACTGGCAGGTGCGCAACGCCCAGCGGGACCTCTCCCGCTGGACCCCCGAGGGGCTCGCGACCGCCATCGGCGCCGTCGCCCAGGCCGATGCTGACGTCAAGGGCGGCGGCCGCGACCCGGTCTACGCCGTCGAGAAGGCCGTGCTGACGATCGCCCGCTCCCGCCGCGGCTGACCCCACCCCGCGGTGAGCGGGCGATCGGCCCCGGAGCTCGTGCGAGGCGGGCTCGTCTCCCGCTCACCGCGCCTGCAGGCCCGCCGCAGGGCCGCGGGACGCGCGAAGGGCGCCGCACCCGGTGGGTGCGGCGCCCTTCGGAGCCTTGCTGGTCCGCCCCGACGTGAGAGGCGTCAGGCGGACGGAGCGCGACGACTACAGGCGACTCAGAGAGCCTCGACCTGCTTCGCGATGGCCGACTTGCGGTTCGCGGCCTGGTTGGCGTGGATGACGCCCTTCGAGACGGCCTTGTCGAGCTTGCGGGACGCGGCCTGCAGCGCGGTGGTCGCGGCCTCCTTGTCGCCCGCGGCGACGGCCTCGCGCACCTTGCGCACGTAGGTCTTCAGCTCAGACTTGACGGCCTTGTTGCGCAGGCGCGCCTTCTCGTTCGTCTTGATGCGCTTGATCTGGGACTTGATGTTTGCCACGTGTGGACTTCCTGGTGTGTTCGCCTGCCGGCGAGCGGATAGGTCGTAGAGGGCGGCCACAGCTCCGGGACTGGGGTGGGGAACCCGTGGAGAGGAACTGCGGCTGTGCCCGCCGACCTGGGCGGACACGCAAACATCAACGATAGCAGAGGGGTCCAGCCCGGCAGAACCGCGTGCGCGGTGCCGGTCTGTGAGATCCGCCCGGGCATCCGCCCAGGTCGGGCCGGACGCCGGATCAGCGGCGCGCGTCCGCCATCGCCCGGGCGACCCGGTCGAACGTCCGGCGGTCCATGACGGCGCCCTCGCGGCGCACGGCCTGCGGGTCCACGCGGATCACACGGTTGAGGCGCACCTCGCTCGGGCGCTTCCGCGAGTCCCACGCCCCGGTGCCGACGTCCATCCAGAGGCGCCCGTGCCGGGCCTCCTGCGCGGCGTCGCGGTCGTGGTCCTTGCTGGTGAGCTGCAGGGCCAGCAACCACGGGCCGTCGCGGCCCACGAGCAGCACCGGCCGGTCCTTGCCCTGGCTGTGGTCCTCCTCGTACGGCACCCACGTCCAGACGACCTCGCCCGGGTCGGGCTCGCCGTCCATGTTCGGGGAGTACGCCGGGCGCACCGTGCCCGTGTAGTCGCCGGGGTAGCCGGCGGCCCGGGCGGGCGTCGTCGTGCCGCGCCGGTTCGACGCGGGGCGGGGGCTCGAGGGACGGGTGGTGGAGGTGGGCCGCGCGGAGCCGCGCGACGACGGGCGGGTCGCCGCGCGCAGCACGTCCACCAGCAGGTTCAGCCATCGGTTCGCCACGGCGGACAGCCTACGTGCGGGTCACTCGAGCACGAACCGCGCCAGCCGGTCGGCCATCGCCTCGGGCTCCCACGAGTGGTCGGCGCCGGCCACCGTCTCGGCGGTCCCGTCCGGCACCGCGGCGGCCAGGTCGCGCGCGGCCTCCGGCATCCCGGGGAACGTCCGCTCCCCGGTCATGGCCAGCAGGGGCGTCGCCAGGCCCGCGAGCCCGCCGTCCTCCAGCGCCCGCGTCGCCCAGACGAGCGACAGCGCGTCGGCGCGCTGCGAGACGGCGGACGCCGCGATCGCGGGCCAGTCCGGCGAGGCCTTCGCCCCGGCGAGCCACTCCGGCGGCATGTCCTTCATGTACTGCTCGGTGGCGCCCTCGAGGTCGCCGGCGTCGAGCCGGCGCACGAACTCCCCGGCCCACGCCGCGGTCGCGTCGGCGCCGGACTCCAGCGGCGCCTCCCACAGCGCGAGCCCCAGGACAGGCAGGCCCGCGGCGGCGGCGCGCAGCGAGATCGAGCAGCCGGACGAGTGCCCGCAGAGCACGGCGGCCCCGCCCGCGGCGTCGAGCACGGCCGCGACGGCGTCCAGCTCGCGGTCCAGGTCGAGACGCCCGGAGGCGGGGGAGTCGCCGCGGCCGAGCCGGTCGAAGACGACGGTCGTGACGCCCGCCTGCGCCAGGAGCTCGGCCGTGCGGGTCGTCACCGGGTCGACGGCGCGGAACGGCCCGGCGCCGGCGACGAAGACGACGGCGGGGCCGGAGCCGCGCAGGTCGTAGGTGACGCGGTCGCCGCGCGCGGTGGTGGCGGTGGCCGTGGTGAGGTCGGTGGCTGCGGGGGGCGTGGCGGTCTCGTCTGTCATGCCGGGTGGACCGACCGGCCCGCCGCGACTCATCGGACGGGACCGTCAGGGCACGAGCGGCTCGGCGAGCACGCGCTGCGCCGCATCCAGGTCGCCCTCGACGACGGCGCCGGCCTCCGCGAGCGTGAGCCGACCCCACAGCAGCAGGTCGAGCCGCTGCGCCGGCGCCGCGAGCGTCGCGTCCACCCGGTCGTCGGCGGAGGCCGCGGAGGCACCGAGCGTCCAGGACCAGCCGAGGTCGGAGGCGACCACGCGGAGCCGGTCGGCGAGCGGCGCCATCCGGCCGAGCCGCACCTGTCGCGGCTGGAACATCGCCACGATCTCGTCGACGCCGTCGCCCCAGACCTCGGGCGCGACGGCGACCGCGCCCAGCGCGTCCGGTCCGGACCCCCGCCGCGCGGCGCGCAGGTCGTGCAGGTGCACCAGCGTCTCGTGCAGCTGTCGCCGCCACCAGAACGACGCGGGGCCGTCGCCGAGCAGCGTCTGCGCGGCACCCTCCGGGCCGGCGGCGTCGAGCGTCGTACGCAGGTCGGCGGCGTGCCGGGCGTAGAGCGCGGCGAGAGCCCCGCGCGAGCCCGGGCCCGTGAGGTCGGGCGCGGGCAGGTCCTCGTCGCGCGACGGGTCGCCCACGGCCATGCCTGCCGCCCAGTGGTGCACGCCCGCGAGGTGCAGCACCAGCTCGGCCGCGCGCCAGTCGCCGCAGGCCGGGACGAGGGCGTCGGGCGCGACGTCGGCCGCCGCGGAGGCGAACTCGTCCTGCAGCCGGGCCAGCAGGGCCAGGCGGTCGGGCTCGGGGCCGCCGTCGGTGCGGCGCCCCGTGCGCGGGTCGACGTCGGGGCGGGGCTGCGCGGCGGGCGGGGTCGGCATGGCGCGAGGCTAGCGCCAGGACCGGCCAGTCCGGGAGGGGTGTCTCAGGCGCCCAGGACGGCGTCGACCTCGCCGAGGAAGTCGTCCAGGTCGTCGGGGGTCCGGGAGGTCACGAGCGGGAAGCCCGCGCCGTCGTCGCGCACCACGGACCGGTCCACCCAGCGGCCGCCGGCGTTGCGCACGTCGGTCGCGAGGGACGGGTAGGAGGTGAGGGTCGCGCCGCCGACGCACCCGGCCTCGACCACCGCCCACGGGCCGTGGCAGATGGCGGCGACGGGCCTGCCGGAGTGCGCGAACGTCGTGACGAGCCCGATCGCGGCCTCCTGCAGGCGCAGGGTGTCCGCGTTGATCGTGCCGCCGGGCACCAGCAGGAGGTCGACGCCGTCGGGGTCGACGGCGTCGTACGTCGTGTCGGCGCGCACGGCCCGCCCGGGGTCCTTGTCGCCGACGAGGGTGCGGACGTCGCCCGGCTCGTTCGAGGCGACCACCACCTCCGCGCCCGCGGCGCGCAGGTGCTCGAGCGGGACGACGAGCTCGTCCTGCTCGACGCCGTAGCTCGTCACGATCGCCAGGACGCGCTTGCCGGTCAGTGCGGTGTCGGTCATGTCGGGGCTCCTCCCGTCACGTCGGTCGGTGGACCCCGACCGTACGCAGCGGGGCGCGACGCCCGCACGCGGGACGTGCCCGGGACCGCGGCGGACAACCTCATGGGACAATGGCCGGGCCTCGTCACCACCGACGACACCCATCCAGCGACCCTGACGGAGCGAATCGCGTTGCCCATCCCCGGACCCGCGCTGCGTGCGCGCATCGAGCCGAACGCCACGGCGCCCGAGCTCATCCGCAACTTCTGCATCATCGCGCACATCGACCACGGCAAGTCGACGCTCGCCGACCGCATGCTGCAGCTCACCGGCGTCGTCGAGCCGCGGGCCATGCGGGCGCAGTACCTCGACCGGATGGACATCGAGCGCGAGCGCGGCATCACCATCAAGTCGCAGGCCGTGCGCATGCCGTGGCAGCTGGGCGAGCAGCCCCACGCGCTCAACATGATCGACACGCCGGGGCACGTCGACTTCACCTACGAGGTCTCCCGCTCGCTCGCGGCCTGCGAGGGCGCCGTCCTGCTGGTCGACGCGGCGCAGGGCATCGAGGCGCAGACCCTCGCCAACCTGTACCTGGCGATGGAGAACGACCTCGAGATCATCCCGGTCCTCAACAAGATCGACCTGCCGGCGGCGCAGCCGGAGAAGTACGCCGAGGAGCTCGCGGGCCTGGTCGGCGGCGACCCCGAGGACGTCCTCAAGGTCTCCGGCAAGACCGGCGAGGGCGTCGAGGCGCTGCTCGACCGCATCGTCGAGCGGGTCCCGGCCCCCGTCGGCGACGCCGACGCCCCGGCCCGCGCGATGATCTTCGACTCCGTGTACGACACCTACCGCGGCGTCGTCACGTACGTGCGCGTCGTGGACGGCAACCTCAACCCGCGCGAGCGCATCGCGATGATGTCGACGCGCGCCACGCACGAGCTGCTCGAGATCGGCGTCATCTCGCCCGAGGCCAACCCCACCAAGGGGCTCGGGGTCGGCGAGGTCGGCTACCTCATCACGGGCGTGAAGGACGTGCGCCAGTCGAAGGTCGGCGACACGGTCACGAACATGGCGAAGCCTGCCGAGGAGGCGCTCGGCGGGTACAGCGACCCGAAGCCGATGGTGTTCTCCGGCCTGTACCCGGTGGACGGCACGGACTACCCGGCGCTCCGCGACGCCCTCGACAAGCTCAAGCTCAACGACGCCGCGCTCAACTACGAGCCGGAGACGTCGGTCGCGCTCGGCTTCGGCTTCCGCGTCGGCTTCCTCGGCCTGCTTCACCTGGAGATCGTCCGCGAGCGGCTCGAGCGCGAGTTCGACCTCGACCTCATCTCCACCGCCCCGAACGTCGTCTACGACGTGACGCTCGACGACGGCACCGAGGTGAAGGTGACCAACCCGTCGGAGTTCCCGGGCGGCAAGATCAAGGAGGTCCGCGAGCCGGTGGTGCGCGCGACCATCCTCGCTCCGAGCGAGTTCGTGGGCACGGTCATGGGCCTGTGCAACGACCGCCGCGGGCAGATGCTCGGCATGGACTACCTGTCGGAGGACCGCGTCGAGCTGCGCTTCACGCTGCCGCTCGCGGAGATCGTCTTCGACTTCTTCGACCACCTGAAGTCCCGCACCCGCGGCTACGCCTCGCTGGACTACGAGCCCTCGGGCGACCAGGCGGCCGACCTCGTGAAGGTCGACATCCTGCTGCAGGGCGAGCAGGTGGACGCGTTCAGCGCCATCGTGCACAAGGACAAGGCCTACGACTACGGCGTCATGATGACGGCGAAGCTCAAGGAGATCATCCCGCGCCAGCAGTTCGAGGTGCCGATCCAGGCCGCCGTCGGCGCCCGGGTGATCGCCCGCGAGACGGTGCGCGCGATGCGCAAGGACGTGCTCGCCAAGTGCTACGGCGGAGACATCAGCCGTAAGCGCAAGCTGCTGGAGAAGCAGAAGGAGGGCAAGAAGCGCATGAAGAACATCGGGTCCGTCGAGGTCCCGAAGGACGCTTTCATCGCCGCGCTCTCCTCCGACGGCGGCGGCGGCAAGGACGCCAAGGACAAGAAGAAGTAGTGCCCGCGCTGCCTGAGGGCACGCCCGTGCCCGACGACGGCGCGCTGCCGGGGTGGGTGCGGCCCTCGCCGTCCGCTCCGGACGGCGCCGGCCGGCCGTTCGGCGTGTACGTCCACGTGCCGTTCTGCTCGGTGCGCTGCGGCTACTGCGACTTCAACACGTACACGGCGTCCGAGCTGGGCGGCGGCGCGAACCAGGCGGCGTACGCCACGACCGCGCTGCGCGAGGTCGACCTCGCGGCCCGCGTGCTCGACGACGCGGGCCTGGGGTCGCGCCCCGTGTCCACGGTGTTCTTCGGCGGCGGCACGCCCACCATGCTGCCCGCCGCGGACCTCGCGCGGATCCTGCGCGGCGTCGACGACACGTGGGGGCTCGCGGACGGGGCCGAGGTCACCACCGAGGCCAACCCGGACTCGGTGACGCCCGAGTCGCTGCGGCTGCTCGCGGACGCCGGGTTCACACGGGTCTCGTTCGGGATGCAGTCCGCGGTGCCGCACGTGCTCGCGACGCTCGAGCGCACCCACGACCCGCGCCGCGTGCCCGACGTCGTGACCTGGGCGCGCGACGCCGGGCTCGACGTCTCCCTCGACCTCATCTACGGCACGCCGGGCGAGTCCCTCGAGGACTGGCGGACGTCCCTCGAGGCGGTGCTCGCCACCGGCGTCGACCACGTGTCGGCGTACGCGCTCGTCGTCGAGCCGGGCACGAAGATGCACGCCCAGGTGCGCCGGGGCGAGCTCGCGCTGCCCGACGAGGACGACCAGGCCGCCAAGTACGAGCTGGCCGACGACCTGCTGACGGACGCGGGCCTCGGCTGGTACGAGGTGAGCAACTGGGCGCGCGGGCCGGAGCACGCGTGCCGGCACAACCTCGCCTACTGGCGCGGCGACGACTGGTGGGGGATCGGTCCCGGCGCGCACTCGTACGTCGCGGGCCCGGCGGGCGGTGCCGATGCCGTCGCCGGCATCGAGGGCGTCGAGGGCATCGAGGGGATCGAGCACGCGGGTGTGCGCTGGTGGAACGTCAAGCACCCGCGTCGCTACGCCGCCCTCCTGGAGTCCGGCGCGTCGCCGGGCGCCGGCCGCGAGCTGCTCACACCCGCCGAGGCCCGGCTGGAGCGGGTGCTGCTCGGCGTGCGCGTGCGCGAGGGCCTGGAGATCGCGGCACTCGACCCGTCGCGCCGCTCGGCGGTCGCCGGGCTCGTCGCGCGCGGCCTGGTCGACGGCGTCGCCGCCGTGCGCGGTCGCGTCGTCCTCACCCGCCGCGGCCGCCTCCTCGCGGACTCCGTCGTCCGCGAGCTCACCCCCTGATCGTTGCGCCCACAACGGCGAGCCGGGCGGGTCAGGAGATCATGCGGATGTTGAGCGGGTAGCGGTACGCCTCGTGGCGGTTCACGGCGACGGCGGCGAGGATCGCGAACACGATCGACGTGACCCACGCCGCGATGAGGATGACGATCCCGACCAGGGCGATGAGCAGGATCAGCCCGACGATGTACGCGATCAGCAGGGTGAGCTGGAAGTTCAGGGACTCCTTGGCCTGGTCGGCGACGTAGGCGCTCCGGTCGCGCAGGAACAGCCAGATCAGCAGCGGCACGAGGAAGGGCAGGATCCCCGCGCTCAGGAGCGCCAGGATCGGCGGCCCGAGGTGCGCGACCATCGCCCAGGTGCGCTCGTCCGACGGCGAGAGAGGCTGCGGCCCGTACCCGTACGGGGGCTGGCCGCCGTACGGCGGCTGGCCCGGCGGCTGGCCGCCGTAGGGCGGCTGGCCCGGGGGCGGACCCGCCGGTGGCTGCTGCGGCGGCGGTCCGTACGGCGGGGTGCTCATGGAGCCATCTTCGCGCATCTGCGGTGGTCACGTGCGGTGGCGGAGGCGTTCGGGGGCGGCCAGAGTGGGCGAAGGCGCCGACCCCGCCGGGTGCGTCGCCCGGACCCACTCAGGAGGAACGATGAGCGAGAACACGCCGCAGCAGCCCGGCGACCCCCAGGAGCCGCCGCGTCAGCCGGGGTACCAGCCGCCGCCCGGTCAGCCCGCCCCGCAGCCGCCGTACGGGCACCAGCCGCCCGCCGGCCCGCCCCCGCACGGCGGTGAGCCGCCCTACGGCGACCAGCCCTACGCGCAGCCGCAGCAGCCGTACGAGGGGCAGATGCCGGACCCGGGCCTCTACCCGGGCTCCGAGTACCCGCCGGACCGGTCGGCGGGACCGATCACGCCCCACGGCGAGGGCAGCGGCTTCCTCAGCGCGCTGTTCGACTACTCCTTCAGCCGGTACATCACGCCCAGCGTGGTGAAGGTCGTCTACATCATCGTGACGGTGCTGGTCGCGCTGGCGTGGCTGTCGGGCCTCGTCGCCACGTTCTCCCAGTCGATCTGGGGCGGGATCCTCTACCTCGTGTTCGGGTGGATCATCGCGCTCGTGTACCTGGCGCTCGCCCGCATCACGCTGGAGTTCTTCGTCGCCGTCATCTCGGTGTCGGAGAAGGTCAACGCCTACGCGGAGCGGGACGGCATCCGCACCCGCTGAGCGCCGCGGGAGCCGCGGTCACGCCGTGACGAAGTCGATCAGCTCCTCGACCCGGCCCAGCAGGGCCGGGTCGAGGTCGCGGTAGTCCCGCACGGTCGCGAGGATCCGCTGCCACGCGCGGCCGACGTCCTCGGTCGACGACGCCGGCCAGCCCAGCTCGCGCAGGATGCCGCGCTTCCACTCCGTGCCCCGCTCGATGGTGGGCCACGACGTCAGACCCAGCCGCTCCGCCTTCACGGCCTGCCACACGTCGACGTACGGGTGGCCCAGCACCAGGACCGTCCCGCGCGGCACCCGCCGGAGGGCGTCGTCGGCGAGGCGCCGCTCCTTCGACCCGGGCACCAGGTGGTCGACCAGCACGCCCACCCGCCGCTCCGGCGTCGGGGCGAACTCGTCGAGGGCGTCCGCGAGGTTGTCCACGCCGTCGAGCAGCTCGACCACGACGCCCTCGACGCGCAGGTCGTCGCCCCACACCTTCTCGACCAGCTCGGCGTCGTGCTTGCCCTCGACCCAGATGCGCGACCCGCGGGCCACCCGCGCGCGCTGGTCGTGCACCGCCACCGAGCCAGACGCCGTCCGGGTGGGCCGCGCGGGGGCGCGGGAGGTCACGGGAGCCGTCAGCTCCACCGGCTGCCCGTCCACCCAGAAGCCCGGGCCCAGCGGGAAGGACCGCGTGCGCCCGCGCCGGTCCTCCAGCACCACGAGGTGGATGCCGCCCGACTTCTCCACGCGCACCACGGCGCCCACCCAGCCCGTCGTGACCTCCTCGACCACGAGGCCGTGGTCTGCCGCGCGGGGCCGGGTCACCGGTCGGCGGCGATGATGCGCGGAGCCGTCCGGCGCTCCCGGGGAGCGGGAGCCGGAGGAGGACAGGACGTCGGAGCCGTAGCGGTCGTGCACGGCCGTGAGCCTACGGTCGCGACCCCGGGGGAGCGGCGCCCGACTCGCGCCGCGCGCCGCCCGGTCGGGACCGGACGGCGCGCGGCAGGGGTGCGGGTGGGCGTGTCGGGTGACGCTGCTGCGTGCTCCGCTCACGCGTGGCGCGGTCGGTGCAGCGGTGCCATCGCGGGACGACGCCGGGGCTCCACCGGCGCGGCCGGTCCCGACGGCTCCGCGTCCGCGACGGCGTCCTGGAGCGCGCGGCGCGAGGCGCGGAGCTCGTGCGCCAGGCGGCGCAGCGCGACCTCGCGCTCGAGCTCCTCCTGACGGCGCTCGAAGAGCATGTCGTACACGTGCGGATCCATGATGTCCTCCAGCCGGGGTGTGGTGTCACGCCTAGGGAGGAGGGCGCACGGCCTCGCGTACACGACTGCTCAGGGCATGTGTACAGGTGCGTCGGGCGACGTCAGGAGGGGTCCTCGCGCGCCAGCAGCGCCGCCTCGGTGCGGCTGGACACGCCGAGCTTGCGCAGGATGGCGGAGACGTGCACCGACGCCGTCTTGCGGCTGATGAACAACCGCTCGGCGATCTGCCCGTTCGTCAGGCCTTCGGCGACGAGAGCGAGCACCTGGCGCTCGCGGTCGGTGAGCGCGCGGTCGGGCCGCCGTGCGCGGGCGGCGCCACGGGCGAGGCCCGCGCCGTCGAGCAGCGCGCGCGCCTGGTCGCCCACGAGGCCGCAGCCGATCGCGTCGGCCGCCTCGACGGCGGCGTCCAGCCGCTCGCGCGCGGTGGTGCGGTCGCCGGCCTCGAGCAGTGACGCGCCGTCGCGGTACAGGGCGTACGGCCGCAGGTGCGCGGGCCCGTCGGCCGCGACGACCGCCTCCCACGACCCGTCGCCGAGCTCGGCGGCGAACAGCGCCGCCCACGTCGGGTAGGTCGGCCACACGGTGCACGTCGCCAGCGCCGCGCGGTACGGCGCGACGTCGACCTGCCGCCCTGACCTCCGGGCGCGGTCGAGCACCCGCGCGGCCACGGCGAGCGTCGTGAGCCGGTAGAACGGGCCCAGGGCGTCGGGGTCGACGGCGATCCGGACGAGGTCGAGCGCGTCGTCCAGGTCGTCGCGCAGGAGGGCGAGCTCGGCGAGCGTCGCCGAGACCCGCGCCCGGATCTGTTCCTCCACCCGGCCGAAGCGTTGCCAGGTCGCGCGGTGCACCCGCGCCCGCGCCTGGGCGGTGTCGACGTCACCGCGCCACATCGTGAGCCACGTCCACCGTTCGCCCAGGTACACGGCGTAGTCGCTGGGGTCGACGAGCGGGACGGAGCGTGCGTACCACGCCTCGGCGTCGGACCACCGGCCGGACCCGATCCACGCCTCCGCCACGTTGCCCTCGAGCATCGCGCGGGTGGCCCACCCGGCGCCGAGGGCGCGGGCGAGCTGCGCCCCCGACTCGGCGAGGTGCTCCGCCTCGGCGAACTGGCCGAGCTTGAGCCGGGTGTCGGACGCGTTGGTGTAGTAGTGGCACTGGGCCCGCCAGTCGTCGCCCGCCACCTCGTGGGACCGCTCGAGCTCGTCCAGCGCGTCGAGGTCCCCGCGGTCCAGGCGGCTCATGGCGCGGAGGTTGAGGGCGAGCGAGGCGTTCTGGCGGTCGCCGACCGCCGTCGCGGCGGCGAGCGCCTCGCCGGCGGCCGCGACCGCCTCGTCGTGGCGGTGGTCCATCATCGCGTTGCGCGCCTTGAGACGGAGCAACGGCGCCCGGCCCGCGGGGTCGTCCGCCGGCAGGAGCGCGAGCGCCTCGTCGAGCATCCGGTCCGAACGCGGGTCGCCGGCCTTGCCGAGGATGTGGGCGAGGGTCGACAGCGCCTGCGCCCGCCCGGCGGGGTCGTCCACGGGCCACTCCTCCACCGCCTCGCGGGCCAGTCCCGCCGCGCGCTCGATCTGCGCGGAGTCCTGGAGGGCGACGGACACGTGGCGCAGGAGGGCGGCGCGGTGCAGCCCGGCGACCCCCTCGGCGTCGGGCACCAGCTCCCAGAGCTCGAGCGCTCGCTCGCCCGCGGCGGCGACCACGGCGGAGGAGGCCTCCCCGGAGGTCTCGGGCACCGCGATGACCTCGACCGCCGAGGCGAGCGCGCGGTCGGGCAGGCGGGCCCGCCACCAGTGGTCGGCCGCGGCCGCGACCCGCGCGAGCGTGCGTTCGCCGTCCTCCAGCGCGCTCGCGCACGCCGCGTGCAGCCGGCGCGACTCGCCGGGCAGCAGCTCGGCGTCGACCGACTCCTGGATGAGCGCGTGGCGGAAGCGGTAGCCGTCGGCGTCCGCCACGAGCACGTGCGCGTCGACCGCCTCCCGGGCGGCGGGCTCTGCCTCGTCCAGGCCTCCCGCGCCGAGCATGGCGACGAGGAGCTCGTGCGGGGCCCGCTGGCCCGCGGCGGCGACGGTGCGGCAGAAGCGCTGGGCGGGGTCGCTCAGGGACGAGTAGCGCAGGAGCAGCAGCTCGCGCAGCGAGTCGGGCAGGGCATCGCCGGCGAAGTCCGCCAGCTCCTCGGCGTAGAACGGCACGCCCTCGCTGCGCTCGACGAGCTCGCCGAGCACCGTGCCAGGGAGGTCCGGGGCGTCGGGGCGCCTCGAGACGAGCGACGAGAACAGGCGCGTCGCCTCGGCGGCGTCGAGGCGCGGCACGTCGACGCGCGTCGCGAGCCGGGCCCGCTCCAGCTCGGCCAGGGTGGTGCGCAGGGGGTGGCGTCGCCCGACGTCGTCGCTGCGGTAGGTGGCGATCACGAGCAGGGTGGTGGTCGGCGCGGTGCGTGCGAGCCGGGCGAGCACCGTACGGGTCACGTCGTCGGACCAGTGCAGGTCCTCGAGGACGAGCACGACCGGGCGCTCGACGGCGAGCGCGGTCGTGAGGTCGGCCAGGACCTCCGGCAGGCGGCCGGTGTCGACGTCGCGCCGCACGTCCACGAGCCGGGGGGCGAGGAGCCCGAGCGCGTCCGCGGCGGGACCGGCCGCGGCGAGGGTCGCCTCCGGGCCGAGCGTGTCGACGACGTCGGACAGGACGCCGGTGAGCGCGGCGTAGGGGAGGGGGCCCGAGCCGGAGTCGGCGCACTGCCCGTGCAGCACGAGCGGTGCCGCCCCGTCGTCGCGGACCTCTGCGAGGAACTCCGCCACGAGACGGGTCTTGCCGATGCCCGCCTCGCCGCCGACGACGACCACGCCGCCGGAGCCGCCGCGGGCGTCCGCGTACGCCTCGCGCAGGGAGGTCAGCTCGGCGGCGCGGCCGACGAGCGGCGAGGGGGCGGTTCCGGTGGGCACGTCGCCATCGTGCCAGGCCGGACGGGGTGCCGCCGCGCTCGTGACGGCCGGCTCGGCGCCCGACGTCGCGGTCACTGGGGCCAGGGCCGCACGAGGCCCGCGGGCAGCTCCCACGGGCGGCGGGCCGCCCGGCGGCGCCGGACGGCCGTGCGGCGGCGTGCGCGGCGCGCCTCCCGGGCGGCACTCCGTGCCGCCGCCTCGTGACGCACCGCCTCCTCGAGGTCCACCTGGCGGGCGCGGAACTCGTCGTAGTACAGGTACTCGTTCATCACCGGTCTCCTTCGCCGGGGCCGGGCGGCCTCCGGTGGTTCCACCCTCGGTTCGTGAGGTACCGGCGCGGATCGGTCAGGTGCCGGATCTTCAGGGGGCGGGGTACCTCAGACGGCCGCGGGGTACCTCAGCCGGGGCGACGGCCGTGGGCCCGGCGTGTCGGGGCCGGGTCCCCCGGACCTCCGGCGAGCCCGCGTAGGATGGCACTCGGGACACGAGAGTGCTAAGGACCCGACCCGAGGAGGACCGTGAGCGAGGAACGTCGCCTGGCCGTGCTCCGCGCGATCGTGGAGGACTACGTCCACACGCGCGAGCCCGTGGGGTCGCGCGTGCTCACGGAGCGGCACGGCCTCGGGGTCTCGCCCGCCACGATCCGCAACGACATGGCGGCGCTGGAGGAGGCCGGGTACATCGCCCAGCCGCACACGTCGGCCGGTCGTGTCCCGACCGACAAGGGGTACCGCCTCTTCGTCGACCGGCTCGCGGAGGTGCGTCCGCTCACCAGCCCGCAGCGCCGGGCGATCGAGACGTTCCTGTCCGAGGCGATCGACATGGACGACGTGCTCGGCCGTGCCGGGCGCCTCATCGCCCAGCTCACGGGGCAGGTCGCGGTGGTCCAGTACCCGTCGCTGCGGCTCGCGGGGCTCCGGCACCTCGAGCTCGTCCCCGTGGGGGGCGCGCGGTTGCTGGTCGTGGTGATCAGCGACGCCGGCCGGGTGGAGCAGCGCTTCCTCGACGTCGGCGTGGGCCCCGGTGCGGAGCCCGCGGTCGTCGCCGTGGACGCCCCGGCGGGGCCGGAGCCCGACCCCGGCGCCCTCGACGAGGGCACGCTGAGCGAGCTGCGCGCGCGCCTCAACGCCGCCGCGGCGGGCAAGGGGCTCGCGGACCTGCCCACCGCCTTCGCGCGCGTGGTGTCCGGGGTGGACGCCGCCCTGGCCCCCCTGGCCCGCGGCATCGCCGACCTCGTGGTCGACACGCTCGGCGCGCAGCGCGAGGACCGCATCGTGCTCGCGGGCACCGCCAACCTCGCCCGGGCCGACATGCGGTTCGAGCAGGGGCTGAGTCCCGTCCTGGAGGCGCTCGAGGAGCAGGTCGTGCTGCTCGGGCTCCTCACGGAGCTGGCGGCCGAGCCGGTCACCCGGGTCGGCGGCGGGGTCGGCGTCCGCATCGGGCACGAGAACCGTCTCGACGGCCTCGCCGAGACCTCCGTCGTCGCCTCCGGCTACGGCGGCGACGGCGACACCGTGGCGATCCTGGGGTCCATCGGTCCCACCCGGATGGACTATCCGGGCACGATCGCCTCCGTCCGCGCCGTCGCCCGCTACCTGTCCCGGGTGCTGCCAGGCTGACCGCCCCGCGGCATCCTTGAACCCGCCGACCTGACCGTGCACGTCACCGACACGTCACCGAAGAGAGACCTGTGACCGACTACTACGAGATCCTGGGCGTCCCCCGCGACGCCTCGGCCGAGCAGATCAAGAAGTCGTACCGCAAGCTCGCCCGCGAGCTGCACCCCGACGTCGCCGGCGAGGCCGGCGAGGAACGTTTCAAGGACGTCGCCCGCGCCTACGAGGTGCTGTCCAACCCGGACAAGCGCCAGCAGTACGACATGGGCGTGGACCCGAGCTCTCCGTCGGGCGGCGCGGGCGCCGGCTTCGGCAACGGCTTCGGCTTCCAGGACATCTTCGAGACGTTCTTCGGCGGCGGCGGCCAGCCCGCCGGGCCCGTGCCGCGCGCCCGCCGCGGCCAGGACGCCCTCGTGCGGATGGACATCGACCTGGCCGAGGCGGCGTTCGGCGCCAAGCGCGAGCTCCAGGTCGACACCGCCGTCGTGTGTGGCACCTGCGGCGGCAACGGCTGCCGCCCCGGCACCGACCTCAAGACCTGCGACGTCTGCCACGGGCGCGGCAACGTGCAGCGCGTGGCGCGCTCCTTCCTCGGCCAGGTCATGACGACCGCGCCGTGCGCCGCCTGCCAGGGCTTCGGCACCGTCATCCCCGAGCCGTGCGCCGACTGCTCGGGCGAGGGGCGGGTGCGCTCGCGCCGCACGCTGACGGTCAACGTGCCCGCCGGCGTCGACACCGGCACGCGCATCAAGCTCACCGCGCAGGGGGAGGTCGGCCCCGGTGGCGGCCCCGCCGGCGACCTGTACGTCGAGATCCGCGAGAAGCCGCACGACACGTTCGTGCGCCGCGGCGACGACCTGCACTGCACCCTCCAGGTGCCGATGACGGCGGCCGCGCTCGGCACCGTGCTCGACCTCGAGACGCTGGACGGCGAGCAGGAGATCGACCTGCGGCCGGGTACCCAGCCGGGCCAGGTCGTCACCCTCAAGGGCCTGGGCGTCGGGCACCTGCACGCCGGGGGGCGCGGCGACCTCAACGTGCACGTCGAGGTCCAGGTGCCGACCGCCCTGGACGACGAGCAGACCGAGCTGCTGCGCTCGCTGGCCACGCTGCGCGGCGAGGAGCGGCCCGAGCCCCGCCTCTCCGCCGCCCACCCGGGCGTGTTCTCCCGGCTCCGGGACAAGCTGAGCGGTCGCTGACGTGGGCGCTGCACCGGGGGCCCCGCGGACAGGCGGGACGGCGTGAGCGCGCCGGTGTTCCTCGCCGACGGCGGCGCGCTGGGCGCGCTCGGCCCGGGTGACGTCTACGTGCTGGACGGCGCCGAGGGGCGGCACGCGGGCGTCGTCCAGCGGCGCGGCCCGGGCGAGCGGCTGGACGTGGTCGACGGCGCGGGCACGCGGCTGCGGTGCGTGGTCGACGCCGTCGCGGACGGCGTGGTGCGGCTGCGCGTCGACGAGGTCGTCTCCGAGCCGGCCCCCGGCGTCGTGCTGACCCTGGTCCAGGCCCTGGCGAAGGGGGACCGCGACGAGCTGGCCGTCGAGGCCGCGGTCGAGGTCGGCGTCGACGCGGTGGTGCCGTGGCAGGCCGACCGGTCCGTCGTCGTGTGGCGCGGGCAGCGGGCGGCGAAGTCGCGTGCCAAGTGGGTGGCGACCGTGCGGTCCGCGGTGAAGCAGGCGCGGCGAGCCTGCCTGCCGCCGGTGGCGGAGCCCGTCACCTCCCGCCAGCTCGCCGCGCGCGTGCGCGAGGTCGTCGCCGGCGGCGGGGCCGCCGTCGTGCTGCACGAGGACGCCACGACGGCGCTCGCGGACGTCGCGCTCCCGGCATCGGCTGCCGAGCCGGTCGAGACCCCGGCCCTGCTCGTCGTCGTCGGGCCGGAGGGCGGGATCTCCGACGCGGAGGTCGCCGCGCTCGAGGAGGCGGGCGCCGTGACCGCTCGGCTCGGGCCGCACGTGCTGCGCACCTCCACGGCGGGGCCGGTCGCCGTCGCGCTGCTCAGCGAGCGGCTCGGGCGCTGGGCCTGACCGGACCGACGGCACGCGGACCCGGTGCGCGGTAACGTCCGGGGCATGACGAGCGCGCCCAGCACCGACTGCCTGTTCTGCAAGATCGTCGCCGGCGACCTGCCGGCGGACGTGGTCGCCACCACCGACCGTGTGATCGCGTTCCGCGACATCGACCCGAAGGCGCCCGTGCACGTGCTGGTGGTGCCGAGGGAGCACCACGGCGACGTCGCGACGCTCGCCCAGGCGGACCCCGAGCTGCTGGCCGAGGTGGTCGCCATGGCCGACCGGGTGGCCGGCGACCTCGCGGACGGCCAGTACCGCTTCGTCTTCAACTCCGGCCCGCGCGCCGGGCAGAGCGTGTTCCACGTGCACGGCCACGTGCTCGCCGGCGCGCAGCTGGGCTGGACGCCCGCCTGAATTCGGCTGCCCCGTCGACCGCCGCTCGATAGACTCGAGTCCTCAGCCGTTCCTCGCACGTCCCTCGCACCGTCTTCCGAAGGAGGGCCCCGGCGGCAGCCGGCCCATGACATCGACACCCCACACCGCCCCCGGCGCGCCTGGCGCGCACGGCGAACGGTCCACCGAGCACCGCATCGTGGTGCCGCCGCACGTGCCGATGGTGGCGCTGCTGGGCAGCAGGGACTCCGTGCTGCGGGCCGTCGAGGACGGCTTCCCCGGCGTCGACGTGCACGCCCGCGGCAACGAGATCGTCGTCAGCGGCCCGGCCGGCGACGTCGCCCTGGTCTCCCGCCTCCTCGACGAGCTGGTCGAGGTGGTGGAGTCGGGCACCCCGCTCACGCCCGAGGTCGTGGCGCGGTCGGTGCAGATGCTCACGGCGGCGTCCGTGCAGCGCCCGGCCGAGGTCCTGACCTTCAACATCCTCTCCAACCGCGGTCGCACGATCCGCCCGAAGACGGTGGGCCAGAAGCGCTACGTCGAGGCGATCGACGCCAACACGATCACGTTCGGCATCGGGCCCGCGGGCACCGGCAAGACCTACCTCGCGATGGCCAAGGCCGTGCAGGCGCTGCAGGCCAAGCGCGTCAACCGCATCGTGCTCACGCGCCCGGCCGTCGAGGCGGGGGAGAAGCTCGGCTACCTGCCCGGGTCGCTGAGCGACAAGATCGACCCGTACCTGCGCCCGCTGTACGACGCGCTGCACGACATGATGGACCCCGACGCCATCCCGCGGCTCATCGAGGCCGGGACGATCGAGGTGGCGCCCCTGGCCTACATGCGGGGCCGCTCGCTCAACGACTCGTTCATCATCCTCGACGAGGCGCAGAACACCTCCGCCGAGCAGATGAAGATGTTCCTCACGCGCCTGGGGTTCGGCTCCACGATGGTCATCACGGGCGACGCCACGCAGGTCGACCTCCCCGGCGGGACGACGTCGGGCCTGCGCGTGGTGGAGGACATCCTCACGGGCGTCGACGACGTCGAGTTCTGCCGGCTGACCTCGGCGGACGTCGTGCGGCACCGGCTGGTGAGCGACATCATCGACGCGTACGCCCGCTGGGACGTCGCGACGGCGCGCCCGGACCAGGGCAGGCAGGGACAGGGACGGCAGGGCCGCGGCCCGCACGAGCGAGGGGCACGCCGACAGTGAGCATCGAAGTGGCAAACGAGTCCGGCGTCGAGGTCGACGAGGCGGAGTTCGCCGCGCTCGGCCGGTTCGTGCTGGACACCCTGCACGTGCACCCCCGCAGCGAGCTGTCGATCATGTTCGTCGACACGACCGTGATGACCGAGCTGCACGTGCAGTGGATGGACGAGCCGGGCCCCACCGACGTGCTCTCCTTCCCGATGGACGAGCTGCGGCCGGGGCGCGAGGGCGAGGAGACGCCGCCGGGCACCCTCGGCGACGTCGTGCTCTGCCCGGAGGTGGCGGCCCAGCAGGCGAAGGTCGCGGGGCACTCCACGGCCGAGGAGCTGCTGCTGCTCACCACGCACGGCATCCTGCACCTGCTCGGCTACGACCACGCCGAGCCGGAGGAGGAGAAGGAGATGTTCGCGCTGCAGCGCCGCCTCCTGCTCACCTTCCTCGCCGGCCGGTGAGCGCGACGACGGACCGGACGGTGGCCTGATGGACGGACCGGAGCTGCTGCTGGCGCTCGTGGCGCTGGTCGCCCTGGCCCTCGCGGGGATGCTGTCCGCCGGCGAGGCCGCGGTGCTGCGGATCACGCGCACCTCGGTCGCCGACGCGGTGATCGAGGCGGAGACGGCGGAGGACCTCACGGCCACGGCCCGCCGCACACGGTTGACCCGGCTGCGCGCGGTGCAGGGCCTCGTCGTCGACCCGCCCGCGGCAGTGGCGGCGTTCGCGCTGGTGCGGGTGTTCGCCGAGACCGTCGCGCTCGCGGCGGCGACGCTGATGATCGCCGACTGGTTCGACACCTGGTGGCAGGTGCTCCTCGCCGCCGGCGTGGTGGGCCTGGTGGCCGGCGTCGTCTTCGTGCGGCTCAGCCCGCGCGCTCTCGGCCTGCGCCGGCCGCTGTCCGTGCTCGTCGCGCTCGCCGGCCCGCTGTCCGCCGTGCACCGCGCCGCCGCCTGGCTCACCGACCGCACCTCGGAGCGCGCCGCGGGGCGCGCCCCCGAGCGCGACGGCGAGCACGACCCGGGCGAGGACGCGCTGCGCGAGGTCGCCGAGCGGGTCCGGGACAACGAGGCGATCGAGGACGCCGAGCGCGAGCTCATCCGCTCGGTCGTCGAGCTGAGCGGCACGCTGACCCGCGAGGTCATGGTGCCGCGCACCGACATGGTGACGGTCACGGCGACGACGCCGCTGCGCAAGGCGATGCGCCTCTTCCTCCGCTCGGGGTACTCGCGCGTGCCCGTCGTCGGGGAGGAGGTGGACGACCTCCTGGGCGTCGCCTATCTCAAGGACGTCGCCCGCGTGCTCGAGAACGAGTCCGCGGCCGCGGAACGGCCGGTCGTCGAGGTCGCCCGCGACGCCGTCTTCGTGCCGGAGTCGAAGCCCGCGGACGAGCTGCTCCGCGAGATGCAGGCCTCCCGCTCCCACATCGCCGTCGTCGTCGACGAGTACGGCGGCATCGCCGGGCTCGTCACCGTCGAGGACGTCATCGAGGAGCTCGTCGGCGAGCTGACCGACGAGCACGACACCGCCCCGGAGCTCGAGCCGGAGGACCTGGGCGACGGCACGTTCCTCGTCTCCGCGCGGATGCCCGTCGACGAGCTCGGCGAGCTGTTCGACCTGCGGCTCGACGACGACGACGTGGACACCGCGGGCGGCCTGATCGCCAAGGCCCTCGGCAAGGTGCCGCTGACGGGCGCGACGGCCGACGTCGGGGGGCTGCACCTCGTGGCCGACCGCGTCGAGGGCCGCCGCAAGCAGCTCGCCACCCTCCGGGTGCGCCGCACGACCCCCACCTCGCACGACGAGGACGACCCAGCAGCGGGTGGCGAGCACGCCACGCCGCCAGACCAGAAGGAAGCACACGCATGACCTCCGCGAGCCACCATCCCTCCGTCGTCACCCCGCACGACGAGGGGGACGCCCACCGCTCCGGCTTCGCCTGCCTCGTGGGGCGGCCCAACGTCGGCAAGTCGACGCTGACCAACGCGCTGGTGGGGGAGAAGGTCGCGATCATGTCCGCGCGTCCCCAGACCACGCGGCACACGATCCGCGGCATCGTGCACCGCGACGACGCGCAGCTCGTGCTCGTCGACACGCCGGGCCTGCACCGTCCGCGCACGCTCCTCGGCGAGCGGCTCAACGCGCTCGTGCAGGACACGCTCGGCGAGGTCGACGTCATCGCGTTCTGCCTGCCGGCCGACCAGAAGATCGGCCCCGGCGACCGGTACATCGCCTCGCAGCTCGCCCCCCTGATGGAGGGCCGCCGGGCGGTTCCCGTCGTCGCCGTCGTGACGAAGTCCGACCTCGTGGACCGCGGGCGTCTCGCCGAGCACCTCCTGGCGGTCGACGAGCTCGCGCGGTCGGTCGACCGGGACTGGTCGGCGATCGTGCCCGTGTCCGCCCGCGACGGCTACCAGGTGGACGAGCTGACCGACGTCCTCGTCGCGCACCTGCCCGCCGGGCCCGAGCTCTACCCGGGCGGCGAGCTCACCGACGAGCCCGAGCAGGTCATGGTCGCCGAGCTGGTGCGCGAGGCCGCGCTCGAGGGCGTCCGCGACGAGCTGCCGCACTCGCTGGCCGTCGTCGTCGAGGAGATCCTCGAGCGGGAGGGCAGCGGTGACCCGGACAAGGGGAAGCCGCCGCTGCTGGACGTCCGCGTCAACCTGTTCGTGGAGCGTGACAGCCAGAAGGCGATCGTCATCGGCAAGGGCGGGTCGCGGCTGCGCGAGGTCGGCACCAACGCCCGCAAGGGCATCGAGAAGCTGCTCGGCACGCGCGTGTACCTCGACCTGCACGTCAAGGTGGCCAAGGACTGGCAGCGCGACCCCAAGCAGCTGCAGCGCCTCGGGTTCTGACGTCGCGGGCGGGGGTCCGCCGGCCTCACGGGGGACGTCCCCCGAGGTCGCGGGGGAATTCCTTGCCGTGCGCGGGGAGGGCGCCGAGTAGCATCGCTGCGTGGTGTTCCGGACTATTGCGACGACAGCGGCGATCCTGGTGGGCCTGGCACTGACCGGGGCCGTGGCCGGCCCGCAGTGGGACCCGGTGCCGGTCACGGACCACCTCGTCCCGGCGACGGACGACACCTCGATCGGCGGTGTCGCCCCCGGCGCGGACATCGGCGAGGTCGGCGAGTTCGAGGTCCGGGAGACGGCCGTGACGATCCCGCTCGAGGGCACCGTCGTCGGCGGCCTCCTGCGCCAGCCGCTGGGCGACGACGGCGAGCTGCTGGCCGACCGGCCCGGCGTCGTCTACGTGCACGGCGCGGGCACGGGCAAGTCCACGGAGGCCTTCACCGAGTCGGCCACCGCCCTCGCGAGCGCGGGCGTCGTGACACTGGTGCCCGACAAGCGCCTGGACACGTACACCACCCGGGACCGCGACTACGTGGCGATGGCCGCGGACTACCAGCACTCGGTCGACCTGCTGCGCACGATCGACGGCGTCGACCCCGAGCAGGTCGGCGTCTACGGCGAGTCGGAGGGCACCTGGATCGTGCCCGTCATGCAGGCGCAGGACCCGACCATCGCGTACACGGTCCTCGTCTCGGCGCCGGTGGTGCCGCCGCGGCAGCAGGCCGCGTTCGCGGTCGACAGCTATCTGCGCAACACCGGCGTGCCCCAGCAGGTGTTCCGCGCCATCCCGCGCGCGGTCGGGATGCAGCTGCCCGGCGGCGGCTTCGAGTACGCCGACTTCGACGTGCGCCCGTGGCTCGAGCAGCAGACCGCCCCCGTCCTCGTGGTCTACGGCACCGCCGACCCGTCGATGCCGGTCGAGCAGGGCGCGCGGCAGGTCATCGCCGACACCGCGGTGAACGGCGACGACGCCCCCGTGACGGTGCGCTACTACGCCGGGGCCAACCACGGGATCAACGTGCCGCTCGACGGCGGGATGCACCTGCACCCCGACTTCGCGCGCGACGTCGCCACCTGGATCCAGGGCATGCCCGGCACGGCCGACGCGCCGCCCCGGGTCGCCGGGGACACGCCGAACCAGCTCTACGTCGCCTCGGCCGTCCCGCAGCCGCGGTGGTGGGGCAACGGGGACATCGTCGTGGGCGCCGTGATCGCGGGCGCCGGCCTGCTGCTGGTCGGCCCCCTGGTGTGGGGCGTCCACGCCCTGGTGCGGCGCGCCGTCCTGCGCCGGTCGTCGTTCGCCGCGCCGCGCCTCGCCCGCGGTCTCCGGTCGTCGCTGCTCGGCCTCGGCGTCGGGTCGGTGGCGACGATGGTCGCGCTGGTGGTGTACCTCCTGGCGGTGGCGCGCCTCGCGCTCGACTACCAGCGCGACGACCTCGTCGTGCAGGGCGGCTGGATCGTCGTGCGCCTGCTCGGGGTCGCGACCGCCGTCGCGGCCGCGCTGGTGATCCGCCGGGTGGCCGACGCGCGGGCGGAGCGCCGCGCGGGGGGCGACGTCGTCGTCGTGGCACGTGGCTGGCCCGCCGTGCTGACGTTCTGGTGCACCCTGGCCGGGTCGCTCGCCCTCCTGGGCACCCTCGCGTACTGGGGCGTCTACCAGCTCGGCATCTGAGCAGGGCGTGCGGGAACGGTGACGGTGTGACCGACCCGTCCGCGCGGGAGACGACGCAGAGCGTCGGCGTCGGGTAGAAACTGGGGCGGGGGCACGATGACCCGGTCCCCTCGGAGCCCAGCCCTGGAGACGCACGCATGACCGATCCCGACACCCTCGACGCACCCGAGCAGGAGCGCTCACCGTTCGGCGGTGTGACGGTCCGCGAGCTCGTGCGCGACGTGGTGGCCGCGTTCGCGCTGCTCGTCGCCCTCCCGCTGCCGTGGGACCACGCCCACCGCGGCAGCGACCGGCTCGAGATCGTGCTCGCGACCGTCCTCGCGCTCCTCGCGATCGCCGCCCCGTACCTGCGGCGTGGCGGCGTCGGCCCGTCGTCGTGGGACGTCCTGACCTCACGGCGCACGGTCGCGCTCGCCTGCGTGCCCTACGCGGTCGTCGCGGTCGTGTACCTGGTGCTGGACGCCCTCGCCCCGGCGGACGCCGCGGGCGGGGTCGGAGCGGGGCTCGCGGTCGGCCTCGCGGGCGCCGCGCTCGCGGCCGCGTCCCGCTGGGCGCACGCCCCGGCGGTCGTCGCCGGGGTGGTCGCGCTCGGCACGCTCGCGACCCCGGTCGCGGCGCTCGTGCAGGGCGCTCCGTGGGTCGTGTCCGTGGTCGGCCTCCTCAACGCCCTCGTGGTGCTGGGCGTGCTGTGGTTCACGGTCGGCACGTACCTGCGCTCGGGCGACCTCGCCTCCGGCTACGTGCTCCTGGCCCTGGGCGGCGCCGTCGCGCTCGAGCTCGTGCTCTTCGCCGGGGGCAACGTGGACCCGTGGTTCGAGAGCGTCCACGAGCAGCGGCTCGGCCTCCTGCTCCTGCCGGTGGTCGCGGGGATCACGGCGCGGCGCATCGTCGACGACGCCGCGGCCACGGCCGACGAGCCCGACGACGTGCGCGCGGCGCGCTGGGTGGCCGTCGCGCTGCGGGCGCTGGGCCTCGTCGCGCTGGTCGCCGCGTTCGTCGCCCTCGTCGCGCTGCTGCTGGTCGTGGCGGACGGCGTGAGCGTGGGGCGCGTCCTGAGGCTCGTCGTGGGCGTGCTGATGGTCGGGGTGGCGGTCGCCGCGCGGCGCGCGCTCGCGCGCGACCCGCGCGCCGGGCACGCCACCGCCGTCGGCGCCACGTGCGTCGTCGTGGTGCTCGGCCTGGTGATCGTCGTCGCGCGCGCCGGCCTCGGCACGCAGTCCAACGTCGAGGAGCTGCTGGTGGCGTTCGGCCTGCCGGCCGTCGCGCTCGCCGTCCTGCTCGTGCCGCCGTCCGTCCGCGCGCTCGTCGCGTCGGAGCCCGAGACGCCCGAGCCCGCCCCGTCCGGGCCGTCGGAGGACGCACCGTCGGTCGCTGCGTCCGACGCCGTGTCCGAGACCCCGGCCCAGCCCCGGGCCGAGTCCGCGACGGCGGGCCGCCCCGAGGCCGCCGAGGTGTCGTCCAGCACCGGGGCGTACCCGGTCGCTCCTGCAGCGGAGCCCGTGGGCAGGGCGCCCCGGTCCGCCCCGGTCGCGACACGCCCCGAGGCCCGGCCGCTCGACGCCACCCAGCAGATCGCGCCCGTGCGGGCCGCCCGGGCGCCGGACTCCACGCAGGTGCTCCCGCCCGTGCAGGCGGCACCCGCACGGACGGCACCCGTCCAGGCGCCGGGCTGGTCCGTGGCCCAGGCGATGGACCCGTCGACGCCGCTCGCGGACCTCGCGCGGATCTCGGCGGAGGCACCCCACCTGCGCTCGTACGTGGCCGCGAACCCGTCGACCTACCCGGCGCTCCTGGACTGGCTCGGGGCCCTCGGCGACCCGGCCGTGGACGCCGCGCTGCGCTCCCGGCGCTAGGTCAATACGCTGCGGCAAGGCGGGCGTCCGGTCGGATCCTGGACGCCTCAGGCGACGCCCTGACGAAGGTGTACGGTGGCAGCGTGCAGCGCACGGTGAGCCTTCTCCTTCGGTGCCGCGGCGGGGCCCTCTAAGGCCGGACCCCCGTCGCGGAGGTTGTGGCGCGCCGGCCGACAGGTCATGACCGACGACCCCACCCGGGACGTGGGTCACCGAGCCCCCACCGAAGGACGCGACACCATGCAGAACCATCACCCCCAGGGCATCGCCGGCGCCAACCCCCAGCGCCCCTCCGGGATGCCGTACACGCGCTACCTCCCGTTCCACGAGCAGATCGTCGTCGACCTGCCGGACCGGACGTGGCCCGACAAGCGCATCACGAAGGCCCCCCGCTGGTGCGCCGTCGACCTGCGCGACGGCAACCAGGCGCTGATCGAGCCGATGGACGCCGAGCGCAAGCTGCGGATGTTCGACCTGCTCGTGCAGATGGGCTACAAGGAGATCGAGGTCGGCTTCCCGTCCGCGTCGCAGACGGACTTCGACTTCGTGCGCCAGCTCATCGACACCGGCCGCATCCCCGACGACGTGGTCATCCAGGTCCTGACGCAGTGCCGCGACCACCTCATCGAGCGCACCTACGACGCGATCCGGGGCGCCAAGCAGGCGATCGTGCACATCTACAACTCGACGTCGATCCTGCAGCGCGAGGTCGTCTTCCGCAGCGACATGGACGGCATCGTCGACATCGCCCTGCAGGGCGCGCGCCTGTGCCGCAAGCTCGAGGAGACCATCCCCGAGACGACGGTGTACTACGAGTACTCGCCCGAGTCGTACACCGGCACCGAGCTCGAGTTCGCCGCCCGCATCTGCAACGAGGTGCTGGAGGTGCTGGAGCCCACGGCCGAGCGTCCGGTGATCATCAACCTGCCGGCGACGGTCGAGATGGCCACCCCGAACGTCTACGCGGACTCGATCGAGTGGATGAACCGGAACCTGGCCTTCCGCGAGCACGTCGTGCTGTCGCTGCACCCGCACAACGACCGCGGCACGGCCGTCGCCGCCGCCGAGCTCGGCTACCAGGCCGGCGCCGACCGCATCGAGGGCTGCCTGTTCGGCAACGGCGAGCGCACGGGCAACGTCGACCTGGTGACGCTCGGCATGAACCTGTTCGGCCAGGGCGTCGACCCGCAGATCGACTTCTCCGACATCGACGGCATCCGCCGCACCGTGGAGCACTGCAACCAGATCCCGGTGCACGAACGGCACCCGTACGTGGGCGACCTGGTCTTCACCGCGTTCTCCGGGTCCCACCAGGACGCGATCAAGAAGGGCTTCGAGCACATGGGTGCCCGCGCGGAGGAGGAGGGCAAGCCGGTCGACGAGCTCACCTGGGGCGTCCCGTACCTGCCGATCGACCCGAAGGACGTGGGCCGGTCGTACGAGGCCGTGATCCGCGTGAACTCGCAGTCCGGCAAGGGCGGTATCGCGTACCTGCTGTCCACCGAGCACTCGCTGGACCTGCCGCGCCGCCTGCAGATCGAGTTCTCCGGCGTGGTGCAGCACTACACCGACACCGAGGGCAGCGAGGTCACGGGCTCCGACATCTGGCGGATGTTCAGCGACGAGTACCTGCCCGTCGAGGAGCACGACGCCCGCGGTCTCGAGCCCTGGGGCCGCCTGCGCCTGCGGGAGACCCGGTCGACCTCGGCCGAGGGCGGTGCGACCGCGCTCGCCGTCGACGTCCTCGACCAGGGCGTGGAGCACACGCTGGAGGGCACCGGCAACGGCCCGCTCGCGGCGTTCGTGGACGCGATCTCGAAGGTCGGCGTGGACGTGCGGGTGCTCGACTACGCGGAGCACGCGCTGTCGGAGGGCGGCGACGCCACCGCGGCGGCCTACGTCGAGTGCCAGGTGGGCGACGACGTCCTGTGGGGCGTCGGCATCGACCCGTCCATCACGACGGCGTCCCTCAAGGCGATCGTGTCGGCCGTGAACCGCGCCGCCCGCGGCTGACCTGTCCCGCGAGCTGTCAGGACCAGCGCCATGTCCGCGTGGCGCTGGTCCTGACAGCTTTCGTGGGTGGGGACTGAGAGAATGAGCCCGTGCCCCTGTACCGAGACGACGCGATCGTGCTGCGCACCCACAAGCTGGGCGAGGCCGACCGGATCGTCACGTTCCTCACCCGCGAGCACGGCAAGGTGCGGGGGGTCGGTCGCGGGGTCCGGCGCACGTCGTCGCGTTTCGGGGCCCGGCTGGAGCCGTTCATGGCCGTGGACGTGCAGCTGCACTCCGGCCGCAACCTCGACACCGTGACGCAGGTCGAGACGATCGGGCCGTACGCCCGCGCGATCTGCGAGGACTACGCGCTGTACACGTCCGGCGCGGCGATGCTCGAGGCCGCCGACCGCCTGGTCGCCGCGGAGCACGAGCCCGCCGTGCAGCAGTACTGGCTGCTCGCCGGCGCTCTCCGCGCGCTCGCCGAGCGCGCCCACGCGCCGGGGCTGGTGCTCGACTCGTACCTGCTGCGCGGGCTCGCCGTGGCCGGCTGGGCGCCGTCGTTCACCGACTGCGCCCGCTGCGGCGAGCCGGGGCCGCACCACGCGTTCTCCGTGGGCCAGGGCGGGGCGGTGTGCTCCCGCTGCCGCCCGCCCGGCTCCACCGCCCCCGCGCCGGAGACGTTCTCGCTGCTCGGCGCGCTGCTCGGCGGGGACTGGGAGACGGCGGACGCCTCCGAGGCGCGCCACCGCACCGAGGCCTCGGGCCTCGTCGCGGCCTACTCCCAGTACTACCTGGAGCGCACCCTGCGCTCGCTCCGCATGATCGAGCGCGCCTGACCCCGCGCGCCCGACCCCCGCGCACCGATCGAGAGAGAGGCCCGATGCCCCGTTCGTCCGGCGAGTACGCCGAGCCCTACCCGCACCCCTCGGGGGCGACGCCGCCGAGAATCCCGGCGCAGTTCGTGCCGAACCACGTGGCGATCGTCATGGACGGCAACGGCCGGTGGGCCAACGCGCGCGGGCTGCCTCGCGTGGAGGGGCACAAGCAGGGGGAGAAGTCGCTGCTCGACGTCGTGGCCGGCGCGGTGCAGATCGGCGTCAAGCACGTCTCCGCGTACGCGTTCAGCACCGAGAACTGGAAGCGGTCGCCGGACGAGGTCAAGTTCCTCATGAACTTCAACCGCGACGTCATCCGGCGGCGCCGCGACGAGATGTCGTCGTGGGGCGTGCGCATCCGCTGGGCGGGGCGTCGGCCGAAGCTGTGGGGGTCGGTGATCAAGGAGCTGCAGGTCGCCGAGGAGATGACCAAGGAGAACGACCGCTGCACCCTGACGATGTGCGTCAACTACGGCGGGCGGGCGGAGATCGCCGACGCCGCGGCGGCGATCGCCCGTGACGCCGCCGCCGGGAAGCTCAACCCGGCGCGCGTCTCCGAGAAGACGATCCAGAAGTACCTCGACGAGCCGGACCTGCCGGACGTCGACCTGTTCCTGCGCTCGTCGGGGGAGCAGCGCACCTCGAACTTCATGATCTGGCAGGCGGCGTACGCGGAGATGGTCTTCCTGCCGGAGCCGTGGCCGGACGTCGACCGGCGGCACCTCTGGCGCGCGGTGGAGGAGTTCGCCCGCCGCGACCGTCGCTACGGCGGCGCCGTCGACACCCCCGACGCCGATTGATCTCAGCACGAACCCCCGCCCGGTCGCGAGGACCGGACGGGGGTTCGTGGCATGCGTAGCCGGCGGTCAGTCGCCGAGCACCTCGGCCATGGAGTCGACGAGGGCCGGCAGGCCGTTCTCCCAGTACACCGACAGGGCGGTGGGCGGCGACACGGCCGACACCTCCGCGGTGCCGACGACCTTCACGACCTTCCCGTCCTTGACCGCGGGGAGCGCCTGGAGGTCCTTGTTGTCGTCGAAGGCCTGGGCCGCCTCCTCGCTGGCCGAGTAGGAGATGACGAAGTCCGAGTCGAGCTTGTCGAGCTCCTCGTAGGACAGGTCGTAGTAGAAGCTGCCGTTCGACGTGTCGAGCTCCGTGACCGAGGGCGCGTTCTTCACGCCCAGGCCCTCGAGGAACACGGTCCGCGGGTCGTTCGGCGTGTACACGGAGACGATGCCCTTCGTCGGGTCGTCGTAGATCGCCGCGAACGTCTTGCCGTTGAACTCGGGGTGCTCGGCAGCCTTCTCGGCGACGAAGTCGTCGATGTCGCCGAGCACCTGGGTGCCGGCGTCCGAGCGACCGAGCGCCTGGGCCGTGAGCGTGATCGTGTCCTGCCACGTCGTGGTCCACGGGGCGTCGGGGTAGGCGACGACGGGGGCGATGTCGCTCAGCACGTCGTACTGCTCCTGGGTGAGCCCGGAGTAGGGCGCCACGATGAGGTCGGGCTTCGCCTCGACGAACTCCTCGTAGGGCACCGTCGCGCCGCCCTCGGGGTCGGACAGGATGGCGGGCTTGTCCACGCCCTCCTCGTCGTAGGCGTCCTCGACCCACGGCAGCAGCGCGTCCTCGCCGACGGTGTAGATCTGCTCGGCGACCGCGACCGGGTAGACGCCCGCCGCGATGGCGGCCTCGGTGGAGCCCCAGCCCCAGGTGGCGACGCGCTGCGGCGCCTTCTCGATCACCGTCTCGCCGAGCGCGTGCTCGATCGTGATCGGGAACTCGTCGGTGGGCTCGGACCGGACGTTGCCCGAGGCGGCCGACTGGTCGCTCTCCGGGGCGTCGTCGGACGCGCAGCCGGCGAGGGTCAGGGCGGCCGTCGCCGCGAGGGCGGCGGCAGCGGTGAGAGGTCGGCGAAGACGCACGGGTTCTCCTCGGTGTGCTCGCGCCGGCGGCGCGAGAGGAACAGTAGGTGAGGCGAGCCTAACCTATCTTGTGGTGCCGTCGTGCGTCCGTCCGAGGGGCACGACGAGTGGCGTTCCCGACACCGGGTCCGGCACGACCTGCGCCCGCAGGCCGAACGCCGCGCGCACCGACGCGGCGGTGAGGACGTCGCCGGGGCGTCCCTCGGCCACGACCTGCCCACCGCTCATCACCACCAGGTGGTCGGCGTAGCGGGCGGCGAGGTTGAGCTCGTGCAGCACCATGACGACGGTGGTGCCGCGGGTGCGGTTCAGCTCGGTCAGCAGGTCGAGCAGGTCGACCTGGTGGGCGAGGTCGAGGTAGGTCGTGGGCTCGTCGAGCAGGACGACGTCGGTCTCCTGCGCCAGCACCATCGCGATCCACACGCGCTGGCGCTGGCCTCCCGACAGCTCCGCGACGGGCCGGTCGGCGAGGTCGGCGACCCCGGTGGCCTCGAGGGCGCGCAGCACCGCGCCGTCGTCGGTGGAGCTGTGCCGGCCGAACCAGCCCTGGTGGGGGTACCGGCCGCGGCCCACGAGCTCCGCGACGCGGACGCCGTCGGGGGCGATCGACGACTGCGGCAGCACGCCGACCCGCTTCGCCAGCTCCTTGCGCGACAGCCCGCCGACGTCCTCGCCACCCAGCGTCACGCGGCCGCCGTCGAGCGGGTGCAGCCGGGCCAGGCCGCGCAGCAGCGTCGACTTGCCGCAGGCGTTGGGGCCCACGATCGCCGTCACGCGGCCGGCGGGGAGCTCCAGGTCGAGACCGTCGATCACGCGGCGCCCGTCGTAGCCGAGGCTCACGCCGTGGGCGCGCAGCGTGACGTCCGCCGCCTTCCCCGTCGTGCCCTGGGACGGGTCCGGCGTCGCGTCGGGACGCGCGGGCGGCGCGGGGTGCCGGTGCACGTCGGTCATGCGAGCCTCTTCCTTCGATCGGTGGCCAGGAGCCACAGGAGGTAGGGGGCGCCGATGAGGCCGGTCACGATGCCGGTGGGCGCCTTGAGTCCGAACAGCAGGTGCTGGCCCACGACGTCCGCCGCGAGCACGAGGACGGCGCCGGTGAGCACCGAGACGGCGAGCGCCGCCCCGCCGTCGGACAGCAGGCGGCGCGCGATCGCGGGGGCCACGAGGGCCACGAAGGCGAGCGGGCCGACGAACGACGTCGCGACCCCGACCAGGCCGACGGCCAGCAGCAGCGACGTCACGCGGGCGGCGTCGACGGGGACGCCGAGGGCGCGCGCGTTGTCGTCGCCGAGCGCGAGCGGCCCCTGCCACCGCGAGACGGCGGCGATCCCGGCGCCGAGCACCAGGGCGGCCGCGGCGAACGTCACGAGGTCCGCGCCGCGCACGTCGGCCACGCTCCCGACCGTCCACACGAGCGCCGACTGGGCGGCACGGATCTCGACGCTCGCCAGCAGCCAGGCGAGCAGCGACGAGCACAGGTAGGCGAAGCCGACGCCCACCAGGACGAAGCGGATCGAGTGCAGGCCCTGGCGCCACGCGAACAGCCAGATGGCGAGCGCGACGAGCAGGGCGCCGACGAACGCCGCCCCGGACACGGCGAGCCCGGTGAGGCCGAGGACGAGCATCGCCGTGACGGCGCCGAGGCTGGCGCCGCTCGCGATGCCGAGGATGTCGGGGCTGGCGAGCGGGTTGCGCAGCGTCGTCTGGAACATGGCGCCCGCCAGCCCGAAGGACGCGCCCGCGAGGATCGCGGTCTCGATGCGGGGCAGCCGCAGGCGCTGCACGACGAACAGGTCGCCGTCCGAGCCGACGCCGAACAGCGCCGCCAGGGCGCGGGCGGGCGCGAGCGAGGCCTCGCCGAGCGTGAGGGCGAGGGTGGCGAACGCCACGAGCAGGACGAGGAGCGACGCGACCACGAGGGTGAGCCGCCGTCGGCGGCGGCGGCGCAGGGCGACGACGGGGTCGGCGGGGGCGCCGGGGGCGTCGGGGTCCGCGGGGCGGGCGACGAGGTCGGCGGTCATCTCACACCCCCGCCACGGTCCGGCCGCGGGCCACGGCCACGAGCACGGGGGCGCCGATCGCGGCGGCGACGACGCCGGCCTCGAGCTCGGAGTGCGGCAGCACGAGCCGCCCGATGACGTCGGCCCCCAGCAGCATGACGGGGCCGAGGACGGCCGTCAGCGGCACGATCCAGCGGTAGTCGGTGCCGACCAGGCGGCGGGCGGCATGCGGCACCGCCAGCCCGACGAGGGCGATCGGGCCGGCCAGCGCCGTCGCCGTGCCGGCGAGCAGGATGACGGCGACCGCCGTGAGGCCCCGCGTCACCCCCACGCGCTGACCGAGCGCGGAGGCGACGTCGTCGCCGAGCGCGAGCATGGAGAGCCGGTGCGCGAGCGCCCCCGCGAGCGCGATGCCGACGACGACGAAGGGCCACAGCACCGACAGCGTCTCGGTGCCACGCCCGGTGAGGGAGCCCACCGCCCAGAAGCGGTACATGTTGAAGGCCTCGGGGTCGCGCAGCAGCACCAGGGTGATCAGGGGTGTGATGAGCGCGGTGACGGTCGCTCCGACGAGGGCGAGCTTGACCGGCTGGCCCGCGCCGATGGAGAAGACCAGCAGCGCGGCGGCGGCGGTGCCCGCGAACGCGAACCAGACGAAGCCGAGCGGGGAGGCCACGCCCAGCATCGACACGGCGATCACGACGGCGAGCGACGCCCCCGAGTTGAGGCCGAGCAGGCCCGGGTCGGCGATCGGGTTGCGCGTGACGCCCTGCACGAGGGTGCCCGCGATGCCGAGCGCCGCGCCGGCGGCGAGCCCGATCAGCGTCCGGGGCACGCGCTGGTCGCGCACGACGTCGTGGTCGACGTTCCCCGCGACCGGGTGGGTGAGCGCCTGCCAGACGGTCGCGACGTCGATGTCGCGCACGCCCAGCGCGAGGCTCGCCAGCACGACGAGGGCGAGCACCCCGAGGGCGGCCACGATCAGCAGCAGACGGCCGTGGGCACGGCGGGCGACGAGAGCCGCCGCGGGCCGGGCGGCGGGGGTGACGGCGGCGGTCGTCGCGCTCACGACGCGTCCTCGGTCGCGGGGGCGGCCGTCTGGTCGGTGGCGGTACGCCGGGTCAGCCGGTAGACCACCCAGGAGACCAGGGCGACCGCGCCGAGGCCGACCGCGACGAGCGTCACGGGGTGGCGCAGGCCCACGGCGATCGCGGCGTTGACGGCGGCGGTGCCGACCGTCGTCCAGATGCCGGCCCACACGGCGCAACCGGCGAGCAGGGCCGCGAGGTAGCGCCCGAAAGGCATGCGGAGGTAGCCCGCGGCGAGGTTGACGAGGGTCTGCACCCCGACGGTGAAGAACGACAGCGTCACCGCGGGCGGGCCCCAGCGGTTCACGCGCTCGATGACCGCCGCCGCGCCCGGGCGGGCCAGCGCGTCGGCGACCCGTCCGCGGGACGTGCCGCGGGCCACGCCGCGCCCGGCCCAGTAGGTGGCCTGCGCGCGGACGAGCACGATCCCGAACGCCGCCGCGTACACGACCCAGAACGGCACCCCGGCGATCGTGAAGACGCCGGTGGGTTCCTCGGCGGCCGCGGCGAGCGTGGGAGTGGTCAGGTGCACGGGAACATTGTGCCCGACTGAGGTATGCCTGCCCTCATTCGACCAACCGGTCGTCCGTCGCCCGGCAGGTGGAGCAGGTGCCCCACAGCTCCACGGTGTGCTCGATGTCGGCGAAGCCGTGCGCGGCGCCGACCGATGCGGCCCACTGCTCGACCGTCGGCCCGTCGATCTCGACCGCGCGACCGCACGACCGGCACACCAGGTGGTGGTGGTGCTCGCGGCGGGCGCAGCGGCGGTACAGGCTCTCGCCGTCCTCGCTGCGCAGGACGTCGACGTCGCCGCCGTCGGCCAGGGCCTGCAGCGTCCGGTACACGGTGGCGAGCCCGACGGCGTCGCCGCGGGCGCGCAGCAGCTCGTGCAGCTGCTGCGCGCTGCGGAACTCGTCGGTGTCGCCGAGGGCGTCCGCGACGGCCGCCCGCTGCCGCGTCATCCGCGGCGGCGCGGCGGTGCGGACGGTCGGGGTCGTGTCGTTCACGGCGTGCACTCCTCCTGAGGGGCGGCCCGGCCGGCTCCGGCCGGGGAGACGGCGACGTCGTCGGGGATGTCGGGATGCGGGTCGACGGGGGCCTGGCGCCGGGCGAGGACCGGGTGCAGCGCCGCGACCACCGCGTAGACGCCGATCGCCAGCACGACGATCAGCGCGCCGGGCGAGACGTTGTGCCAGTAGGTGATGGACAGGCCGGTCACGCACACGGCCACGCCGACGACGGACGCGACCAGCATCGTGCGGCGGAACGACCGGGTGACGAGCTGGCCGATCGCCACCGGCACGATCATCAGCGCCGAGACGAGCAGCAACCCGACGACGCGCATCGCGACGGTCACGGTCAGCGCGGCGAGGACGGCCACCGCCATGTTCAGCGCCCAGACGGGCAGCCCCGAGGACTGGGCGAACTCCTCGTCGTGGCTCACCGAGAACAGGGCAGCGCGCAGCCCGAGGCCGATGAGCAGGATGAGGCCGCACAGGGCCACGGTGACCCAGACGTCGGACAGCGTGACCGACGAGATGGAGCCGAACAGGTACGCCATGAGGCTGCCGGACGAGCCGCCGGCGAGGCCGATGAGCAGGACGCCGCCGGCGATGCCGCCGTAGAACAGGATGGCGAGCGCCAGGTCGCCCGACGTGCGGCCGCGGCGGCGCACCACCTCGATGAGGACGGAGCCCGCGACGGCGGCGACCACCGCGCCGGGGACGGCGAGGACGTCGTCGGGCACCAGGCCCATCGCCGCGCCGACCAGCCAGCCGAGCGCGACTCCGGTGAGCGCGACGTGCCCGATGCCGTCGCCCAGCAGGGCGAGGCGCTTCTGCACCAGGTAGGTGCCGACGACGGGCGCGCTGACGCCGACCAGCAGGGCAGCGACGAGCGCGCGCTGCATGAACGGGTCGGTGATCATCTCCCACAGGCCGCTCACGGTGCCACCTCGTCCTCGGTGTCGTCGGGCCGGTCGAAGGGCCCCTCCGCCAGGCGCACGTTCTCGGGGTGCTGCACGGTGCGGGGGTGCGCGTGCGGGTGCACGTGGTCGTGGGCCTCGCCGCCGTGGCCGGGCTGCGGCGTCGGCGGGGCGCCGTCGTGCACCACGCGGCCGTGCCGCAGCACGACGCAGCGCTGCACGAGCGGCGCGAGCTCGCCGAGCTCGTGCAGGACGACCAGCACGGTCATGCCGTCGGCCACGAGCCTGGTCATGGTGGCGGCGAAGGCCTCCTGGCTGGGCCGGTCGACGCCCGCGACGGGCTCGTCGAGCACGAGCAGCTCGGGCTTGCGGACCAGGGCGCGGGCGATGAGGACGCGCTGCTGCTGGCCGCCCGAGAGCTGGTGCGTGGCGTAGCGGGCGCGGTCGGCGAGGCCGACCAGCTCGAGCGCCTCGTGGACCTGGGCGCGCCAGCCGCGCGGCAGCCGCAGGCGCCGGCCGTGCAGCAGGCCCGAGGCCACGACCTCCGCGGCCGTGGACGGGACGCCGGCGGCCGCGCTGACCCGCTGCGGGACGTACCCGACGCGCGACCACGGCACGTCGTCCCCGAGCGCGTGGCCGAAGAGGTGCACGCTGCCCGCCGTCGTCGGCAGGACGCCGACCAGCGTGCGCACCAGCGTCGACTTGCCGGAGCCGTTCGCCCCCAGCAGGGCGACGACCTCGCCGCGCCGGACCGTGAGGTCCACGCCGCGCAGCACCGGGCTGGCGCCGAGGCGCACGTGCACGTCACGGGCCTCGATCGCGGGGACGGCGGCGTCGCGCGGCGGCGGGGGAGTCGCGGCGCCCGGGGAGTCGGTGGCGAGCGTGGTCATGAGCACTGGAGCCCTTCGGTGAGCGCGGCCAGGTTGTCCTGCATGACCGAGACGTAGTCGTCCCCGGCCTCGGCCGCGTCCTCCGACAGCCCCTCGAGCGGGTCGAGGACGGCGGTCGTGACGCCGATGTCGCTCGCCAGCGTCTCGGCCACCTTGGGGCTGGTCAGCGTCTCGGTGAAGATCGTGCTGACGTCGTTCTCCTCGACGATGGCACCGACCTCGCGCAGGCGCGCGGGGGAGGGCTCCGCCTCCGGGTCGAGGCCGACGATGCCCACCTGCTGCAGGTCGTAGCGCTCCGCGAGGTAGCCGAACGCCTCGTGCGACGTGACGAGCGTGCGCGACGCGCACTCCTGCAGGCCGGCCTCGAACTCGCCGTCCAGGTCCTTGAGCGACTTCTCCAGGGCGCGGGCGTTCTCGGCGTACGTGGCGGCGTGCTCCGGGTCCGCCTCGCCGAGCGACGCGGCGACGGCGTGGCCGACGTCGATCACCCGCGTCGGGTCGAGCCAGAAGTGCGGGTCCATGGCGCCCTCGGCGGCGTGGTCGTGCCCGTCGCCGCCCTCGTCGGCGTGCTCGTCCAGCTCCTCCTCGAGGTGGTCCGCCGCGGCGTCCTCGTCGGTCGGCGTGCCGGGGTGCTTCTCGAGCGTCACGACGTCGCTGGTGTCGACGACGTGCTCCGGCGCCTGTGTCGCGACGGCCTCGTCGACCGCCGTCTGGAAGCCGGAGGAGTACACGACGAGGTCCGCCGTCCCGATCTCCCGCACCTGGGCGGGGGAGAGCTCGAGGTCGTGCGGCTCCGCGGCCGGCGGGGTGAGGTTGGAGACCGTGACGAGGTCGCCGCCCACCTGCTCGGCCACGTACTGCAGCGGGTAGAACGAGGCCAGCACCTCGAGCGTGCCGTCGGCGGCGCCGTCGTCGGTGGAGCAGCCCGCCAGCACGGCGGGCAGGGCGAGGACGGGCAGGGCGGCGAGGGCCGCGCGTCGGCGAAGCATGAGAACGATTCTCAGGAAGTTGAGAACGGTTGTCAACTCAAGGTCGCGCGCCCGACGGCGTCTCTTTCGCCCTCGCGACGAGCTCGGCGGGATCCGTACCCTGACGGCAGCGGCCGCGCCGGGGCGGCCGGGGCGGGAGGGCCTGATGCGGTTCGACGAGCTGGTGCTGGTCCGGCTGGTGCGCCCGGACGACTGGGCACCGCTGCCCGCGGACGAGGAGATGCAGGTGCAGGACGCCCACCTGGCCGCCGTCGCCGACCTGCACGCCCTCGGCCTGCTGCTCGCGGCGGGTCCGGCCGACGGGGCCGACGAGCGGGTGCGCGGGTTCGCGGTCATGAGGTGCGGCGCCGAGGAGGCGCAGGAGGCGTGGGCCCGGGACCCGGGTGTGCTCGCGGGCCGGTTCGTCGCCGAGTGCACCGCGTGGCTGGTGCCGGCCGGGATGGTCGCCGCCGGTCCGGGTGCGCCGCCGCGCTCCGTGGACGAGGCGGGGGCCTGAGGCGCCCGGGGCCGGTGAGCGGCCCCGGTAGGCTGGGGGCCACCGCAGCCGGTCGACGTCGGGCCCCGACGTGCCGACCGGGCGGCGTTCCCCGCACCGGCCCCACGAGCCACGTGGCGGCCCGACACCCAGGAGTGATCCGTGGCAGCACCGTCCCCCAGCGCCAAGCTCGACGCCGTCGTCTCCCTCGCCAAGCGGCGAGGTTTCGTGTTCCAGTCCGGCGAGATCTACGGCGGTACGCGCTCCGCGTGGGACTACGGGCCCCTCGGCGTGGAGCTGAAGGAGAACATCAAGCAGCAGTGGTGGCGCGCGATGACGCGCCGCGACGACGTCGTGGGCCTCGACTCCGCCGTCATCCTGCCCACCCCGGTGTGGCACGCGTCCGGCCACCTCGGCGCGTTCAACGACCCCCTGACCGAGTGCCTCTCGTGCCACAAGCGGTTCCGCGAGGACCACATGATCGAGGAGTTCGAGGAGAAGAAGGGCCGCGCCCCCGAGGGCGGCCTCGCCGAGATCGCCTGCCCGAACTGCGGCACCCGCGGTCAGTGGACCGAGCCCCGCGACTTCAACATGATGCTCAAGACGTACCTCGGCCCCGTCGAGGACGAGTCCGGCGTGCACTACCTGCGCCCGGAGACGGCGCAGGGCATCTTCGTGAACTTCTCCAACGTGGCCGCGGCGTCGCGCAAGAAGCCGCCGTTCGGCATCGCGCAGATCGGCAAGTCGTTCCGCAACGAGATCACGCCGGGCAACTTCATCTTCCGCACGCGCGAGTTCGAGCAGATGGAGATGGAGTTCTTCGTCGCGCCGGGCACCGACGCCGAGTGGCACCAGTACTGGATCGACACGCGCATGTCCTGGTACACGGACCTGGGCATCGACCCGGAGAACCTGCGCCTGTACGAGCACCCGGCCGAGAAGCTCTCGCACTACTCCACCCGCACGGTGGACATCGAGTACCGCTTCGGCTTCACCGGCAGCGAGTGGGGCGAGCTCGAGGGCATCGCGAACCGCACCGACTTCGACCTCAAGACCCACTCGGAGCACTCCGGCAAGGACCTGTCGTTCTTCGACCAGTCGACGAACGAGCGCTGGCTGCCGTACGTCATCGAGCCGGCCGCGGGCCTGACCCGTTCCCTCATGGCGTTCCTCGTCGAGGCGTACGCCGAGGACGAGGCGCCAAACACCAAGGGCGGCGTCGACAAGCGCACCGTGCTGCGCCTCGACCCGCGCCTCGCGCCGGTCAAGGCCGCCGTCCTGCCGCTGAGCCGCAACGAGGCCCTGTCGCCCAAGGCCCGCGACCTCGCCGCGGAGCTGCGCCAGAACTGGAATGTCGACTTCGACGACGCCGGCGCCATCGGCCGCCGCTACCGTCGCCAGGACGAGATCGGCACGCCGTTCTGCGTCACCGTCGACTTCGACACGCTCGACGACGACGCCGTGACGATCCGCCACCGCGACACCATGGCGCAGGAGCGCGTGGCGCTCGCCAAGGTCACCGCCTACCTCGCGGAGCACCTCGCCGCGTTCTGACGGGAGCCCGCCGGAACGTCCGAAGGGGCTCGGGTCCGCCGCAGCGGACCCGAGCCCCTTCGTGCGTCCCCCTGACGCTGCTCGCTCAGGTACGGCTTCGCCGCACCAGCCCGAGCACGAGGCTCGCGACCAGGACGATGACGCCGAGCCAGATCAGGAACTGGCCGATGCTCGTCGCGACCCCGAGGATCACGAGGACGACGCCGACCAGAACGAGGATGAGCCATGCGGGCATGGGGACCTCCAGTCTCTTCGCGCCACCCGTGCGGCGACGCGATCGCGACGATGTTGGCACGCATTCCCGATACACGCGCGTTGTCGGCTTCGCCCGTGATGCCCGTCACAAGCCGGTCGTGAACCTGCCCGTCCCGTGCACCACGGCCTCGATGGTGCGGGCCACCGCCTCGACCGCGGGACGGCGAGGCGCCGTCGACGGCTCGAGCAGCACGATCTCGCGCTCCACGAGGTCGAACAGGGTGGTCGTGCGCAGGTCGTGGGCGGGGCGCAGCGTGAGCATGACCGGCGTGGCGAGCGTCACGCCGAGCCCCTGCGCCACCAGGGCCAACGTCGTGGAGGTGTCGTTCACCTCGTGCGCGGCGCGGGGCTCGAACCCGGCCGCACGGCAGGCGCCCCGCACCGCCGCGCCGTAGTGGGTCGGCAGCGGGGGCAGGATCCAGGGCATGTCCGCGAGGTCGGCGAGGTGGAGGCGGGCGGGCAGGTCCGACGAGGGCGTGGACACGAGCTCGAACCGCTCGGTCCGCAGAGGTCGGAGGGTGGTTCCCGGGAGCCGGGGGATGGGTGCGCCGGGATAGTCCAGGCCGAGTCCGAGGTCGACGTCGCCGCGGCGCACCGCACCCGCCACGTCGTCGACGGTGAGCTCGATCCCGACCAGGGTGATTCGCGGGTGCGACTCGGCCACGCGCGCGACGAGCTGGGGCAGGAGGCTGGCCGCCACCGTCGCGAAGGCGCCGACGCGCACGGTGCCCGACGCGTCGCCGCTCGCCGCGCGGGCCGAGTCGACGGCGTCGCGCTGGGCCGCCAGGAGGGCTTCGGCACGCTCGGCGAGCGCGAGCCCCGCCTCGGTGAGCGCGACCCCGCGGCCGTGCGGCCGGACGACCTCGGTGCCCACCGCCCGGGCGAGCGCCGCCAGCTGGTGCGAGACGGCGCCGGTCGTGTAGCCCAGCGCCGCCGCGGCGGAGGTCATCGTGCGGTGGTCGGCGAGCGCGCGCAGCGCGCGCAGGCCCGACCACGGCAGGTCGCGTCCCGGCGGTTCGGCCGCACCGGTGTCCATCTGGCCAGGCTACAACCGTGCAGAGATCCTGGACGGTTTCGACGACGAATCTTCGATGGTCCTGGACGCTCCTCGGGGTCCACGATGGGCGCAGGCACGGCGGCGCGGTGACGCGCGCGCCGGAGGCATCGACGAGGAGGTCGGGTGGAGCGGTCCCAGGCGGTGCCGTCGCGCGCGGACGTGGTCGTGGTCGGCGGCGGGGTGATGGGGACGTCCGTCGCGTTCCACCTCGCGGAGGCGGGATCCCGCGTCGTGCTCCTCGAGTCCGGGGAACTCGGCGGCGGGAGCTCGGGCAAGCCGATCGGGGGCGTGCGCGCGCAGTTCTCCGACCCGGCGAACGTGGCGCTGGGCCACCGCAGCCTCGAGCTGTTCGAGGACTTCCGGCGCCGGCCCGGCGGTGACATCGGGCTGCGGCAGACGGGATACCTGTTCGCGCTGCCCACCGACGACGACGTCGCGCTGTTCGGCCGGTCGGTGGCGATGCAGAACGACCTCGGCGTCGACAGCCGCCTGCTCGCCGTCGCCGAGGCCCGCCGCCTCAACCCCTACCTGTCCGCGACCGCCTACGCGGGCGCCGCGTTCGCGCCCCGGGACGGCTGGGCGCACCCGGCGGCCGTCGTCGCCGGCTACGCGGACGGCGCCCGACGGCTCGGGGCGCGCGTGGTCAGCGGCGCGCCGGTGACCGCCGTCGACCCCGCGCCCGGCGGTCGGCTCACCGCGGCGACGCCGCGCGGATCCGTCACTGCCGCCACCGTCGTCGTGTGTGCCGGCGCCTGGTCGCGTGCGGTGGGCGCCCTCGTGGACGTCGACCTGCCCGTCGAGCCCGTGCGGCGCCAGATCGCGTTCACCGCGCCCCTCGAGCCGGCGCCGCCGACGCTGCCGTTCACCATCGATTTCGGCACCACGTTCTACCTGCACAACGCGGACGCCCGCGGCAGGCTGCTGCTGGGTGCCTCGGAGCCGGACACCCCGGTCGGCTTCGACACCGCCTACGACCCGGCGTGGGAGCCGTGGCTGCGCGGGCTCGCCGCGCGCGCCACCCCGGCGCTCGCCGACGCCCCGCTGACCGGCGGCTGGGCCGGGCTGTACGAGCTCACCCCCGACCACGACGCGCTGATCGGCGAGGCGCCGACCGGCCCCGCCGGCGCGCGCCTCCTGTACGCCTGCGGCTTCTCCGGGCACGGCTTCCTGCAGGCGCCCGCCGTGGGCGAGGCCGTGACCGACCTGTACCTCGGCCGGGCGGGGACGCCCGCGGCACGCGGGGTCGACGTGTCCGCGTTCGACGCCGGGCGGTTCGGGGCGCGACGGTCGCGCACCGAGGCGAACATCATCTGAGAGAGGACGCACGCACCGTGACGACCGACTACTTCGAGCCGTGGCAGCTCCGCGCCGCGTTCGCGCGCTCGCTCTCCGACATGTACGGGCGGGAGGTGCCCGCCTACACGACGCTGCTCGAGGTGTCCCACGACGTCAACGCCGACGTCGTGCGCGCCCGTGGCGCCGACGCCGAGCGGCTGGGCTCCATCGACCGCGTCACCGCCGAACGGCACGGTGCGATCCGCGTCGGCACCCCCGCGGAGCTGCAGCAGGTCGCCCGGATCTTCGGCGCGATGGGGATGCACCCGGTGGGGTTCTACGACCTGCGCGACGCGTCGTCGTCCTCCGTGCCCGTCATCTCGACGGCGTTCCGACCGATCGACCGCGCCGAGCTGGCCCGCAACCCGTTCCGCGTCTTCACGTCCATGCTGGTGCCGTCCGACCGGCGGTTCTTCAGCGCCGACCTCCAGGCGCGGCTCGACACCTTCCTGACGAGGCGGTCGCTGTTCGGGCCCGAGCTGCTGGCGCTCGCGGACCGGGCGGAGGCCGACGGCGGCCTGTCCGCCGCCGACGCCGCGGAATTCCTGCGCCTGGCCACCGCCGCGTTCGAGCTGGGGCGCGAGCCGGTCGACCAGGCCTGGTACCGGGAGCTGGAGGCCGTGTCCGCCGTGGCGGCGGACATCGGCGGCGTGCCGTCCACCCACATCAACCACCTCACCCCGCGCGTGCTCGACATCGACGACCTGTACGCCCGCATGGAGGCGCGCGGCATCACGATGATCGACGCCATCCAGGGCCCGCCGCTGTGGGAGGGGCCGGACGTGCTGCTGCGGCAGACGTCGTTCCGCGCGCTCGCGGAGCCGAGGACGTTCCGCACCCCGGACGGCGAGGTCGTGCAGGACTCCCTGCGCGTGCGGTTCGGCGAGGTCGAGGCGCGCGGGATCGCGCTGACCCGCGAGGGGCGGGCGCGGTACGACGCCGCCGTCGTGGAGGGCGCGACGCCCGACGTGTGGCGCCGCACCTTCCCGGACACCGAGGCCGGGCTCGCCCGGCAGGGCCTGGCGTACTTCACCTACGAGGTCGGCGACGGCGGGACCGTGACCCGCGAGCCGATCGTCTACGAGGACTTCCTGCCCCGCTCCGCCGCCGGGATCTTCCAGTCGAACCTCACCGAGGAGGGCTCCAAGGACGCCAGCCAGGCCGGCGAGGAGCGCGACGCCGACTGGATGGCCGGCGCCGTCGGCCGCGAGCTGTTCGACCCCTTCGACCTGTACGCCGCGCAGGTGGCGGCGTCGCGCGACCGCGCGGCCCACCGCCTCGGCGTCGACCCCACCCACCGTGAGAACTCCTCCACCCAGCAGGGAGCCCAGGCATGACCACCCAGACCTCCAGCACGCTCACGGCCGAGCTGCGCGACGCCGCGCTCGCGGCCCTGTCCCGCATCGGGGCCGACGTCCCCGCCGCCCCCGCCGGGGGCGGGCTGCCCGTCGTCTCGCCGCTGGCCGGCGAGGCGCTGCTGACCCTCCCGGAGGCGGGAGCGGCCGACGTCGATGCCGCGATCACCGCCGCCGCGGAGGCGTTCCGCACCTGGCGCTCCGTGCCCGGCCCGGTGCGCGGCGGCGTCGTGCGGCGACTCGGCGAGCTGCTCACCGAGCACAAGGCGGACCTGGCCGAGCTCGTGACCATCGAGGCCGGCAAGATCACCTCCGAGGCGCTCGGCGAGGTGCAGGAGATGATCGACGTCTGCGACTACGCCGTGGGCCTGTCGCGGTCCCTCGGCGGGCGCACGATGCCGTCCGAGCGCCCCGGCCACCGCCTCATGGAGCAGTGGCACCCGCTCGGCGTCGTGGGCGTCGTGAGCGCGTTCAACTTCCCGGTCGCGGTGTGGTCGTGGAACACCGCGGTCGCGCTGGTCTGCGGCGACACCGTGGTGTGGAAGCCGAGCGAGAAGACGCCGCTGAGCGCGCTCGCGTCGAACGCGCTGCTGCGTCGCGCGCTGGCGGAGGCGGGCTTCCCGGAGGCGGTGAGCCAGGTGGTGCTCGGTGCCCGGGACGCGGGCGAGGCGCTCGTCGCGGACCGGCGCGTCGCGCTGCTGTCGGCCACCGGCTCGGAGCGCATGGGCCAGCAGGTGGCGCCGGTCGTCGCCGGGCGCGGCGGCCGGTACCTGCTGGAGCTCGGCGGGAACAACGCGGCGGTCGTCGCGCCGTCCGCGGACCTCGACCTCGCGGTGCGCGGCATCGTCTTCGCCGCGGCCGGCACCGCCGGGCAGCGGTGCACCTCCCTGCGGCGGCTCATCGTGCACTCGTCGGTGGTCGACGACCTCGTCGCCCGCCTCGAGCCCGTCTACGCCGGGCTCCCGATCGGCGACCCGCGCGCCGACGGCACGCTCGTCGGGCCGCTCACCGACGCGGGCGCCCGCGACCGGATGCTCGCCGCCCTCGACGAGGCGCGGGCCGACGGCGGCACGGTCGTCGTCGGGGGAGCGGCGGTGGACGTCGACGGCGCACCGGGCGCGGCGTACGTCTCGCCCGCGCTGGTGCGGATGCCGGGGCAGACGGGCGTCGTGCGCCGGGAGACGTTCGCGCCGATCCTCTACGTGCTCACCTACGAGACGCTCGAGGAGGCCATCGCGCTGCACAACGACGTCCCGCAGGGGCTGAGCAGCGCGATCTTCACGCTCGACGTCCGCGAGGCGGAGACGTTCCTGTCCGAGGTCGGCTCCGACTGCGGCATCGTCAACGTCAACATCGGCACCTCCGGGGCGGAGATCGGCGGCGCGTTCGGCGGCGAGAAGTCCACCGGCGGCGGCCGCGAGTCCGGCTCCGACTCGTGGAAGCAGTACATGCGCCGCGTGACCAACACCGTGAACTACTCCACCGAGCTGCCCCTGGCCCAGGGCGTGAACTTCGGCTGACGCTCCGTCGCGACGTGGCCATGACAGATGTCATGGCCACGTCGTGACACGCGACCCTGCAGGTCAGGGCGCCACGCGACGACGATCGAGGCATGACCTCGACGACCGGCTCGCACGCCGCGAGCACCCCCGCGCTGAGCCTGCGCGGGCTGCGCAAGGAGTTCCCGTCGCCCTCCGGACCTGTCCGGGCGGTCGACGGCATCGACCTGGAGATCGCCCCCGGTGAGGTGGTGGCCTTCCTCGGCCCCAACGGCGCCGGCAAGACCAGCACGATCGACATGGTCCTCGGCCTGAGCGCCCCGACCTCCGGCACCGTGCAGGTGTTTGGCGCCGACCCGGCCGACGCGATCGCCGCCGGGCGCGTGGCCGCCGTCATGCAGACCGGCGGGCTGCTGCGCGACATCACCGTGGGGGAGACCGTCGCCCTCACCGCCGCGCTGTTCGGCCGCACCGGCTCGCCCCTGCCGTACCTGGAGCGCGCCGGCATCGGCGACCTCGCCGACCGCATGGTGGGCAAGTGCTCCGGCGGCCAGCAGCAGCGCCTCCGGTTCGCGATGGCGCTGGTCAGCGAGCCCGACCTGCTCCTCCTCGACGAGCCCACGACCGGCATGGACGTGGAGGGCCGCCGCGAGTTCTGGGCCGCCATCCGCGCCGACGCGGCCGCCGGCCGCACCGTCGTGTTCGCCACCCACTACCTGGAGGAGGCCGACACGTACGCCGACCGCGTCGTGCTGGTCAGCCAGGGCCGGGTCGTCGCCGACGGCTCCACCGCCGAGGTGCGGAGCCTCGCGTCCGGCCGCACGGTGAGCGCGCGGATCGACGACGACGGCGACCGCGCCGCCGTCGCCGCGCGCCTGCGAGCGATGCCCGCCGTGGACGCCATCGACCACCGCGGCGCCCGGCTCGTGGTGCGCACCCCCGACTCCGACGTCGTCGCCCGCTTCCTGCTGACGCAGACCCCCGCGCGCGACCTCGAGGTCGCGTCCGAGAACCTCGAGGACGCGTTCGTCGCCCTCACCGCCACCGCAGCCACGACCACGGACGGAGCCCACCGATGAGCGCCACCTCGACCCGGGGCACGACCTCGGGCACGACCTTGGGTACGACCTCGGGCACCGCTGCCGCCCCGGCGTCGCGACCGCGCCTCCGCACCTCGACCGCGGTGCGCGCCTACCTCGCCGTCGAGCTACGGCGCTCGCTGCGCAACCGGCGCACCCTCATCTTCTCCATGGTCATGCCGCCCGTCCTCTTCCTCATCTTCGGGCTGCAGGGCGACTACCAGGACCAGAGCACGGGCCACGGCAACGTAACCGCCTGGATCGCCGTGTCGATGGCGCTGTACGGGGCGATGGTCACGGCGACGGGCGGCGGGGCGAGCGTGTCCGTGGAGCGAGCGCAGGGCTGGACCCGGCAGCTGCGCCTGACGCCGCTGCGGCCCGCCGCCTACGTCGCGGTCAAGCTCGCCGGGTCGATGGTGCTGGGCGCCGCCTCCGTCCTGCTCACCCTCGTGGTGGCCGCGTTCACCGGGGCACAGATGGCGGCAGGCGCCTGGGTACTGTGCGCCGTGCTCGCCTGGGTGGGCTCGCTGGTCTTCGCCGCCTTCGGCCTGTTCATGGGGTACCTGCTGCCCGCGGAGAACGTCATGCAGATCCTCGGCCCGCTGCTCGCGCTCCTCTCCTTCGCCGGCGGCCTGTTCGTGCCGCTGGGCGACGGCTCGTGGGCCACCGTGGCGCAGTTCTTCCCGACGTACGGGCTGGCCGAGCTGGTGCACGCGCCCCTCGGCGGCGACCTCGGCGTCACGGCCGTCGTGAACGTCCTCGCCTGGGCCGCGATCTTCTTCGTCGGCGCCGCCTGGCGGTTCCGCAAGGACACGGCGCGGGTGTGAGCACGCGCTCCGCCGCCGCGCCGGGCGGCCGTGGCACGGTGGGGGACGTGACCTCGACGTCCCCCACCGTGCCGCCCGCCGAGCCCGCGCGCGGTCTCGCGTCCGGCCCCGCGTCCCCGGGCGTGCCGCCCTGGACGAGGCGGCGCGTCGGGCTGTTCGTGTCGGTCGTCTGGGTCGTCTTCCTCGCGGAGCCGTTCACGGCGGCGCTCGACGCCGAGCCCCTCGCCCTGCGCGTCGTCGGCGTGCTCGGCGTGCTCGGCGTGGCCGTCATCTTCGCCGGGACCGTCCTCACGCTGCAGCGCCGTGGTCGGGTGCCACGCCGCACCGCCGTCGTGCTGGTCGTGGTGCAGGTCGCGTGCGTCGGCCTGTCGTGCCTCGCCGCACAGGAGCACGGCCTCGTGGGCCTCGTCTTCGTGTGCGTCACCGCGATCTACTCCCTCGGAGGGCGTGCCGCGCTGTGGATCGTGGCGGCGAGCATCGTGGTCATGCTCGTGCTGCCACGCGTGCTGCCCGGCTGGGCGACGGAGGACGGCAACGCCCTCGCCGTCGTCCTGGCGAGCGCTGCCGTCTACGGGTTCATGCAGGTCATCGACCGCAACCGACGGCTGATCGCCGCGCAGCAGGAGCTCGCCGACCTGGCCGTCGCCCGCGAGCGCGAGCGCATCGCCCGGGACATGCACGACGTCCTCGGCCACTCGCTCACGGTCATCTCCGTCAAGGCGGAGCTCGCGGCGAAGCTGCTGCGCGCCGCCGCCGCCGACCGTCCGGCCACGGCGCCCGAGGAACGTGCCACGAGCGAGGTGGCCGACATCCAGGACCTGGCACGCGGGGCGCTCGCGGACGTGCGCGGCATGGTCGCCGGGTCCCGGCAGGTGACCCTCGCCGGCGAGCTGGCCACGGCCCGCTCCGCGCTCGACGCGGCGGGGATCGAGGCGGACCTCCCGGGCGCCGTCGACGGCGTCCCCGCCGAGCACCGCGAGCTCTTCGCGTGGGTACTGCGCGAGGGCACCACCAACGTGCTGCGGCACTCCGGGGCCGCCCGGGTCGTGGTGACCGTCGCGGCGGACCGCCTGGCCGTCGACGACGACGGCGGTGGCGTGCCGGAGGGCCGCACGGACGGCGGGAACGGGCTGACGGGACTCACGGCGCGGGCTCGGGACGCCGGCGCCGTGCTCGAGACCGGGCCGAGCCCGCTCGGAGGGTTCCGTCTCGCCGTCACGGTCCGTCCCGGGCCGGGGCCGGGCGATGCCAGGATCGTCCCGTGATCCGACTGCTGCTCGCCGACGACCAGGCACTCGTGCGCGGAGCCCTCGCCGCCCTGCTCGACCTCGAGACCGACCTGGAGGTCGTGGCCCAGGTGGGGCGCGGCGACGAGGTGCTCGACGCCGCGCGGGCGTCCGCCGCCGACGTCGCCCTGCTCGACGTCGAGATGCCCGGCCTCGACGGCATCGCGGCCGCGGCGGCGCTGCGCCGTGAGCTGCCGGAGTGCCGCTCGCTCGTCGTGACCACGTTCGGCCGGCCCGGCTACCTGCGCCGCGCGCTCGACGCCGGCGCGAGCGGGTTCGTCGTCAAGGACACGCCCGCCGACCAGCTCGCCGACGCCGTCCGCCGCGTGCACGCCGGGCTGCGCGCCGTCGACCCCGACCTCGCCGTCGCGTCCCTGGCCGTGGGGGCGAGCCCGCTCACCGAGCGCGAGCGGCACGTGCTGGCGCTCGCGGCCGACGGCGGCACGGTCGCGCAGGTGGCGGCGGAGGCGTTCCTCTCCGAGGGCACCGTGCGCAACTACCTGTCGGCGGCGATGGGCAAGACCGGCGCGCGGACGCGGGCCGAGGCCGTACGGATCGCGCAGGACAACGGCTGGCTCTGACCACCCCTGCGGGGCCGGCCCTGAGGGGAGTGACGAACCTGACCGCGGGGGCGCGGCGGTGGTTTGCGACAATGGGGGACGTGACTTCCACCCTCGATCCCGTCAGCACGCCCGCGTCCGGCGACCTCGGCACGGGCGTGCCCGCCGCCGAGCGTGTCCTGCCGCCGCTGCAGATCGGGCCGATCACCGTGGACACCCCGGTGGTGCTGGCCCCGATGGCCGGCGTCACCAACCGCGCGTTCCGCACCCTGTGCCGCGAGGCCGGCGCGTCGCAGGGCTACGACCCCGGGCTCTACGTGGCGGAGATGGTGACCAGCCGCGCCCTCGTGGAGCGGAACGTCGAGTCGCTGCGGATCGTGACCTTCGGCGACGACGAGACGCCTCGCTCCGCCCAGGTCTACGGCGTCGACCCGGCCACCGTCGGCGCCGCGGTGCGGATCATCGCCGGCGAGGACCGGGCCGACCACGTCGACCTCAACTTCGGCTGCCCCGTGCCCAAGGTGACGCGCAAGGGCGGCGGCTCGGCGCTCCCGTGGAAGCGGCAGCTCTTCACCGACATCGTGCGGGCGGCCGTCGAGGCGGCGGAGCCGCACGGCGTCCCGGTCACCGTGAAGATGCGCAAGGGCATCGACGACGACCACCTCACGTACCTCGAGGCCGGTCGCATCGCGGAGTCGCTCGGCGTCGCCGCGGTGGCCCTGCACGCGCGCACCGCCGCCGAGTACTACTCGGGCACGGCCGACTGGACCGCGATCGCGCGGCTCAAGGAGGAGGTGCGCAGCGTCCCCGTGCTCGGCAACGGCGACATCTGGTCCGCCGAGGACGCGCTGCGCATGGTCCGCGAGACCGGGGCCGACGGCGTCGTCGTCGGGCGCGGCTGCCAGGGCCGGCCGTGGCTCTTCGCCGACCTCGCCGCCGCGTTCCACGGCACGACGACGCGGGTGCGCCCCTGCCTGCGCGAGGTCGCCGACACGATCTACCGCCACGGCGAGCTGATGATCGACTACTTCGACGGCGACGAGGGCAAGGGGATGCGCGACCTGCGCAAGCACATGGCCTGGTATCTCAAGGGCTACGTCGTCGGGGGAGAGGCGCGGCACGCGCTCGCGATGGTCTCCACGCTGGCCGAGCTGCGCGAGCGCCTCGACGCCCTCGATCTCGAGCAGGGCTACCCGGGCGAGGACGCCGAGGGGCCACGCGGCCGCGCCGGCTCGCCGAAGCAGCCGCACCTGCCGTACGGCTGGCTCGACTCCCGCGAGCTCGACGCCGAGTTCGAGGCCAAGCTGCGCGAGGCCGAGCTGAGCGTCAGCGGCGGCTGACCCCGCGAGATAGAGAGGTCCCCTCGCCGAGATAGAGAGGGTGCGAACCGTGGTCGCCACGGTCCGCACCCTCTCTATCTCGGCGAGGGGACCTCTCTATCTCGCGGATCAGGGCTCTCTATCTCGCGGTCAGGCGCGGAGCCAGACCGTGGTGTCGGCGGGGACGCGCGTCTGCGGGTCGGCGGAGCGGTCGGTCATGACCGGGCCGGAGGCGAGCAGCACCTCGGCGCCGCGGGGCAGGAGCACCGGCTCGGCGCCGAGGTTCGCCAGCACGACGACGTCCTGGTTGCGCAGCGCGACGACGTGCGTCGAGTCGGCCCAGGCGTCCAGCCACGCGAGCGCGCCCTGGCCCAGGCCCTCGGCCTTGCGCAGCGCGAGCGCGGCGCGGTACGTCTCGAACGTCGAGCCCGCGACGCCGTACTGCGCGTCGGCGGCGTAGCGCGCGAACGACGCGGGCTGCGGCAGCCACGGCTCGCCGGCGGGCCCGAAGCCGTAGCCGGGGGCGTCGGCCGCCCACGGCAGCGGCACGCGGCAGCCGTCGCGGCCGGCCTCGGCGCCGCCCGTGCGGAAGTGGCCGGGGTCCTGACGGACCTCGTTCGGCAGGGAGGTGTGCTCGGGCAGGCCGAGCTCCTCGCCCTGGAAGAGGTAGGCGGACCCGGGCAGGCCGAGCATGAGCAGGCTGGCGGCGCGGGCGCGGCGCAGGCCGAGCTCCTCGTCGGGCTGCGGGTCGGTGGCGAAGACGCCGTTGACCTTGAGGGACGGGTCGGCGGAGCCGAGCCGCGACGGGTGCCGCACGACGTCGTGGTTGGACAGCACCCAGGTGGTGGGCGCGCCGACCTCGTCGTTCGCGCGGTACGACGCCTCGACGACGGTGCGCAGGGCGGCGGCGTCCCAGCCGGTGGTGAGGAACGAGAAGTTGAACGCCTGGTGCATCTCGTCCGGGCGCACGTAGCGGGCGAGGCGGCTGAGCGGCTCGACCCACGCCTCGGCGACGAGGCAGCGCTCGCCGTCGTACTCGGCGAGCACCCGGTGCCAGGCGCGGTAGATCTCGTGCACGCCGTCCTGGTCGAACATCGGGCCCTGGTTGCCGGCGCCCGTGGAGCCGTCCTCGGGGGCCCCGGGGTCGGTGACCGGGGCGTCGTCGTCGGCCGAGCCGGCGACCATCTCCACGTGGCCGTCCCAGTCGGGCAGGCCGTCGGCCTTGATCATGCCGTGCGCGACGTCGACGCGGAACCCGTCCACGCCCCGGTCGAGCCAGAAGCGCAGCACGTCCTCGAACTCGGAGCGCACCTCGGGGTTGGTCCAGTCGAGGTCGGGCTGCGTCGAGTCGAACAGGTGCAGGTACCACTGCCCTGGCGCGCCGTCGGGCCCGGTGACGCGCGTCCAGGCGGGGCCGCCGAAGATCGACTGCCAGTTGTTCGGCTCCTGCGAGCCGTCGGCGCCGCGGCCGTCGCGGAACATGTACCGCGCGCGCTCGGGGGAGCCGGGGGCGGCGGTCAGCGCCTCCTGGAACCAGGCGTGCTGGTCGGAGGTGTGGTTCGGCACGAGGTCGACGATCACGCGGATGCCGCGGGCGTGGGCGCCGGCGAGCAGGTCGTCGAAGTCGGCGAGGGTGCCGAACAGGGGGTCGACGTCGCGGTAGTCGGCGACGTCGTAGCCCGCGTCGTTCTGCGGGGAGCGGTAGAACGGGGACAGCCAGACGGCGTCGACGCCGAGCGTCTCGAGGTGGTCCAGCCGCGCCGTCACGCCGGGGATGTCGCCGATGCCGTCGCCGTTCGCGTCGGCGAACGAGCGCGGGTAGACCTGGTAGATCACGGCGTCGCGCCACCACTGCCGCGCGTCGCCGCTCCCGGCGTGGACGACGGCGCCGGTGCGGAGCAGGCCGCCCGTGTCGTCACCCGTGTCGTCGGTCGCCGTCGGGACGGGTGCGGGCTGGGTGGAGGTCATCGCTGGCTTCCTCACCTGATCGGGGTCGGGGTCGGCACGGTCGGTCGATCCGTGTCAGACCGTCGAGTGTAAGCGTTGCTGCAAGAGTTGCAGCAACGACCCCGAAAATGCGACCCCTCAGCCCTTCGGCGCGGCCCCCGTGGAGCCCCGCACGACCAGCTCCGGCGCGAACAGCAGCTCGGTGCGGGTGGCCCGCTCGCCCTGGATCTCGGTGAGGAGCGCGCTCACGGTGGCCCTCGCCATGGCCTCGACGGGCTGCCGGACGGTGGTCAGCGGCGGCTCGGTGAACGCGATGAGCGGCGCGTCGTCGTACCCGACGACCGAGACGTCGTCGGGCACCGACAGCCCGCGCGACCGCGCGGCGCGCACGGCGCCGAGCGCCATGAGGTCGGAGGCGCAGACGACGGCCGTGTGCCCGGCGTCGAGGAGCTCGGCGGCCGCGGCCTGCCCGCCCTCGAGCGTGTACAGGCTGGAACGCACGTGCTCCCGGGCTGCGGCCTCGTCGTCGGCCAGGCCGTGCCGCACGAGCGCGGCGAGGAACGCGGCGAGCTTGCGCCGCGAGGGGACGTACCGCTCGGGGCCGATCGCGAGGCCGATCGTGCGGTGGCCCAGGGTGACCAGGTGCTGCACCGCGACGTCCACGCTCGCGGCGTCGTCGGGCGAGACGAACGGCGCGTCGATCCCCGGTGCGTAGCCGTTGACCAGCACGATCGGCACGCCCTGGCTGCGCAGCATCGAGTAGCGGGTGTGGTCCGCGCGGGTGTCCGCGTGCAGGCCGGAGACGAAGACGATGCCGTCGACGGAGTGGTCCACCAGGGTGCTGACGTACTCGTCCTCGGTGGTGCCGCCCGGCGCCTGCGTGCACAGCAACGGCGTGTAACCGCGCTGTGCGAGGATCGACTCGATCGCCTGCGCGAAGGCCGGGAAGACCGGGTTGGTGAGTTCGGGGACGATGAGGCCGACGAGGCCCGCGGAGCGGCCGCGCAGCACCGAGGGGCGCTCGTACCCGAGGACGTCGAGCGCGGCGAGCACGGCCTGCCGGGTGGAGCTGGCCACGCCCGGCTTGCCGTTGAGCACGCGGGACACGGTGGCTGTCGACACGCCTGCCTGCTCCGCCAGGTCGCTCAGTCGGGTTCGCACCCGAGGAATCGTAGGGGACACGGGACCTCCTCGTCCTGGGGTGGGACGCCGGCGGGTCGGCCGCCGGTCGCCTGCGCGTCGCCTCCTTGTTGCCGCGCGTTGCTGAAAAGTTATCGCAAGATCTTGCATACCGCTGCAACGGTCCGTACGTTGTGGGCATCAAGGGCCCCGCGACGAGCGCGTCGCGTGGGCCGTCCACCGATGACAGCTGGGAGTAACCACGATGCGAAGGAGCATCCTTCTCGCCTCGGCCCTGGCCACCACCCTGGCCCTGACGGCGTGCGGCAGCGGCGAGCCGAGCGGCGACTCGAGCGCGGACGCGGACGCGAGCGCCAAGCCCTCGGCCTCGGGCTCGCTGACGGTCTGGGTCGACGAGACCCGCGAGGCCGCGGTGACGACGGCCGCCGAGGCGTACGAGGCGGAGTCCGGCGTCGACGTCGAGATCGTCCAGAAGAACTTCGAGGACATCCGCGCCGACTTCCTCGCGCAGGTCCCCACGGGCGAGGGCCCCGACATCACCGTCGGCGCCCACGACTGGCTCGGCGAGTTCACCGCGAACGGCGTCGTCGCGCCGATCGAGCTCGGCGACAAGGCGGGCGACTTCATCCCGGTGTCGGTGCAGGCGTTCACGCAGGACGGCCAGGTCTACGGCCTGCCGTACGCGATCGAGAACATCGCGCTCATCCGCAACACGGAGCTCGCGCCCGAGGCGCCGAAGACCTACGACGACATGGTCGCCGCGGGGAAGAAGGCCGGCACCAAGTTCCCGTTCCTCATCCAGTCGGACGGCGACAAGGGCGACCCCTACACGTACTACCCGTTCCAGACGTCGTTCGGCGCGCCGGTCTTCGAGCAGAACGACGACGGCTCGTACCGGCCGGAGCTCGCCCTCGGCGGCGAGAACGGCGAGGCGTTCGCCACGTGGCTCGGCGAGCAGGGCGACGAGGGCAACCTCAGCATCGACATCTCGTACGACATCGCGGTCGAGGCGTTCGCCAAGGGCCAGTCGCCGTTCGTCATCGGCGGTCCGTGGATGCTCGAGCAGTTCAAGGACCTCGACCTCGCCGTCGACCCGATCCCTGCGCCGGGCGACCAGCCCGCGCAGCCGTTCGTCGGCGTCCAGGGCTTCTACGTGAGCGCGCAGAGCAAGAACGCCCTGCTCGCGAACGACTTCCTCGTCAACTACATGTCGACGCCGGAGGCGCAGACGGCGCTGTTCGAGGCCGGCGGTCGCCCGCCGGCGCTGGTCGAGGCCGCTGACGCGGCGTCCGAGGACCCGCTGGTCGCGGGCTTCCGCGAGGTCGGCGCCTCCGCCGTGCCGATGCCGTCCATCCCGGAGATGGGCTCGGTCTGGTCCTTCTGGGGCGTCACCGAGGCGAGCATCATCTCGGGCAAGGCCGACGACCCGGTCAAGGCCTGGAACAAGATGGTCTCCGACATCGAGGGTGCGCTCGGCTGATGTCGCGTGCCCGCTACAAGGGCGCCGAGGCCGGCTCCGGGACGTTCTCCGGAGCCGGCTTCGCCGTCAAGCTCGTGCTCATCGCGCTCGTGGACGCGCTCGGCGTCTTCGGCGTCCTCGCCGCGTGGCGTGCCGGGTCGTGGGGGATCCTCGCGGCCATGGTGGCGCTGCTCGTCGCCGCGAACTGGGTGTACTTCACCAAGCGCGCGCTGCCGCTGAAGTACATCCTGCCGGGGCTGGCGTTCCTGCTCGTCTACCAGGTGTACGTCGTCGGCTACACCGGCTACGTGGCGTTCACCAACTACGGCGACGGCCACAACTCCACCAAGGAGCAGGCGGTCGACGCCCTCCTGGTGCAGAACGAGCGTCGCGTCGAGGGCTCGCCCGCCCTGCCGCTGACGGTCGTCGAGGACGGGGACGGCGAGCTCGGCTTCGCCGTCGTCGAGGACGGCGCCGCGGAGGTCGGCACCGCCGAGGAACCGCTCGCGGCCGCTCCCGACGCGACGATCGACGCCGGCGCGGTGACCGAGGTGCCGGGCTGGACGGTGCTCGACCGCGCGACCGTGCTGCAACGGCAGGACGAGGTCACCACGCTGCGGGTGCCGGTGTCCGACGACGCCGCCGACGGCTCGGTGCGCACCCAGGACGCCCGGACGGGCTACGTCTTCCAGCCGGTGCTGGAGTACGACGAGGCCGCCGACACGATGACCGACACGTCGACCGGCGTGGTGTACACGCCGAACGACGACGGGCAGTTCGAGTCCGCCGACGGCGAGACGCTGCCCGTCGGCTGGCGGGTCACGGTGGGCTTCGAGAACTTCGCGACGGCGTTCGGCGACGAGCGGTACGCGGGCCCCTTCGTCAAGATCCTGCTGTGGACGTTCGCGTTCGCGGTGCTGTCCGTGGTGACGACGTTCGCGCTGGGCATGTTCCTCGCGATGGTCTTCAACGACCCGCGCCTGCGGGGGCGCAAGGTCTACCGGACCCTGATGATCCTGCCGTACGCGATGCCGGGGTTCCTCGCGGCCCTGCTGTGGTCCGGCATGCTCAACAAGAGCTTCGGCGTGATCAACCAGGTGCTGCTCGGCGGGGCCGCGATCCCGTGGCTCACGGACCCGTGGCTGGCGAAGCTGTCGGTGCTCGGGGTCAACCTCTGGCTCGGCTTCCCGTACATGTTCCTCATCTGCACGGGGGCGCTGCAGTCGCTGCCGGGCGACGTGTACGAGGCGGCCCGCATCGACGGCGCGGGCAAGTGGCGCACGTGGCGCTCGATCACGATGCCGCTGCTGCTGGTGGCCACGGCCCCGCTGCTCATCTCGAGCTTCGCCTTCAACTTCAACAACTTCACCCTGATCAAGATGCTGACGGGCGGCGGGCCGCGGTTCGACGACGCGTCGGTGCCGCTCGGGCACACGGACATCCTCATCTCGATGGTCTACAACGTGTCCGGGCTCGACGGCTCGGCGCCGCGCGACTACGGCCTCGCGAGCGCGCTGTCCATCGTGATCTTCGTGGTGGTCGGGGTCATCTCCGCCATCGCGTTCCGCCAGACCCGCAAGCTCGAGGAGCTGAGCTGATGACGACGTCGACCGACCGCGCGGGCTCGCGCCGTGGGACCGCGGCGCCGGGCACGGGGCAGCAGGTGCTGCGGCACCGCATGAAGCCGGGCCGCTGGGCCCGGGAGCTGGGCTGGCGGCACGTCGTCGGAGTGCTGGCGGTGCTGTACGCCGTCTTCCCGATCGTCTACGTGGTGTCCGCCTCGCTGTCGCCCACCGGCACCCTCACCGGGTCGAACGAGCTGTTCGCGCAGGTCAGCGGCGTGAACTACGCCGAGCTGGGCGACACCAAGTTCTGGACGTGGATGGGCAACACGCTCGTCATCGGCGTCGCGACGGCCGTGGGCACGGTGCTCATGGGTGCGGCCGCGGCGTACGCGTTCTCGCGCTTCCGGTTCGCCGGACGCCGCCTCGGTCTCACGTCGCTGCTGATCATCCAGATGTTCCCGCAGATGCTCGCGTTCGTCGCGATCTTCCTGCTGCTCATCTCCCTCGGCGAGGTCGTCCCGGCGCTGGGCCTGAACTCCAAGCTCGCGCTGATCTGCGTCTACCTCGGTGGCGCGCTGGGCGTGAACACGTTCCTCATGTACGGGTTCTTCAACACCGTGCCGCGGGAGCTCGACGAGGCGGCCAAGATCGACGGCGCCTCGCACGCCCAGGTGTACTGGACGATCATCCTGCGCCTCGTGACGCCGATCCTCGCCGTCGTGGCGCTGCTGAGCTTCATCAGCACGTTCGGCGAGTTCATCATCGCCCGGGTGGTGCTCCAGTCGGAGTCGAACTGGACGCTCGCGGTGGGGCTGTACGGCTGGGTGTCGTCGCTGCTCGAGGCCAACTGGGGCCTCTTCGCGGCGGGTGCCGTCCTGTCGGCGATCCCCGTGCTCGCGCTGTTCCTCTTCCTGCAGAAGTACATCGTGGGCGGCCTGACGGCGGGCTCCGTCAAGGGCTGACGGGCGGCCGCCGCGAGGTTCGCGCGGATCGACCTGCGATCCACCCGCGATCCTTGTGGCGGCCGTCACAGCACGGTCCTAGCCTGGGCGTCATGACCGACGACTCGCGCTCCTACTCCCCGGACCTCGCGCGCCTCACCGACGCCGCCGACGACTCGTTCTCCGTGCGCCGTGCGTACGGCGAGCCCTACGAGCACCAGGGCCAGCTGATCATCCCCGTCGCCAAGGTGTGGGGCGGCATCGGCACCGGCTCCGGCGGCGGCGCGGGCAACGGCTCCGCGAACGGCGCCGGCACCGGGTCGGGCAGCGGCTCCGGCCGCGGCACCGGCCAGGGCAAGGGCGACGGCAGCGCCCCGGGCTGGCGCCGGTCGTTCAGCGTCGGCTCGGGCGGGGCGGACGCCGCCTCCGACGAGTCCACCGCCACGACGGAGGCCGCCGACGCGCCGCGCGGCAGCGGGTCCGCGCGCGGCGACGCGTCGGGCGAGGCGCAGGGCGACGCCAAGGGCGAGCTGCAGGGCGAGGCCCACGGCGAGGGGCACGGCGAGGGCGGCGGCGGAGGCGGCGGCTACGGGCTGCGCGTCAAGCCGCTCGGCGTCTTCGTGGTCTCGGCCGAGGGCACGCGCTACCAGCCGGTGCTGGACCTCAACAGGGTGATCCTCGGCGGTCAGGTCGTCGGGATCGCCATCGCGCTCGCCGCCGGGTGGGCGATCGGGCGCCGCCGCCACTGACCGTCGTCCCGCGTCGGTCGGGCGGGCAGCCCGCCGGACCGACGAGAGGACGACATGACCACGCACGCCACCCCGACCACCGCTCCGAGCACCGCCCCGGGCGCCGTCCGCGCCCTCCTGGACGCGCCCCACCACGACGGCTCCGCGCTGTTCGCCCCGACCGCGACGCCGGCGCTCGGCGACGAGGTCACCGTGCGCGTGCGGGTGCCGAAGGGGGCGGGCGTGCGCGACGTCCGCGTCCGGACCGTGCGCGACGGCGAGCCCCGCCTGCTGCCCGCGCGCCGCGACGGCGGCGACGCGCACGAGGACTGGTACGCGGCCGACGTCGTCGTGCACCACCCGGTGACCTCGTACCGCTTCTTCCTCGACGTGCCGGGCGGCTACCGCTGGCTCGACGGGCGCGGGGTGCACGACCGCGAGGTGCCCGACGCCGCGAGCTTCCGCCTCACCACCCACGCGCCGGCGCCCGGGTGGCTGCGCGACGGGCTCGCCTATCAGGTCTTCCCCGACCGCTTCGCGCGCTCCGCAGCGGCCGACGGCCGGGACGTCCCGGGATGGGCCGTGCCCGCCGCGTGGGACGACGAGCCCGCCGGCTCCGGGCCGCTGGCCGGCACGCAGCTCTTCGGCGGCGACCTCGACGGCGTCGCCCTGCACCTCGACCACCTCCAGGCGCTCGGCGTACGCACCCTCTACCTGACGCCGGTCTTCCCGGGCCGGTCGAACCACCGCTACGACGCGGCGACCTTCGACCACGTCGACCCGCTGCTCGGCGGCGACGCCGCGTACGCGCGCCTGGCCCGGGCCGTGCACGACCGCGGGATGCGCCTCATGGGCGACGTGACGACCAACCACACCGGAGACGGGCACGAGTGGTTCGCCCGGGCGCTCGAGGACCCGGCCTCGCCCGAGCGCGGGCTGTACCTGTGGGACGACGGCGGGCCCGACGTCGTGCGGCCGGACGGCGGGGACCCGTACGTCGGCTGGCTCGGGCACGGGTCGCTGCCCAAGCTCGACTGGGCGGCCGACGAGACGTGGCGGCGCATGGTCACCGGGGAGGACGCCGTGATCGCCCGGTACCTGCGCGAGCCGTTCGCCCTCGACGGGTGGCGCGTGGACGTGGCCAACATGACCGGGCGGCGGGGGAGCGCGGACCGCACGCACGCCGTCGCGCGGGCGCTGCGCGAGCGCATCCTCGCGGAGCGTCCCGACGGCGCGCTGGTCGCCGAGCACTTCCACGACGCCGCCGGGGACCTCGCCGGCGACGGGTGGCACGCGACCATGAACTACGCGGGCTTCACGCGCCCGGCCTGGTCGTGGCTGGTGCCCGAGGGCTCGGACGTGTCCTTCCTCGACCTTCCCGTGCCGGTGCCGCGCCGTCCGGCGGCCGCCATGGTGGAGACGATGCGCGAGGTCGCGGCCCTGGTGCCCTGGCAGGTGGCAGCCACGCAGTGGAACATGCTGGGCTCGCACGACACGCCGCGGCTGCGCTCGATCGTCGGCTCGCGGGAGCTGGTCGAGGTCGCGGCGACGCTGCTGTTCACCTACCCGGGCGCGCCGGTCGTGTTCGCGGGCGACGAGGTGGGCGCCACCGGCACGAACGGGGAGCACGCCCGCACCACGATGGCGTGGGACCAGGCCGCGCGCGGCGGCGGCCCGCGGTGGGACGCCGCGACGCTGGACGTCTACCGGAGCCTGTCCGCGCTGCGCTCGTCGTCCGGCGCCCTGCGCGACGGCGGCCTGCGCTGGGCCGCCGTGCACGACGACGCCGTGGCCTACCTGCGCGAGACGCCTCACGAGCGCGTGCTCGTGGTGCTGGCCCGGGCGCCGTGGCCGGGCGTGCGCCTGCCGGGACACCTGCTCGCGCCCGGCGCGGAGCCGGAGGTGCTGTACGGCGGCCTCCCCGTGCGCGCGACCGCGGACGGCCTGGCCGTCGCCGGCGACGGGCCGGGCGTCGCCGTCGTCCGCCTCGCCTGACGGCGACCATGCACCTGTGCAGCCTCTGAGCGCTCAGAACGTGCACAGGTGCATGGTCCGCGCGGGCGGTCGTGGCAGCATCGGAGCGTGCCCCACGACCTGGACCGTGACCTGGACCGCATCGCCGTCATCTCCGACGTCCACGGCAACCTCGGCGCGCTGGAGGCCGTGCTCGCGGACGTCGGGGCCCGCGGCATCACCCGGGTGGTCAACCTCGGCGACGACGCGGGCAAGGGGCCGCGGGGCAGCGCCGTCGTCGACCGCCTGCGCGAGGTGTGCGAGGCGGACGTCCGCGGCAACTGGGACGACTTCCTGCCGCACCTCGAGGACGATGCGCCGGCGGAGATGGCGTGGTGGCGCGACGAGCTGCGACCGGACCAGCTCGCGTGGCTCGGCGACAAGCCCCTGAGCCATGACCTGCTGCTGTCGGGACGCCGCGTGCGGCTGTTCCACGCGTCGGCCACGAGCGTGCACACGCGCGTGCACTTCCACCACACGCCGGAGGAGTTCGCAGGCATGTTCGCCGCGACGGACCTCACCGGGCCGGGGCCGGAGCCCGCGGTCGTGGGGTACGGCGACGTGCACGACGCGTACCTCGAGACGCGGCACGGCCGCACGCTGTTCAACACCGGGAGCGTGGGCAACCCGCTGGACGACCCGACCCCGGTGTACGTGATCCTCGAGGGCGTGCCGGACTCTCCGGACCCTGCGCCGTTCGGCGTCCAGCACGTGCGCGTGCCCTACGACGTCGAGACCGAGCTCGCCGTCGCGCGCGAGCGGGGCATGCCCCGGTACGCGGAGTGGGAGCAGGAGCTGCGGACGGCGGTCTACCGCGGTCGGGTCGTCACGGCGTCGTGAGTCGGGGCGTCGGCGGGGCTCGCTAGGCTGCCCCCGTGCAGACGTTCGAGCAGGGCGCATTCGACGCCGACGTGCTGGGTCCGGCGGCGCGCCCGGACACGGGCGAGGAGTGGCTCGGCTCGTACACGGACCAGGACACCGAGCGCTGGTACCCCGAGCCGCCCAAGTCGAAGCACCGGACGGCGTTCGAGCGCGACCGCGCCCGCGTCGTGCACTCCTCGGGCCTGCGTCGTCTGGGTGCGAAGACGCAGGTGCTGGGGCCCGGCAGCGACGACTTCGTGCGCACGCGGCTGACGCACTCGCTCGAGGTGGCCCAGGTGGGGCGGGAGATGGGACGCGCGCTCGGCTGCGACCCGGACCTCGTGGACACCGCGTGCCTCACGCACGACCTCGGCCACCCGCCGTTCGGGCACAACGGCGAGCGGGCGCTCGCCGAGGTCGCGGAGGGCATCGGCGGCTTCGAGGGCAACGCGCAGACGTTGCGGCTGCTCACGCGGCTGGAACCCAAGATCTTCGCCGGCGACGGCTCGCCGCGAGGCCTCAACCTCACGCGCGCGAGCCTGGACGCCAGCGTGAAGTATCCCTGGGCGTTCGGCACCGGCCCCGCGCGCCCGGACGGCGCCCCGACGCCGAAGTTCGGCGTCTACCCGGACGACCGGCCGGTCTTCGAGTGGCTGCGGCGCGGGGCGCTCGGCAGCCGGGTGCGGTGCATGGAGGCGCAGGTCATGGACCTCGCCGACGACATCAGCTATTCGGTGCACGACGTCGAGGACGCGGTCGTGGGCGGCCGGCTCGACCTGCGGGTGCTCGACGACGCGGACGAGCGGGCGCGCGTCGCCGCGCACGTGCGCGCCTGGTACGGGAGCTGGCACGAGCCCGACGCGATCGACGCGGCGCTGTGCCGGCTGCGCGACACCGGCTACCTGGTGACGGACTTCGACGGCTCCCGCCGGGCGCTCGCCCGGCTCAAGGACGCGACCAGCCAGCTCATCGGCCGGTTCAGCGGGGCGGCCCAGGACGCGACGCGCGAGGTGTTCGGCGACGGCCCGCTCACCCGCTACGTGGCGCGGCTCGTCGTGCCGCAGGAGACGGCGGACGAGATCCTGGCGCTCAAGGGCGTCGCGGTCGCCTACGTCATGGCGCCGCGCGAGTCCGAGCCGGTGTACGGCGCCCAGCGCGAGATCGTCGGCGAGCTCGTCCACGTCCTGGCCGACCGCGCCCCCGACGTCCTGGAGACGCCGTTCGCCGCCGACTGGCGCGCCGCGGCCGACGACGATGCGCGGCTGCGCGTCGTCGTCGACCAGGTCGCGTCGCTCACCGACGTCTCGGCCCTGCAGTGGCACGAGCGGCTCGTGCGGCAGGACTGACTCCGTCGGTCGTCAGGACTGCTCGGCCATCCACGCGTCGCTGGCGCGCTGGACGTCCTCGGACGTGACGTCGTCGGCCACCTGGGCGAAGAACCACCGGTGCCCGGCCGGGCAGCGCACGGCCGCCTGCCGGAAGCCCGGGAACCAGTCGCCGGGCTCCTGCGTGCTCGTCGCGCCCGCGGCGACCGCACGGGCGTGCGCGGCGTCGGCGTCGTCCACGTTCAGCGTGAACGAGCCGGTGGTCGGGCCGTCCGGCTCGGGCACCACCGCCCCCTCGGCCGGGAACGCGGCGGCGACGGTGAACGTGGACGAGCCGGCGGCGGTGGAGATCCGCAGGTCGGAGTGGATGATCGCGTCGCCCGCGGTGATGGTGTCGATCACCTCGGCGCCCAGGCCGGCGACGTAGAAGTCGATGGCGGCGCGCGGGTCGGCGACCGTGAGGTTCGGGTGCAGCGGTGACAGGTCCATGGCTCTCCCTCCAGCGTGCGTCCGGGCGGTCCCGGCGTGCGTTCCCATGCTGGTGTCGGCGGGTGGGTGCAGTCTTGGAGGAATGCGACAGGTGTTCGAACAGCGCCCGACGGCGACCACCCGCGGGCTGGTCGACCCGGCCGCGGCCCGCGGCGGGTTCACGCTCGTGCGCCTCGACCCGGCGCCCGACCTGGCGGACCTGGTGGAGCGGCACTGGGTGGTCCGCTGGGACCTGCCGCCCGGGGCCGAGTTCACGCAGGTCGTGATCCCGCACCCCAACGCCAACGTGGTGGCCGAGGTCGACGGGTTCGCCGTGCACGGGATCCCCGGCGGACTGTTCTCGCGGACGCTGCGGGGATCGGGCGCGGTGCTGGGCACCAAGCTGCGCCCGGGCGCGCTGCGGGTGCTGCTCGGAGGTCCGGACGTCCTGCGTGCGGGCCTCGTCGCGCCGGCCGCCGCCGCGCTGTCGGGCACGCGCGGACCGACCGCGCACGACGTCGAGGCCGCCGGCCGCCGGGCGGTGGACGCCGCGCGGGCGGGCGACGACGCCGCGGCGGTCGCGGCCGTCACCCCGGTGCTGCGGGCCGCGGCCGCCGGGTGCCGGACGCCGCGGTCGGCGCTCGCCCTCGACCGCGTCGCCCGCGTGCTCGGCGCGGTGGTCGCGGGGGAGCTGGGTCCGGACGCCGGGGTCGCGGACCTCGCGGACCTGGTGGGCACCACGCCCCGCTCGCTGCAGCGGCTCTTCGCCGACTGGGTCGGCGTCAGCCCCAAGTGGGTGCTGCAGCGCCACCGGGTCCACCTCGCCGCGGACCTGGTCGCCGCCGACCCCGGCCGCCCTCTCGCCGAGGTCGCCGCCGCCGTCGGCTACTACGACCAGGCGCACCTGAGCGCCGACTTCGCGCGCGCCCTCGGGACGCCGCCGGCCGCCTACGCCCGCCGGTGCGCCGCCTCCCGCGCAGCGCTCGCGGCGGCCCTCGGTCCCGCCGCCCGCCCGGCCCCGGGGATCTCCGACCTGGTCGCCGCCGGGCGCGCATAGACTCAGGGCCGTGGCGGGACTGATCAAGCGCGAGGACGTGGAGGCTGTACGCGAACGCGCACGGATCGAGGAGATCGTCTCCGCCCACGTCACCCTCAAGCCCGCCGGCGTCGGCTCCCTCAAAGGTCTGTGCCCCTTCCACGACGAGCGCACGCCGTCGTTCCACGTCCGGCCGGGCGTCGGGCGCTGGCACTGCTTCGGCTGCGGCGAGGGCGGCGACGTCATCTCGTTCGTCCAGAAGATCGACGGGATGGGGTTCACCGACGCCGTCGAGTTCCTCGCCGACCGCGCGGGCGTGCAGCTGCGCTACGAGGACTCCCGCACCGGCGCCGCCGCCGACCGCGGCCCGCGCGAGGAGCCGGGCAGGCGGCAGCGCCTGATCGAGGCGCACAAGGTGGCCGCAGAGTTCTACTCCGAGCAGCTCTTCGGCCCGGGGGCGCAGGCCGGGCGGGCGTTCCTCGCCGAGCGCAGCTTCGACCGCGCCGACGCCGAGCACTTCGGCGTGGGCTACGCCCCGACCGGCTGGGACGCGCTGCTGCGCCACCTGCAGGGGCGGGGCTTCACGCAGGCGGAGCTCGTCGCGTCCGGGCTGGTCAGCCAGGGCCAGCGCGGCATCTACGACCGGTTCCGCGGCCGCCTCGTGTGGCCCATCCGCGACGTCACGGGAGCGGTGATCGGCTTCGGCGCGCGCCGCCTGTACGACGACGACCAGGGGCCGAAGTACCTCAACACCCCCGAGACGTCGCTCTACAAGAAGTCCCAGGTCCTGTACGGGATCGACCTGGCCAAGAAGTCGATCGCGCAGGGCAAGCGCGTCGTGATCGTCGAGGGCTACACGGACGTCATGGCCGCCCACCTGTCCGGGGTGGACTCGGCGGTGGCGACCTGCGGCACCGCGTTCGGCGGCGACCACGCCAAGGTGGTGCGCCGGCTGCTCGGTGACACCACGGCCGGCGGCGGCCTGCAGCTCGCGTCGGGGGCCTCGCTGGGCGGCGAGGTGATCTTCACGTTCGACGGCGACGCCGCCGGGCAGAAGGCCGCCGTGCGCGCGTTCGGCGAGGACCAGCGGTTCCACGCCCAGACCTTCGTCGCCGTCGAGCCCGGCGGCATGGACCCGTGCGAGCTGCGCATGGCCCGCGGCCCCGAGGCCGTGCGGGCGCTGGTCGACGGGCGCCAGCCGCTCTTCGAGTTCGTCATCCGCACCACGCTCGACACGTTCGACCTCGACACGGTCGAGGGGCGCGTGGGGGCGCTGCGCGCGGCCGCGCCGCTGGTCGCCGGGATCCGCGACCGGTCGATGCAGCTCGGGTACTCACGCTCCCTCGCGCGCTGGATCGGCATCGACACGGAGGACGTCCGCCGGGAGGTCGCCCGGGCCGCCACCGCGCCGTCGCGCGGCTCGCGCCAGGACCAGCGCCAGGACCAGCGCCGGGACGCGCGCCCCGAGCCCGAGGCGGTCCCAGCGACGCCCGTCCTCGCCGCGCCCGACCCGCGCGACCCGGTGGCCCGGCTGGAGCGACAGGCGCTGATCGTCGTCCTGCAGTACCCGCAGCACGTGCCGGCGTCGTTCGACGAGCTCGGTGAGGACGCGTTCGGCGTCCCCGCCTGGCGCGCGGTGCACGACGCCGTGCGCGCCGCGGGCGGAGTCGCGGCCGGCCGTGAGGTGGGCGGTGGCCGGTGGGTGGAGACCGTGACCGAGCAGGCGCCCGAGACGGTCGTGCCGCTGGTCACGGAGCTCGCGGTCGCGCCCGTGCCCGAGGACCGCGAGGCGGTCATCGGGGCGTACGTGGCCGACGTCGTGCGCGCCCTCGTGGACCTCGGCCTCACGCGCCGGATCGCGGACGCGAAGAGCCGCCTGCAGCGGCTCGACCAGGAGAAGGACCCGGCGGCCTACCAGCAGGCGTTCACCGACCTGCTCGCCATCGAGCAGCAGCGACGCACGCTGCGGGAGCGCAGCGAGTCCTGACGTCCTCCCTGGACGGTCACAGGCTTCTCGTCAGGAACAGCGAGTCGCCGTGGACGGCGTCCGGCCCCACGCGGCCGGACTCCACGAAGCCCACCTTGGCCAGCACCCGCAGGGACGCGGTGTTCCAGTCGCGGACGGTCGACCACAGGCGCCGGTAGCCCGACTCCCGCGCCCAGCCGACGACGGCCTCCGCGGCCTCCGTCGCGTACCCGGCTCCCCAGGTGCGCCGGAGCAGCTCGTACGCCAGCTCCGGCTCGTGAGGGCCGACGGCTCCGTCGATCAGCCCGCAGTACCCGACGACGTCGCCCTCGCGCCGGCGCTCCACGGCCAGCAGCCCGAGCCCCGGTGCGCGGGAACCGTCGCGGATCCAGGCCTCCATCTCCTCGAGGGTGGGACGGCCCGCCTCGTCGAGGCGGCGGTGCGGCGGGACGCGGGGGTCCCGCTCGGCCCACAGCTCGCGCTGGACGACCGCCTCCGGGACGCGCCAGGGGCGCAGCAGCAGCCGGTCGGTCTCGAGCACGGTCTCCGGCCCCTGCGCCGACAGGACTCCCATCCGCCGACCCTAGCGGCCGGCGGAGGGGAGCCCGGTGTCGGGGCCGGCGTCGGGTCCCGGTGTCGCGTCAGGTCACCGCAGGTGTCGCGCGAAGAACCGCCCCGCGTCGTCGCCGGCGAACGCCGGTACGCCGGTGTGCCCGCCCAGGTTGGCCTGCAGCGTCTTCTCCGTCGAGCCGAAGGCGTCGAACAGGTCCAGGGCCGCCTGGCGGTCGTTGCCCTCGTCGTCCCACTGCAGCAGGACGTGCACGGGGATCGTCACCCGGCGGGCCTCGTCGACCGTGGACCGGGGGACGTAGCTCCCGGCGAACAGCCCGGCGGCCACGATGCGGGGCTCGACCACCGCCAGCCGGACGCCGACGGCGATCACGCCGCCCGAGTAGCCGACCGGCCCGTCGACCTCGGGCAGCGCGAGCAGCGCGTCCAGGGCGGACCGCCACTCGGGGACGGACCGGTCGACCAGGGGGAGCACCAGGCGGTCGACGACGTCGTCGGGGACCGGCTCGCCGGCGGCGAGCGCCGTTCGCAGGTCCGCCCGCGCCTGGTCGGCGCCGGGGAGCGGCGGGCGGCTGCCTGCGCCGGGGGCCTCCAGGGCGACCGTCGCGATGCCGGCGGAGGCGGTGTGCCGGGCACGCCCCGCGAGCCGCGGATACATCCGGTCCATGCCGAGCCCGCCGGGCTGGCCGAGCAGGATGAGGGGAGCGGGGGCGGCCGGCGTGGCCGAGGCCGGCGTCCAGAGGAAGCCGGGGATGTCGTCGAGGGTGAAGCGGCGCTCGAGGACGTCGTCGTCGAGCTGCTGCTCGGCGGTGAAGGTCAGTGTCGAGCTCGGTGTCGAGCTGGGGGTGGCGTTCATGGTCGTGCCTCTCGGGAGTACTGAGCGAACGGCGCTCCCGGGCGACCTACCGCCCGACCATGACTCCGTGGAGGAGCACCTGTGTCGATCCGTTCACGGGTACCACCTCCTTGCTCTGTCTCGCACGGCCTCCGCGAGGCTAGCAGCGGGCGCGGTGCGTGCTCAACGAGTTTCGGTCACGGTCAGGGCTGACCCGAAGGTGCGAGGCTGCCGTGCACCATGGCGCGGGCGAGCCGCCGGGTGGTGGCGGCGTCGGCCGGGACGGCGCCGGTGACCAGCGTCAGCAGCGCACCGCCGTAGAGCACGACCAGCGTGGGTACCGCCGCCGGGTCGACGTCGAGGCCGGTGTCCGCATGCATCGCCGCGGTGAGGTCGGACGCCTGGGTGGCCAGCGCGGCGAGGGCCTCGGCGAGCGCCGGCCGGCGACGGGCCTCGAGCTGGAGCTCGGCGATCGCGAGGTAGCGGTCGCGGTGCCGTGTCGCGGCGTCGAGCAGCGAGGCGGCGAGGAGGTCGGTCATCCGCTCGAGCGTCTCGGCGCGGCCGTCCTCGCCGGCGAGCCGGCCGCCACCGAGCGGCTCGGCCGTCACGGACGCCTCCGTCGCGGCCCGGGCGTCGGCGAGGTGCAGCTCCACGATCCGCTGGGCCGTGGCGACCAGCAGCTCCTCGCGGCCGCGGAAGTAGTTCGCGGCGGTGCCGGCGGGGAGCCCTGCGGCGCGCTCGACCGACCGGTGGCTGAGGCCGTGGACGCCCGCGTCGACGAGCAGCGCGACGGCGGCGTCGGTGAGGGCGCGGCGGCGCTCGGGGTTGGTCCGGGGCACGGGCGCCAGTATGGCAAGATCGATACCACCACGCACGTAGTGGTATCGACGAAGGGCGGAGGGCGGCATGGCAGGGGCGGCGATCGTGGTCGGCGGCGGCATCGGTGGGCTCGCGTCGGCCGTCGCGCTGGCGGAGGCGGGCTGGGTCACCACCGTGCTCGAGCGGGCGCGCCGGCTGGGCGAGGTGGGCGCGGGGGTGGCGCTCACCCCGAACGCGGTCGCCGCGCTCGGCGGCCTGGGGTTCGACGACGACGCGGTCGCGGGCCTCGGCCCGCGCACCTGGGCCACCGGTACCCGGGACTGGCACGGTCGGCCGATCCTGCGCCTGCCCGACGACCCCGGCCTGCGTGCGACCACCGCCCTGCGCGGCGTCCACCGCGCGCGACTGCACGGCGCGCTGCTCGAGCGGGCCCGCGCGCTCGGCGTCGAGGTCGTCGCGGACGCCCGCGTCACGACCGTCGTCGCGGGCGCCCCGGGCGGTGCGCGCGCCGTCGTGCACCACGCGGACGGTGCGGGCGCGGAGCGGGCGGGCGAGGCCGACCTCGTCGTCGGCGCGGACGGCGTGCGCAGCGCCGTGCGCGCCGCGCTCTACCCGGGCAGCCGGCCCGCGTACTCGGGGTTCTCGAGCTGGCGCGCGGTCGTGCCGGGCCTGGCGGCCGGGCCGGGCCTGCTGCAGTACTGGGGCCCGCACGCCGAGTTCGGCACCATGCCCGTGTCCGGCGGCGCGACCTACTGGTACGGGTACGTGCGCATGCCCGAGGGTGCGCGGCTGGACGACGAGCACGGCGCAGCCACGGACCGGTTCGCGGGCTGGGCCGACGAGGTGCGGCGGGTGATCTCCGCGACGCCCCCGGAGGCGGTGATCCGGCACGACGTCCTGCACCTGCCCGGAGGGCTGCCGCGCTACGTGCGGGGCCGCGTCGTCATGGTCGGCGACGCCGCGCACGCCACCCTGCCGACGATGGGCCAGGGGGCGGCCACCGCCCTCGAGGACGGCGTGTGCGTGGGCCGGATCGTGGCGGCCGGCGTCGCCGCGGGTCAGCCCTTCGGCGAGGCGCTCGCGGCGTACGACGCCGCGCGCAGGCCGCGGTGTCGGGCGCTCGCCCGCGCGTCGGTGGCCAGCGGCCGGTTCGGCTCCCACCTGGGCCCGCGCGGTCAGGCGCTGCGCAACGCGGTGATGCGGCGGCTGCCGGCCGCCGCCGTCACCCGCGGCGCGCGCGCCGTCATGGGCTGGACGCCGCCCGCCCTGCCGTGAGCGGTCAGGCGGCGGCCTCGGTGCGAGCGCGGCGCTCGCGGGCCTCCTGCAGGTCGGCGGGCATGAGCGTGGCGAGCACCACCAGCACCACGGCCACGGCCACCAGGAGCACGAAGACGAGGTGGATCGCGGACATCAGGCCCGGGCCCACCGGCGTGCCGTCCGGGCCGAGGGTCGTGCGCGCGTTGACGATCGCGCCGCAGACGGCGACGCCCACGGCGGAGCCGAGGGAGCGCGCGAACATGTTGGTGCCCGTCACCGCGCCGCGCTCGGTGAACGACGCCTGCGACTGCGCGGCGATGAGCGTGGGTACGGCGGTCAGGCCCATGCCCGCGCCGATGACGAAGCACGCGCCCGCGACGGCGACCACCGACGAGCCGGACGCGAGCAGCAGCGTGAGCGCCGTGCCCACCACGACGAGCGACGTACCGATCATCGCCGTGTACCGGAAGCCGATGCGCAGGTAGAGGCGGCCCGCGTTGGACGCGGAGAGCGGCCAGCCCACGGTCATCGCGGCGAGCGCGAAGCCCGCGACGAGCGGTCCGGTGCCCAGCACGCCCTGGGCGTAGATCGGCACGTACGTCGACAGACCGAGCACGACGACGCCCACGAGCAGCGAGACCGCGGTCGACACGCCCACCACCCGGCGGCGCAGGATGGCGAGGTCCACGATCGGGTGCCGCGTGCGGCGCGCCTGCACGCCGAACGCGGCGAGCAGCAGCACCGCGACGGAGAAGACCACGACCGACGGCAGCGAGCCCCAGCCCCACCGCGTGCCGCCCTCGAGGAGGCCGAGCAGCAGCATCGTGCTGCCGCCCGCGAGGAGCGCGGCGCCGAGGTAGTCGATCGGCTCGCGCTCGCCGGTGCGCGGGGCCTCGTGGTACCGGCGGGCCAGCATCCAGGCGGCGAGCGCGCACAGCGGGATGTTCACCCAGAAGATCCAGCGCCAGCTCGTGAACTGGGAGAACACGCCGCCGAGCGTCGGCCCGACAACGGCGGAGATCGCCCACACGGACGCGAGGTAGCCCTGGGTCTTCGCCCGCTCCTCCAGCGTGTAGATGTCCGCGGCGATCGTCATCGACACCGGCATGACGGCCCCCGCGCCGAGCCCCTGCACCACACGCCCGGCGATCAGCACGCCCATCGTCGGGGCCGCGCCGGCGAGCACCGACCCCGCGAAGAACAGCGCGACACCGACGAGCATCAGCCGCTTGCGGCCGAGCACGTCGGCCAGCCGCCCGAACACCGGGGTGCTCACGGCCTGGGCGAGCAGGTACGTGGAGAACAGCCAGGGCAGCTGGTCGAACCCGCCCAGCTCTCGCGCGATGGTCGCCGACGCCGTGGCGATGATCGTGGCGTCGAGCGCGACGAGCGCCGTCGAGAGCATCAGCGACAGCAGGATGGGGCCGCGCTCGGAGCGCAGGCCGACAGAGACATGACCGGTCGTGGGCACGTGAGGCACAAGCCCGCAGGCCGTGGCGGGTATTCCCGGTACCCGCCGGTCGACTGCGAGAGACTGGGGGCGTATCCCCACGATCTCGAAGGACGCCCCGTGACCCTGCCCGGCCTCTCCGCCACCCCGCTGTACCTCGACTGCGACACCGGTGTCGACGACTCGCTCGCGCTCGCCTACCTGCTCGCCTCGCCCGAGGCCGACCTGGTCGGTGTCGGGAGCGTCAGCGGCAACATCGACGCCCGGCAGGGCGCCGTCAACACGCTCGACCTGCTGGCGCTCGCGGGCCGGCCCGACGTCCCTGTCGCCGTGGGGGCCCATGACCCGCTGGCGGGCAGCTACGACGGCGGCGCGCCGTCGGTGCACGGCCGCAACGGCGTGGGTGACGTCGCGCTGCCGCCGTCCGGACGGGAGGTCGGGGGGGAGTCGGCGGTCGAGCTGCTGCTCCGCCTGTCGCACGAGCACGCCGGCGCCCTGCGCGTCGTCGCCGTCGGTCCGCTCACCAACCTCGCCCTCGCGCTCCGCGCCGACCCGACGCTCCCGGCGCGTGTCCGGGACCTGACGATCATGGGCGGGGCGGCCCTGCACCCGGGGAACGTGACGCCGGTCGCCGAGGCGAACATCGCGAAGGACCCGGAGGCGGCCGCCGAGGTGCTCGCGGCCGACTGGGACGTCACCCTCGTGCCGCTCGACGTCACGATGGCCGACGTGCTCGAGGAGTCCGACCGCAAGGCGCTGCTCGAGGCGGGCACGGCGCTGGCCCCGTGGCTGGGGGAGGTGCTCGACCTGTACTTCGGGTTCCACGTGGACACGTTCGGCCGCCGCTGCTCGGCCCTGCACGACCCGCTGGCCGCCGCGATCGCGACCGGCGGCGTGACGCCGACGCTCGCGCCGCGCGTCCCGGTCGTCGTCGACGCCACCGCCGGCCCCGGCCGCGGCCAGACGGTGTGCGACCTGCGCGGCCGGTACGCCGGATACCCCGACGTGCCCGGAGCGCGCACCCGCGTGGTCCTCGCCACCGACGCGCCGCTCACCCCGCACCTGATGGAGCGCCTGCTGACCCTCTGACCGGGCACGACGAAGGCCCCTGTCCTGCACTGCAGGTCAGGGGCCTTTCTCGATGCTCCCGCGGTTGGACTTGAACCAACGACCGTCCGATTAACAGTCGGATGCTCTGCCAGCTGAGCTACGCGGGATCGCGTGGTCGTCCGGCCGGTGGCCTTCGAACCGGGAAGAACACTACCAGGCTCACACGGGTAGTCCGGACGCTCCCCGGACCCTGGACTCCGTGGCGTCCACCACTCGGGCGACCCGCGGGTCGTCGAGATCGACGCCCTGCCCGGCGATCGCCTGCGAGAAGAGCTCGCCGTCCGCCGTCCGCCGGACGGCGACCTTCACGTCGCCGCCGGGCACCGCCACCGTCTCGGCCAGCACGACCGACCACTGGACGCGCTCCCGCAGGGCCTGGGGGAACGACGTGCGCTCCGCGTCCACGAGCCGCAGCACGGTGTCCGGGGCGGCGTCCACCCACTCGATCGCCAGCTCGGACCGCTCGGGGTCGAACACGCCGCGGTCGACGTCGCACCACGGGCGCCGCGTCACGACCTCGCCGACGCCCGGTCCGACGACGACGAGGTCCGCCGTCGTCGCCACGGCCCACCGGTCGTCGGGGAGCTGCGCGGACGCGAGGACGCGCTCCCCCCGGGCCAGAGGGAGCGTGCGACGGACGTCGTCGGGCAGAGGGGAGCGGCGGAACCACATGGCGCCACCGTATCGATCCGGCCGCCGTCCGCGGGTCGTCGGCGACCCACGACGGCCGAACCGTTGGTCGCGGTGGCGGCAGCCCGGCAGGATGTGCGCATGACGCCGACGCGGCCGCAGACAGGGACAGGGAGCACGGTGGCGACCCCGTCGCCCCCGGCGCCGGCGACACGCCTGCTGGTCGTCGTGGCGACGACCGCCCTGTCGCTCCCGTTCGTGTACTACGTCTTCGTGGTGGCGGCGCTGAGCACCGGCGTCGGGGGAGCGGGCCTCCTGCTGCTGGCGGTGCCGGTCGGCCTGGCCTCCTGGGTCTGCCGGGCCGTGATGCGGTCGGCGAGCCCGAGCGCCGGGGGAGTGGGCGGACTCGCGCCGGTCGTCGCGACCGTGGCGTGGGCCGTGCACTCGCTCGCTCCGTCGCTGTTCGCTCCGGCGCCGCCCGTCCTCGTGGGCGCGGTGGCCGCCCTGCTCGCCGGCGCGGTGGCCGCACTGGCGCTGCCACGGGCCTGGAGGCTCGCGGGCGTGCTCGTCCTCGTCGTGCTCGGTGTCGCCGGGTGGCTCTCGCACCGCGCGGCCGAGCAGGCGTCGTGGCAGGAGGCGCAGGCTGCGCTGACCCGTCCGTACGTGCTCGACGTCCCGGACCTCGAGCCGTACGACGTCGTCGTCGGGGAGGAGCACTCGTCGGCGACCTACTCGGCGCCCGGGATCTCCGTCACCGTGCTCACCTACCCGCCCGGGTCGATCGCGCTGCCTCCGGAGGAGTCGCCGTGCGATGTCCACTCGACCGCGCCGGAGGTGCCCGGTGTGGATGTGCGGTGCGCGGTCCCTGGTGTCCCCGAGGGGTGGATGGTGGTCGTCGAGTCGCGGCCGGCGCCCGAGGCGGACGTGGCGGCCCTGGCGGCGACGGCCGTGCCGATGCCCGACGACGCCTTCCAGCGCTGGGCGGGCTGAGCGAGGGGGGCGTCCCGCTCCCCGTGTGATCAGCCCGCGGCGGTGCGTCCTTCGTCGTCGACCGGACGGGGTGCGTCCCGCGCGGCCTGCTCGCGCTCGTGCTTGAGCCGCGCCTGCTCCAGCAGCCAGCGCATCTCCGGGTCGTCGTCGGGCTCGGCGGCGGCGGTCTCGTCCGTCTCCCAGGTGCGCCGACGCCCCGGGTACTGCGCCGGCGGCACGGGCCCGGCGGGGTACCCGGTCCGCGGCGCGGGCCCGCGGTTCGCGCGGACCCTGCGGCTCACGACGAGCCACGCGATCGACCCGGCGAACGGGAGCAGCAGGATGATGAGGATCCAGAAGCCCTTCTGGATGCCGCCGCCGTCCTCCTCGTCGGACTGGACGACGTCGACGAGGGCGTAGACGACGAGCGCGAGGTAGGCCAGCATCGGCAGCACGCGGAGCATGGCCCTGGAGGATAGCGGCTCGAGTGCGTCTCGTCACCGCCTCTTCGCAGGTCAGCCGGGGTGGTTCAACGGGAAGGACGCCCACACGTGCTTTGCCGGGCCGGAGGTGTACCACCCCACGCGCGCCGACAGGCGCTCGGCGATGAGGAGGCCGAGCCCGCCGTGGCCCGGGGGGCGGTCGCCGTCGACGGCCGGCACCCCGGCGACGTCGTGGTCGACGACGTCGAGGAGCCAGGTGCGCTCGTCACGCAGCAGGCGGACGACGGTCGGCGGAAGACCGTGCAGGAGGGCGTTCGTCGCCAGCTCGGAGGCGATCAGGACGATCTTCTCCGCGGTGTCGTGCATCGCGGTGGCACCGTCGCCCGAGGGGCCGACGATGCGGGCGAGGGCGGACCGCAGCCGGCTGAGCTCCTCGGAGTCGGCGAGGACCCATTCCGCGACCGGGGCGTACCCCGGTGGCGGCGGTGCCATCGGCACGCCGGACACGACGGACGGGATGACGGTGTCGTCCAAGGGTTCTCCTCCAGAGGTCAGCGCGAGGTCAGGCGGCCGCCGGGGTGAGGGCGGCGGGATGGGTCAGGAGTCGTCGTCGCCGGAGGTCGGCGTGCTGTCGGGCTCGGCGAACCGGACCGTGTGCTCGAGACCGGTGAGGGTGATGACGTCGCGGACGGCGGCCGGGGCGCCGACGAGCAGCGGCCCCTCCTCGGCGGTCCCTCCGAGCAGGAGGAGCCGCAGGCCGGACGAGTCGAGGAAGGTGACCCGGCGGAGGTCGATCGTCTTGGGTCGTCCGTCTAGGGACGCCTTGAGCGTGTCGCCGACGTCCTGGGCGACGGCGACGTCGACCTCACCCCAGACGATCCACGTGCTGCCACCGTCCTCGAGGGTTGCCCCACCCGAGCTGATACTCACACATCCACCTTCGTCGCTCTGTCGCCGGCGTCGCCGTCTCGGAGTGCCCCGTGCCGGGCTTGAACCGGCGACCGATCGATTATGAGTCGACTGCTCTGACCAGCTGAGCTAACGGGGCGCGCGGCGAGCATACCGGCGCGGTGGCCGGGGCGTGCGGTGGCCCCCGTGCCGCGGTGTCATGGGTGAGTGACCATCACCGTCAAGCGCGTGTACGAAGAGCCGGCCCCGGACGACGGCGCGCGGGTGCTCGTGGACCGGCTCTGGCCGCGCGGGATCTCCCAGGAGCACGCCCACCTCGACCGCTGGTGCAAGGAGGTCGCGCCGTCGACGGACCTGCGCACCTGGTTCCACCACGACCCGGACCGGTTCGAGGAGTTCGAACGCCGCTACCGCGCCGAGCTCGTGGACAACCCGGAGGTTCCGGAGCTGGCGGGGCTGGGCGCGGGGGACCGGCGCCTGACGCTGGTGTTCTCGGCGCGCGACACGGAGCACAACCAGGCGCTGGTGCTGCGCGACGTGCTGGAGGCCTACCTGGACGAGACCGGTTCCGCCTCGGGGGCCTGAGCGCGGGTCGTCCTGGCCGGCGCGTGGCCGAGGGCGCGTCCGGCGCGCTCGAGGTCGCGCGCGACGGCACGCTTCAGGCGCGGGCCGAACGGCCGCTCCACGAACCGGTGCACGAGGTAGGCGGCGGCGAGCATGACGACGGTGACGACGGCGAACGTCACGGCCGCCGGCGCGTGCGGGCTCGCCTTGCCGATGAGCCACTGGCCCCACGAGGAGTGCAGCAGGTACAGCGGGTACGTCAGGGCGCCGACGAGGGTGAGCCACTTCCACGACAGCCGGTTGAGGCGGGTGAGCGACACCAGCGCGACCAGGGCGAAGCAGACCAGGATGGCGACCCAGGAGGTCTGGGGGCTGATGGTGACGTCGGTGCTGTGGGCGATCCGCAACGCCTGGCTGTGGCCGGAGATCACGCCGGCCAGGGCGATGTTGAGCGCGAGCACGAGCCACAGCACCAGCGAGCGGCGCTCCTTGGTCAGCAGGTAGAGCATCATGCCCCCGGCGAACAGCGGGGCGTCGGTGCCCACCAGCACGGTGATCCAGAGCGTGCTGCCCGACTGGACCGCCACGGCCGCGAGCACGGGCCACACGGCGGCGAAGGCCACGAGCCGGTTGCGGGTCATCCCGAAGGCGAGCAGCACGCCGACGAGGACGTAGAAGCGCAGCTCGGCCCACAGGGTCCAGTAGACGGTCTCGATGTCCTGCACCCCGAACGCGCGCTGGACCATCGTGAGGTTCGCCGCCGTCTCGGGGATGCCGACCTCCTTGTGGCCGGGTGCGACGACCACGAGCAGCAGCACGACGGCGGCCACGGACAGCCAGTACGCCGGGAAGAGGCGGCCCACGCGCGAGGCGGTGAAGGACCGGACGTCGCGGCCCCAGGCGGACATGAGGATGACGAACCCGCTGACCACGAAGAAGAGCTGGACCCCGAAGGACCCGAAGACGGCGACGGGCTGGAGGTTCGGGAACGCCTCGTCGGTGCGCGGGCCCCAGGCCGAGTGGTTGACGGCGAGATAGTGGTAGGCGAGCACGGCCATGGCCGCGACGAACCGCATCCCGTCGAGGGCGGCGAGGCGCGGGCGTCCCGCAGCGGGGGCGGCTGCCCGCCCCGGTGCGGGGGCGGGGGGCGTGGTTGACTCGGTCATCGGTCGTAGCATCGCTCGGCACGTTATCAAACCGTGATATTCGGCGCCTCCACCGGCTCACGACGTGGGAGAATGCGGGCCATGGCGATGCGAGAGATCCGGGTGCTGCCCGACCCCGTGCTGCGCACACCCTGCGACGAGATCACCACCGTGGACGATCGAGTCCGCTCCCTCGTGGAGGACCTCGTCGAGACCGTCGACGCCGACGGCCGGGCGGGCCTCGCGGCCAACCAGATCGGCGTGAGCCTGCGGGCGTTCTCCTGGAACGTCGACGACGAGATCGGCTACGTGCTCAACCCGCGCATCGTGGACCTCTCGGAGGAGACCCAGGACGGCGACGAGGGCTGCCTGTCGGTGCCGGGGCTCTGGTACCCCACCACCCGTGCGTGGTACGCCCGCGTCGTCGGCATGGACGTCGACGGCAACGAGCTCGTGGTCGAGGGCACCGGCCTCATGGCGCGATGCCTCCAGCACGAGTGCGACCACCTGGACGGCAAGCTCTACCTGGACCGCCTCGAGCGCACGGCGCGCAAGAAGGCCATGCGGGAGCTGCGCGAGCGCCTCTGAGTTCCTCAAGGGGTGCTCAAGAGGAAGCATGAAGTCTGCGTTTCCTCTCGCACCCTCGCCCGCCATCGGGCAGGATGTGTCAAGACGACACACCGTCAGAGCTCGCCGACCAGCAGGCCCACCGGTTCGAGGACGTAGGGGAAGACGGACCTCGGAACCAGGGAGGACAACATGGCTGGTGCGATCACTCGCGGTGTGCTGTTCGTGCACTCGGCACCCCGTGCGCTCTGCCCTCACCTCGAGTGGGCGGCGGGCAACGTGCTCGGGGGACGCGTGTCGCTGGACTGGACTGCCCAGCCGGCGGGGCGCGGACTTTACCGTGCCGAGTACTCGTGGCAGGGCGCCCAGGGAACGGGTGCCCGGCTGGCCTCTGCCCTGCGGGGCTGGGACCACCTGCGCTACGAGGTGACGGAGGAGGCGAGCCACGGCGCCGACGGCGCACGGTGGTCGCACACGCCCGACCTCGGCATCTTCCACGCCATGACCGACGTGCACGGCAACGTCGTCGTCCCGGAGGATCGTGTCCGGGCCGCGATGGAGTCCGCGCACGACGGCCGCGGCGTGCGCGAGGCGCTCGACCTCGCCCTGGGCACCGCCTGGGACGACGAGCTCGAGCCCTTCCGCTACGCCGGCGCCGGCGCTCCCGTGCGCTGGCTGCACCGCGTGGGCTGAGCGGACCCACGACACGCACGACGACGCCCCGCCACCTCCTGGGAGGTGACGGGGCGTCGTCGTGCCCGCGGGCGGTCAGCCCTTCGGCGTCGCCCGTCGCCGCGTCGTCGCCACGGTCGCCGCACCCGCAGTGAGGAGCAGCAGCGCGAGCAGGCTCAGCGCGAGCAGGTCTCCTGGGCCCGTGCGGGGCAGGGTGCCGGCACCTGGCGTGGTGGGTCCGGCGTCCGGCGCGCCGGGGGCGCCGCCGGACTCGGGGTCGAGCCCGGCGTCCGTGAGGACCACGCGGAACGTCGCCGCGGCGGAGTCGCCCGCCTCGACGCTCGTGGCGGTGCCGATGTGGATGCCGAGCTCGAAGTCCGCCGGGACGTCGAACGTCCAGGTCGCGACCCCGTCGGCGTCCGCCACCGTGACCGGCAGGGTCACCGGCTCGGACGCGACGACGGCCCGTACCTGCTCGCCCGGGTCGAACCCGGAGGCCTGGAACGTCTGGACGTCGCCACGGCCGACCACGTCCTCGGAGAACCAGGCGCGCAGCTCGCGCTCGCCGGGTGCGGTCCCGGGATCCGCGACGGTCAGCGGCGCCTCGGCGGTCGTGCCGTCGGGGCCCGTGCCGACCACGGTGTGGTCGCCGGGCTCGGCGTCGTCCGGCACCGGCAGCTCGACCGTGCCGCTCCCGTCGTCACCGGGCACGCACTCGACAGGGCCGCCGACCGGCTCCCCGTCCGGCCCCACGAGCTGGACGTTCACGGTGCCGCCGCCGAACCCGTCGCAGGTGACCGTCACGGTGTCGCCGGGGGCGGCGGAGCCCGGGTCGACGTCGATGATCGGCTCCTGCGGCGCGCCCACGGTGACGATCAGGTCCGCCTCCACCGTGCCGCCGTCGGAGGTGGTCGCGACGACCGTGTGGTTGCCGGGGGTGGCGTCGTCCGGCACGGGGAGGACGACCGTGAAGGTGCCGTCCGGACCGACGACGACGTCGATCGCGTCGCCCACCGGCGCGCCCGCGGCGTCCTCGAGCTGCACCGTGACCGCGTCGCCCGGGACGAAACCGCCGCCTGACACGGTCGTCGTGCCGCCGGCCGGGACGCTGCCGGGGTCGGCGGTGAGCGTCGGCCGCTCGGGAGCGGTCACGACGAGCGGGGCCTCCGCCGCCGCCCCGGAGGAGTCGGTCGCGACGACGGTGAGGTCACCTGGGACGGTGTCGGCCGGGACCGGGAGGTCGACGCTGATGGCGCCGTCGTCGTCGGCGGTGGTGGTGACGGGGCTGCCGACCGGGTCGCCGTCGGCGTCGGTGAGCTGGACGCTCACCTCGCCTCCGGGCGTGAACCCGTCGCCGGACACGGTGGTGGCGTCGCCCGCCGTGATCGTGCCGGGGTCGGCGGCGATCGTCGGGGCGGCGGTGACCTCGAGCGGGGCCTCGGCGGCGGCGCCGGAGGAGTCCGTCGCGACGACGGTGAGGTCGCCCGGGGCGGTGTCGGCCGGGACCGGGAGGTCGACGCTGATGGCGCCGTCGTCGTCGGCGGTCGTGGTGACGGGGTCGCCGACCGCGTCGCCGTCCGCGTCGGTGAGCTGGACGGTGACGTCCTCGCCGGGGGTGAAGCCCTCCCCGGTGACGGTGGTGGTGCCGCCGGCCGGGACGGTGCCGGGGGCGACGGCGATCGTCGGGGCCGCGGTGACCTCGAGCGGCGCCTCGGCCGTGGCGCCGGAGGAGTCGGTGGCGACGACGGTGAGGTCACCGGGGGTGGTGTCGGCCGGGACCGGGAGGTCGACGCTGATGGTGCCGTCGTCTCCGGCGGTGGTGGTGACGGGGTCGCCGACCGCGTCGCCGTCGGCGTCGGTGAGCTGGACGGTGACGTCCTCGCCGGGGGTGAACCCGTCGCCGGTGACCGTGGTGGAGCCGCCGGCGGGCACGGTGCCCGGGTCGACGGCGATCGTCGGGGCGGACGTGACCACGAGCGGGGCCTCGGCCGTCGCTCCGCTGACGTCCTGCGCCACCACGGAGTGGTCACCGGGCTCGGCGTCGGCCGGGACGGGGACGTCGACCTCGAAGCCGCCGTCGTCGCCCGCCGTCACCGTGATCGGGCTACCGAGCGGCTCCCCGTCAGGGTCGGTGAGCTGCACGGCGACGTCCGACCCCGGCGTGAAGCCGGTGCCCGTCACCGTGGTGGCGCCGCCGGCGGGCACGGTGCCGGGATCGGCCACGAGGGCGGGGGTGGCGGTGACCGTCAGTGGCGTCTCTGCGGCGGCCCCCGTGACGTCGGAGGCGACGACCGTGAAGTCACCGGGTGTGGTGTCGGCCGGGACCGGGAGGTCGACGCTGATGGCGCTGTCGTCGTCGGCGGTCGTGGTGACGGGGTCGCCGACCGCGTCGCCGTCCGCGTCGGTGAGCTGGACGGTGACGTCCTCGCCGGGGGTGAAGCCCTCCCCGGTGACGGTGGTGGTGCCGCCCGCCGGGACCGTGCCCGGGTCGACGACGATGGTCGGCGCCTCGGTGACCTCGAGCGGGGCCTCGGCGGCGGCGCCGGAGGAGTCCGTCGCGACGACGGTGAGGTCGCCCGGGGTGGTGTCGGCCGGGACCGGGAGGTCGACCTCGATCGTGCCGTCGTCCCCGGCGGTCGCCGAGACCGGGTCGCCGACCGGGTTTCCGGCGTCGTCGGTGAGCTGGACAACCACGTCGGCGCCGGGGGTGAAGCCGTCGCCGGTGACGGTGGTGGTGCCGCCGGCGGGCACGGTGCCGGGCTCGACGGTGATGGTCGGGGCCGTGGTGATCTCGAGCGGCGCCTGGGCCGTGGCCCCGGTGACGTCGGTGGCGACGACGGTGTGGTCACCGGGCGGCGTGCCGGCCGTCGTCGACACGACGGCCTCGATCGCGCCCGCGTCGGTGGCGGTCGTGGTGACCGGGTCACCGACGGGCTCGCCGTCGGCGTCGGTGAGCTGGACGGTGACGTCCTCGCCGGGGGTGAAGCCGGTGCCGGTGACGGTGGTCGTGCCGCCGGCCGGGACGGTGCCGGGGTCGGCCGCGATCGTCGGGGCGGCGGTGACGGCCAGCGGAGCCTCGGCGGTGGCGCCCGTGACGTCGGAGGCGACGACCGTGTAGTCACCCGGGGTGGTGCCCGCGGGAACCGGGAGGTCGACCTCGACGGCGCCGCTGTCGTCGGCGGTGGTGGTGACGGGGTCGCCGACCGGGTTCCCGGCGTCGTCGGTGAGCTGGACGGTGACGTCCTCGCCGGGCGTGAAGCCGGCGCCGGTGACGGTGGTGGTGCCGCCGGCCGGCACGGTGCCAGGGTCGACGGCGACGGTCGGTGCCGCGGTGACCGTGAGCGGGGCGTCGGCCGTGGCGCCGGAGGAGTCGGTGGCCACGACCGTGTGATCGCCCGGCGCGGCGTCGGCCGGAACGGTGAGCTCCACCTCGATCGTGCCCGCGTCGGTGGCGGTCGTGGTGACCGCGTCGCCGACCGGTTCGCCGTCCTCGTCCGTGAGCTGCACGGTCACGTCCTCGCCCGGCGTGAAGCCCCCGCCGGTGACGGTCGTGGTACCGCCGGCCGGGACGGTGCCGGGGTCGACGGCGACCGAGGGCGGCCCGGTGACGGCGAGCGGGGCGTCGGCCGTGGCGCCCGTGGCGTCGGTGGCGACGACGGTGGTGGGGCCGCTCGGCGTGCCCGACGGCACCGTCAGGGGAGTGCTGACCTCGCCGCCCGGCCCGGCCGCCACGGTCACCGGGGAACCCACCGGGTCGCCCGCGGCGTCGGTGAGCTGCAGGGTCACCTCGCCTCCGGGCGTGAACCCGTCGCCGGTGACGGTGGTGGTGCCGCCTGCCGGGACGGTGCCCGGGTCGGCGACGATGGTCGGCGCCTCGGTGACCTCGAGCGGGGCCTCGGCCGTGGCGCCCGAGGGGTCTGTGGCGACGACGGCGAGGTCGCCCGGCGTGGTGTCGGCCGGTACGGGGACGTCGACCTCGATGGCGCCGTCGTCCCCGGCGGCCGTGGTGACGGGGTCGCCGACCGGGTCGCCGTCGGCGTCGGTGAGCTGCAGGGTCACCTCGCCTCCGGGCGTGAACCCGTCGCCGGTGACCGTGGTGGTGCCGCCCGCCGGGACCGTGCCGGGGTCGACGACGATGGTCGGCGTCTCGGTGACCTCGAGCGGGACCTCGGCGGTGAGGCCGGAGACGTCGGTCGCGACCACCGCGTACGTCCCCGGGGCCGTGCCCGGAGCCGTCGGAAGGGCGACCTCGATGGCTCCCGCCTCCGTGGCCGTCGTCGTGACCGGCTCGCCGACCGGGGTGCCACCGGGGCCCGTGAGCTGGACGGTGACCTCCCCGCCGGGCGTGAAGCCGCTGCCGGTGACGGTGGTGGTGCCGCCGGCCGGGACGGTGCCCGGGTCGGTGGTGACGGCGGGGTCGATGACCGTGAGGTCCGCCGTGGCGGTGGCACCCGTGACGTCCGCGGCGGCCACGGAGTAGTCGCCCGTCGCGGCATCGGCGGGGACGACGAACGGGACCCCGATGGCGCCCGCGTCGGTGGCCGTGGTGGTGATCGGGTCGCCGACGGGCTCGCCGCTCTCGTCCGTGAGCTGGACGGAGACCTCGGACCCGGGGGTGAACCCGGTCCCGGTCACCGTCGTGGTCCCGCCCGGCGTCACGGTCGTCGGGTCGAGCGTGATCGCGGGGGCCGCGGTCACGGCGAGGTCCGCCTCCGCGGTCGCACCGGTCCCCGCGTCCGTGGCGACGACGGTGTACGCGCCCGGGGCGGTGCCCGCACCGGTGGGCAGGGCGACCTCGACGGCGCCCGCGTCGTCGGCGGTCGTGGCGACCGGGTCTCCCACGGCGTCACCGTTCTCGTCGACGAGCTGGACGGTGACGTCGCCCGCGGGCGTGAAGCTCTCGCCGGTGATGGTGGTGCTGCCGCCGGCCGGGACGGTGCCGGGGTCGGCGGCGATGCTCGGCGCGGCGGTGACCGTGAGCGGGGCGGACGGGACGACGCCGGACGGGTCGCCGGTCGCCGTGACCGTGTAGTCGGCCGGCGCGGTGTCCGCACCGACCGGCAGCGGAACGCTGAACGCTCCGTCGCCGTCCGACGTGACGGAGACCGGGTCGCCGACGGGGTCGCCCGTGGCTGCGTCGGTGAGCTGGACGGTCAGTGGCGTCTCGGGCGCGAAGCCGGCGCCGGTGATCGTCGTCCGGGCATCGGCCTGGACCGTCGCCGGGTCGGCGGCGATCGTCGGTGCCGCCACGGCGCGGACGGTCGCCGACGCGAGGTTGACGGTGGCCAGGTCGTCGCCGGTGCCGAGCGAGAGCAGGCGCACCGACAGCGCGCGCTCCGTGAACGAGGTTGCCCCCGACGGGTCGTGGTCGGGGAGGTCTCCCGGCTGCTCCTGCACGTTGCCCGTGAGCGACACGACGCCGGTGAGGACGTCGAGGACCGGGCCGACGACCTCCGTCGCTAGGGGCCCCGTGATGCCGTCGAGCGTGCTCTCCATCGTGTCGAGGAGGGTGAACACCGCACCGACCGGCGCGAGGAGGGCGTTGACGACCGCAGACGCGAGCGCCTGCGTGGAGCCGAGCCCTAGAGCGCCGAGCAGGGTGTTGACGAGCGCGGTGCTGCCGAGGACGTCGATGTCCGCGGTGGCGGTGCCGGCGTCGATCTCCGCGAGGCTGGCGTCGAGGTCGAGGCTCAGGACGTCCGTCCACGTGAGCACGGAGAACACCTGGAAGTCGATGTCCACGCTGACGGCGGTGGCCTCGACGGCGGCGTGCACGCCGTCGGCGACGTCCTGCACGACCGACGTGATCGTGCTGGTGACGGCGTCGGAGATCGCAGCGACCACGTCGCCGTTGAGGATCTCGTAGTTCGCCGGCAGCTCGTCGAGGTCGGGCAGGTCCGGGTCGTCCGCGAGCAGCTGCTCGAGGTCGACCCTGACCTCGCCGGTCTCGAGGTTGACCTGGACGGCGCCGTCGCCCACGAAACCGGTGGGCAGCGCCTGCGTGAGGTCCGGGACCGCGACGTCCACGGCACCGGTCGAGCGCGCGACGGCCAGATTGACGTTGATCAGGCCGTCGAGCGCCGTGGTGAGCGTGCCCTCAAGACCGTCGAGCGACGACTGCACCGGGGTGATGGCGTTCTGAAGCTGGGTGTAGACGTTGCCGACGAGGGGGCTGGTGAGGTCAAGGGTCGCGCCCGCGATCTGGTAGTCGCCGGTCGGGTCGGAGCCGGGCTCGGCCTGGGCCGTCGCGGAGAGCGCGCCGAGGGACAGGTCGAGCTGCGAGACGGTGGAGTCGCGCAGGGCCTCGGGCACCAGCGGGGTCAACGACACGGTGGCGTCGGCCGGGAACTGCTCCGAGCCGCCCAACGAGATGGCGCCCTGGTCGGTCACGGCGCCCGAGGCGGAGGTGGAGCCGTCCTCGTCGGCGCCAGCGTACTGGTTCACCGCACCGAGCTCCACGATGCCGCCCGGGCCGAAGAGCTGGAGCGTGTCGGTGAGGTCGACGTCGAGCGTGTTGAGCACGTCGGCTGCGAGCGGGTTGGTGTCCGGAGAGGTGCCCGACGGGTACGCGGCGTCGGCCCCCTCCACCTCGGCGATCGAGTCGAGGTCCACGTTCCCGAGGACCACGTCACCGCCGAGGAACTTGCCCAGGGACTCCGACGCGTCGGTAGGCACGGCGGCCGCGCTCGGAGCGCCCGCGAAGGCGAGCGCCCCGAGCACGGCTGCTGAGGTCACACCGGCGGTGAGGTTTCGCAGAGCGTCGCCGCGCCGTCGGGATCGTGGCGGGGGAGCCGCCCCGTTCCCGTGAGCTGTCGATCGACCCTGCTTCGCATGACGGCGCGCACGTGCCACTGGTCTCCCCCTCGGACCTTCACTGCGGCTCACCGACGTTGGTGGCCTCGGGCGCCAACATAGGTTGCCCGGATCACGCAGGCATCACGAGGGACAAACCGACCCGGACGACGACTCCGGGCATCAGGGACAGGTGTTGCGGACGGTGCGACGCGGGCGGAGCGGACCTCTCAGGCGCTCGTCACCGTGAGGGCGACGTTGTGGCCGCCGAAGCCGAACGAGTTGTTGAGCGCGACGATGTCGCCGTCGGGCAACTTCTCCGGGGTGGCCCGCACCAGCGGCACCTGGAGCTCGGGGTCCGGGTTGGCCACGTTGATCGTGGGCGGGGCGAGCCGCTCGTGCACCGCCATGACGGTGAAGAGCGTCTCGAGCGCGCCGGCGCCGCCCAGCAGGTGGCCCGTCATGGACTTGGTGGCCGAGAGCCGCACGTGGTCGGCCTCGCCTCCCATGAGGGTACGGATCGACGCGGTCTCCGTGAGGTCGCCGACCTTGGTGGACGTGGCGTGCGCGTTGACGTGCACGACGTCGCGGGCGGTGACGCCCGCGTCCTCGAGCGAACGGCGCATCGCGGAGACCTGCCCGGTGCCCTCGGGGTCCGGGGAGGTGATGTGGAAGGCGTCGGCGGAGAGCCCGACGCCGGCGATCTTCGCGTAGACGCGGGCCCCGCGGGCGGCCGCGTGCTCGGCGCTCTCCAGCACCACGATCGCGGCGCCCTCGCCGATGACGAAGCCGTCGCGGTCGACGTCGTACGGGCGGGAGGCGCCCTGCGGGTCGTCGTTGCGCAGCGACAGCGTGCGGGACGCCGCGAAGGCCGCGATGGGCATCGGGTGGATCGTCGCCTCGGTGCCGCCGCACACGACGACGTCGGCGCGGCCGGCGCGGATCATGTCGACGCCGTAGCCGATCGCCTCGGCGCCCGACGCGCAGGCGGACACGAGGGCGTGGGCCCCGGCCTTCGCGCCGAACTCGAGCGACACGTAGGCCGCGGGAGAGTTCGGCATGAGCATCGGGACGGTCATCGGGAGCATGCGGCGGGCACCGCGCTCCTGGAGCGTGTCCCAGCCGTCCAGCGTGGTCCAGATGCCGCCGATGCCGGAGGAGACCACGGCGCCCAGCCGCTCGCCGTCGACCTCGGGGGCGCCGGCGTCCTGCCAGGCCTCGCGCGCGGCGACCATCGCGTACTGCGTGGACGGGTCCATGCGCTTGGTCTCGGGCCGGGACAGCACCTGGTCGGGGGTGACCTTGATGGTGGCGGCGAAGGTGACGGGGATCCCGTACTTCTCCGCCCAGTCGTTGTCGAGGGTGCGCGCGCCCGACTCTCCCGCGAGGGCGGCAGCCCAGGTGCTGGGGGCGTCGCCACCGAGCGGGGTGGTGGCGCCGAGGCCGGTGACGACGACGTCGCGCGAGGCGGGTGCGGCAGTCATGGGTGGGTCACTCCTGAGGTGAGAGCGGGAACGGCTGGTTCAGGTTGCCGGGCGGGCCGGGGTTCACCGGCCCGCCCGCGCGGCGGGGCGAGCGCCCCGCGGCGTCACGCGGCCTGCGCACCCTCGATGTACGAGACGGCGTCGCCGACCGTGGTGAGGTTCTTGACCTCGTCGTCGGGGATGCGGACGCCGAACTTGTCCTCGGCGTGGGTCACGATCGTCATCATCGACAGCGAGTCGATGTCGAGGTCGTCCGTGAACGACTTCTCCGACACGACCGCGTCCGTGGGCAGACCGGTCTCCTCGGCGACGATCTCGGCGAGGCCCTCGAGGATCTCCTGGGAGGTGTAAGCCATGGGGTGCGTCTCTCCTTGAAACGGGGTACCGGCCGTCCGGCACCGTGGGGTGTTGCGGTGCGATTGTCCCGCACCACGGGGGTCGGTCACGACCCCGGGCGGCCGGTCGCGCGACCTGTCGCGCGACCGAGTGCCAGGGTCGCACCAGAGGCTAGGGCAGCACCACGACCTGGGCCGCGTAGACGAGGCCTGCGCCGAAGCCGATCTGCAGGGCCAGGTCGCCCGAGCGGGCCTGCCCCTCGGCGAGCAGCCGCTCCGTGGCGAGCGGGATCGACGCGGCGGACGTGTTGCCGGTGTCGGCGATGTCACGCGCGACGACGACGCTGTCCGGCAGCCGGAGCTGCTTGACGAGCTGGTCGATGATGCGCATGTTCGCCTGGTGCGGCACGAAGACCTGGACGTCCTCGGGCTCGACGCCCGCCTCCGCTATCGCCTTCGCCGCGATCGGGGCCATCTGGAAGCTGGCCCACTTGAAGACGGTCGGGCCGTCCTGGCGCAGCGTCGGCCAGCCGGCCGTCGGCTCCGCCCGCAGGTCCGCCCAGCCGCGCGTCTGCGAGATGGCCTGCGACTTCGCGCCGTCCGAGCCCCACACCGTCGGACCGATGCCGGGGGTGTCCGACGGCCCGACGACGGCCGCGCCCGCGCCGTCGCCCAGCAGGAACGAGATGGAGCGGTCGGTCGGGTCGACGAAGTCGGACATCTTCTCGGCGCCGATCACCAGCACGTGCCGGGCGGCGCCCGACCGCACGAGAGCGTCCGCCTGGCCGATCCCGTACGCGTAGCCGGCGCAGGCGGCCGAGACGTCGTAGGCGGCGGCAGGGGTGGCGCCGAGGCGCTCCGCCAGGACGGCGGCACCCGCCGGGGTCTGGTGGAAGTACGTCACCGTCGACAGGATCACCACGTCCACGTCGGCGCCTGTGATCCCGGCGGCGTCGAGCGCCTTGCGGGCGGCCGCCTCGGCCAGGTCGAGCACGTCGACGTCCGCGGCGGCGTACCGCCGGGTGACGATGCCGGTGCGCTGGCGGATCCACTCGTCGGAGGAGTCGATCGGGCCGGCGACGTCGTCGTTCGTCACGACGCGCTCGCCCCGCTCGCCGGCGACCGCCAGGATCCGCGAGAAGCGGACCGGCTCGGCCTGGCGGAGCGCGCGGCGCGCGCCGCTGGAACCGTCGGTCACGCGGACGCCCCCGCGCCGCCCACGACCGAGTGGCGCGCGATGAGGTCGCGCGCCGCCTCGACGTCGTCGGGGGACTTCACGGCGACGGACTCGACGCCCTTGAGCGCGCGCTTGGCCAGGCCCGTGAGGACGCCGCCCGGGGCGAGCTCGAGGATGGCGGTGACGCCGCGCTCCGCGAGCGTCGCCTGGCACAGGTCCCAGCGCACCGGGGCGGTGACCTGCGCGGCGAGGCGCGCGAGGACGTCCGTGGCGGTGCCGTGCCCGTGGGAGCCGGCCGCGAGCGTGTCGTAGGTGGCGCCGTCGGCGTCCGAGAGCAGCGGGAGGCGCGGGTCGGTGGCGAGCCAGCCGGTCGCGACCTGCTCGAAGGCGACGCGGGCCGACTCCATGAACGGGGTGTGGAACGCGCCCGCGACCTGCAGCGGGATGACGCGTGCGCGGGTCGTCGGGTCGGCGGCCAGTGCGGTGAGGCGCTCCGGGTCGCCGGCGGCCACGACCTGGCCGCCCCCGTTGACGTTCGCGGGGAACAGGCCGGCCGCCTCGATCGCGGCCAGGACCTCGTCCGGGTCGCCGCCGACGACGGCGCTCATGCCGGACGGCGCGGCCGCGGCGGCCTCCGCCATCGCGCGGGCGCGGTGCGAGACCAGTCCGACGGCGCCGGCGTCGTCGAGCGCGCCCGCGACGGCTGCGGCGCTGAGCTCGCCGACCGAGTGGCCCGCGGTGACGTCCACGACCTCGGTCGTGGGACGGCCGTCGAGGATGGCGCGCAGGGCGAGGAGCGACGACGAGACGATCAGCGGCTGGGCCACGGCCGTGTCGCGGATCGTGTCCGCGTCCGACGTCGTCCCGTGCTGGGCGAGGTCGGTCCCGGCCGCGGCCGAGAAGGAGTCGAGCAGGTCGGCGGTGCCGGGCAGCTCCAGCCAGGGGCTGAGCATCCCGGGGGTCTGAGAGCCCTGTCCAGGGCAGACGACGGCGAGCACGTGCCCACGGTGTCACCTCGCGCGGGGGGTGCGTCGTCGCGACGCGCACGAACCTCGTCGAAAGCGATTGTGGGAATCCTCCAAGAGGGCGGGTACTCAGACGACGCCCGGGTCCCCCTCGAGCTGCCCGAGGGCCAGGGCGATCTGGAGGACGAACGACTCGCGGGCGTCGAGCGGGTCCCAGCCGGTGATCTCGGAGACCTTGCGCAGCCGGTAGCGGACCGTGTTCGGGTGCACGTACAGGCGGCGTGCGGCGGCCTCGAGCGACCGGCCCGTGCCCAGGTACGCGGACAGGGTCTCGAGCACCGAGCCCGACGCCTCCTGCAGGGGACGGTAGGCCTGGGCCACGAGGGTGCGGCGTGCGGTGACGTCGCCGGTCAGCACGCGTTCCGGCAGGATCTCGTCGGCGAGGACGGGGCGCGGCGCCTGCGGCCACGCGGGTGCCGCGGCCAGACCGGCGAGGGCGGCGGCCGCGGACGCCGCCGCGTCGGAGACGTCGGGCACGACGCCGCCGATCACCACGGGCCCGGGACCGAAGCGGTCCAGGAGGGACGTGGCGGCGGCGACCAGGTCGCCCTCGCCGCCCAGCACGAGCACCAGCCGGTCGCCGTGGATGCCGACCAGGGCGTCGCCGGCCGCGCGGCGGGCGAGCCGCCGGAGCTCGGCCGTGCGGACGTCGTCGAGCCGCGTCGTCGCCTCGCCCACCATCACGAGCGCCTGGCCACGGCCGCTCCACCCGAGCGCCGACACCCGCGAGCGGAGCGAGTCGTCGCCGTCGCCACGCACCAGCGCGTCCACGACCAGGGCCTCGAGACGGGCGTCCCACGCGCCGCGCACCTCGGCGGCGCGGGCGTACACCTCGGCGGCCGAGAAGGCGATCTCGCGGGAGTAGCGCAGGACCGCCTCCCGTAGCTCCCGCTCGTACCCGGGGGCCGCGATCTCGTCCGAGTGCTGCTCCACGACGTCGACCATGAGGCGCACGAGCTGCAGCGTGTGCTGCAGGGAGATGGAGCGCGTGAGCTCGGGCGGCGCGGCGGCGAACATCTCGCCCACGCCGTGCGGGGTGGGCGTGGGCTCGGCGAACCAGCTCACGAAGGCGTTGATGCCGGACTGCGCGACCAGGGCCACGTACGACCGGTCCTCCGCCGGGAGGTGCCGGTACCAGTGCACCTCCTCCTCGAGGCGGCGCATCGCGGTCGAGGTGAGCAGCCCCATGCCCTCGCGCACGCGCTGCACGTTCTCGCCCCGGGAGACGGGTGCGCCGTCCGTGCCGCCCTCCGGGACGGCGGTCCCGTCGGTCGTGGAGGTCGGCGTGCCGCTGCTCGTCATGGGTCGAGGATACGGGCGTGGTTGTGGGGAGTGCACAAACGTCCGGACGGGCGGAGCGGGGCCCCGGCCGCGGCGAGGGTCATTGGATAGTGTCGGTCCATGGCCCTCATGCCCCGGCTCCGGCAGCTGCTGCGCCGGCCGTTCTCCGCCTCCACGGTCGCGGCGCGCCGCCCGTCGTCGTCGCGGGAGCGCGGGGACAGGCAGTCCGAGGACGCCCTGCGGGCGATCCTCACCGACGACCCGAACGACGCGCCGGCCTTCCGCGCGCTCGCGGAGATCGTGCGCCGACGGGCGGCCGAGTCGCCCAACGCCGAGGACCCGCTCACGGCACCCTCCGACGAGGCCGCGCTGCAGCGGGCCGCCGACCTCGCCGTGTGGTCGCTCGCGGAGGAGCTCGCCGGACATCCGCGCGGCTGGCGCCCGTTGCTCGAGCTCGGACGCCTGTCCGTGGCCGACGACCCGGAGGGCGCGGCCCGCCGGCTCGCCACCGCCGCCGAACGAGACCCTGGCGGCGAGGCCCTGGCCGAGGGCCTGGCGATCCTGCGCGAGGCCGGCATGGCGACCGAGGCGCTCGGTCTCGGCATCGGGCACTGGCGCGCCCGCGAGCACACCCCCGAGGTGGGGCGCCAGCTCGTCCTCGCCGCGCTCGAGGCGGGGCGCGTCACGGAGGCGCGCCAGCACCTGGAGTCGCTCGCGCAGCACCCCGGCACGGCCGAGCTGCGGGCGGAGCTGGACCGCGTCGTCGCGGCCCGCGAGCAGACCTCGCCGACGTAGCACCTCGCCGACGTCGCCCCGACGATTCCGCCGGGGACAGCACGAAGGCCCCGAGCCGTGCGGCTCGGGGCCTTCGTGCTGTGCGGCGTGACGTCAGCTGTCGCCGCCCGCGACGCCGGACGTGCCGGCGTTGACGTCGAGCAGGCGGTACTTCTCCACCGCCTTGGCAACGACGTCGGCCGGGACCTCGCCGCGGCGGGCGAGCTGCTGCAGCGTCTTCACGACCATCGACGGGCCGTCGATGAGGAAGAAGCGCCGCGCGGCCGCGCGGGTGTCGGAGAAGCCGAAGCCGTCCGCACCGAGCACCGCGTAGTCGCCCGGGACCCAGGCGCGGATCTGGTCCGGCACCAGGTGGTCGTAGTCGCTGGTCGCGACGAACGGTCCCTGGGCGCCCGACAGCTTCTGCGTCAGGTACGGGACGCGCGGCTCGGCCGTCGGGTCGACCAGCGCGTCCTTCTCCGCGGCGAGCGCGTCACGACGCAGCTCGTTCCAGCTGGTCACCGACCACACGTCGGCCGACACGCCCCAGTCCTCCGCGAGGAGCTGCTGCGCCTCGAGCGCCCACGGCACGCCCACGCCGGAGGCGAGGAGCTGCGCCTTGGGGCCCTCGACGTCGGACGTCGCGATCCGGTGGATGCCGCGGAGGATGCCGTCGACGTCCACCTCCTCCGGCTCCGCCGGCTGGATCATCGGCTCGTTGTACACCGTGAGGTAGTACATGACGTTCTGGTCGCGGCCGTCGGACCCGTCGCCGTACATGCGCTCGATGCCGTCGCGCATGATGTGGCGGATCTCGTAGCCGTACGCCGGGTCGTACTGCACCATCGCCGTGTTGGTGCCGGCGATGAGCGGCGAGTGGCCGTCGGCGTGCTGCAGACCCTCACCGGTCAGGGTGGTGCGACCGGCGGTGGCGCCGATGATGAAGCCGCGGGCGAGCTGGTCGCCGGCCGCCCAGAACTGGTCGCCGGTCCGCTGGAAGCCGAACATCGAGTAGAAGATGTAGACCGGCACCATGGCCTCGCCGTGCGTCGCGTACGACGTGCCGACGGACTGGAAGGCCGCGGCGGAGCCGGCCTCGTTGATGCCCGTGTGCATGATCTGCCCCGACTCGGACTCCTTGTAGCTCAGCATGAGCTCACGGTCCACGGCGAGGTAGTTCTGCCCCTGCGTGTTGAAGATCTTGGCGCTGGGGAAGATCGCGTCCAGACCGAACGTGCGGGCCTCGTCGGGGATGATCGGCACGACGCGCTTGCCGAACTCCTTGTCCTTGATGAGGTCCTTGAGCAGGCGCACGAAGGCCATCGTGCTGGCGACGTGCTGCGTGCCCGAGCCCTTCTTGAGGATCTCGTAGGCCTTCGGCTCCGGCAGCGTCAGCGGCTTCGGCGTCGAGCGGCGCTCGGGCACGAAGCCGCCCAGGTGGCGACGGCGCTCCAGCATGTACTGGATCGCCTCGTCGTCCATGCCCGGGTGGTAGTACGGGGGCAGGTACGGGTCGGCGTCGATCTGCTCGTCCGTCAGCGGGATGTGCAGGTTGTCGCGCAGCGCCTTGAGGTCGGAGTTCTTGACCTTCTTCATCTGGTGCGTGGCGTTGCGGCCGGCGAAGCTGGAGCCGAGGGCGTAGCCCTTGACCGTCTGCGCGAGGATGACCGTCGGCTGGCCGGTGTGGGCGCGGGCCGCGGAGTACGCCGCGTAGATCTTGCGGTAGTCGTGACCGCCGCGCTTCATGTTCCAGATGTCGTCGTCGGTCATGTTCTCGACGAGCGCCTTGGTCCGCGGGTCGCGGCCGAAGAAGTGCTCACGGATGAACGCGCCGGACTCCGCGCGGTACGTCTGGTAGTCGCCGTCGGGCGTGGCGTTCATGAGGTTGACCAGGGCGCGGTCCTTGTCCGCGTTGAGCAGGGCGTCCCACTCACGGCCCCAGACGACCTTGATGACGTTCCAGCCGGCGCCCTTGAACTGGGCCTCCAGCTCCTGCATGATCTTGCCGTTTCCGCGGACCGGACCGTCGAGGCGCTGCAGGTTGCAGTTCACGACGAACGTCAGGTTGTCGAGCTGCTGGTGCGCCGCCTGCTGCAGCATGCCGCGCGACTCGGGCTCGTCCATCTCGCCGTCGCCCAGGAACGCCCAGACGTCCTGCTGGCTCGTGTCCTTGATGCCGCGGTTGTGCAGGTACTTGTTGGTCCAGGCCTGGTAGATCGCCGAGGCCGGGCCGAGGCCCATCGAGACGGTCGGGAACTCCCAGAAGTCCGGCAGCATGCGCGGGTGCGGGTACGAGGGGAGGCCCCCTCCGGCGTGCGACTTCTCCTGGCGGAACCCGTCGAGCGTCTCGGCCGACATGCGGCCCTCGAGGAAGCTGCGGGCGTACTGGCCGGGGGAGGAGTGCCCCTGGAAGTACACCTGGTCGCCGCCGCCCGGGTGGTCCTTGCCGCGGAAGAAGTGGTTCAGGCCCACCTCGTACAGCGTCGCGACCGACGCGTAGGAGGAGATGTGGCCGCCCACGGAGATCTCGGGGCGCTGGGCGCGCGTCACCATGACGGCCGCGTTCCAGCGGATCCAGGAGCGGTAGCGGCGCTCCATCGCCTCGTCGCCCGGGAAGTACGGCTCGTCGTGCACGGCGATCGTGTTGACGTACGGCGTCGCCACGGTCGCGGGGATGTGCACGTTGCGCTCCCGCGCGCGACGCAGCAGGTTGAGCATGACGTAGCGCGCCCGCGGGCCGCCCTTGTCGTCGATCAGACCGTCGAACGACTCGACCCACTCGCCGGTCTCGGCGGGGTCGATGTCCGGGACGGCGCTGAGCAGGCCGTTGATCAACGGTCCGGTCTCGTCGTACGAAGCCACCAGCAACCTCTCTCATCTTCGGACGGCGTGCGGCACATGGTCGCCGCCCCGGTCCGTGTCAGGCATCCCGTCGTGAAGGCACCGCGTCGCGTGGTCGCGGCGGTGCGGCCCCCGAACGGGTGGTCATCACTCATTGTGTCCCCAGACGGGCCGGGGGAACACCATCGGGCGGTCAAGGATCCGTGATCTACGTCATGCCGCGGGTCGCCGATGTTGCCGAGGTCACTGTGCAGCCCCGCTCCGAGCAAACCACGGGCGGGCGGGGGTTGCCGGGCGGACGTCCTTCCGGTGGACTACGTTGGCGCACACACAGACGTGCGCCCCGCGCGCGTCCGTACGCGTCGGTGATGGTCAGACGGAGAGGAACGAAGGTCCAAAGTGGGTAAGCAGGCGGAATCCCCGGCAGCTCGATTCGGGTTCACGCCCGGGCAGGTCGTGCAAGAGTTCGGGTGGGGAGACGACGTCGACGACGCGCTGCGGGCCGAGGTCGAGGCCGCGGTCGGCAGCGAGCTGGTCGACGAGGACTACGACGACGTCACCGACGGCGTCATCGCGTGGTGGCGCGACGAGGACGGCGACCTCACGGACATGCTCGTCGACGTCCTGACGGTGCTCGACGACGGCGGCCTCATCTGGCTGCTGACGCCGAAGCCGGGTCGCGACGGCCACGTCGGCCACGACGAGATCCAGGAGGCCGCGACCACCGCCGGCCTGCACGCCACGAGCACGTTCGCCGTCGCGCCCGACTGGTCGGCCACAAAGCTGGCCAACCGCGGCCGCGGACGCTGACCTGGTGACGAGCACGGCCCCTGAGGTGCGGTGGCGTGCGGGCGACCCCGCGCCCGACTTCACGCTGCCGGACACGCACGGCACTCCCGTGCACCTCGCCGACCTGCGCGGCGAGGCGGTGCTGCTCGTGTTCTTCCCGTTCGCGTTCTCAGGCATCTGCACCGGTGAGCTGTGCGAGCTGCGCGACAACATCGAGGATTTCGAGGCGGCCGGGGTGCGCCTGCTGGCCGTCTCCACCGACCCGGTCTTCACGCTCAAGGCCTGGCACGAGCAGGAGGGCTTCGGCTTCGACCTGCTCAGCGACTTCTGGCCCCACGGCGCCGTCGCCGACGCCTACGGCGTCTTCGACCCCACGAGCGGCCACGCGCTGCGCGGCACCTTCCTCGTCGATGCCGACGGGATCGTGCGGTGGTCGGTCGTCAACCCGCGTGGCCAACGGCGGGACCTCGAGGCATACCGCGAGGCGCTCGCCGAGATCTGACTCGGAGCAGGGGTGCGCAGGTGTCCGGTGGGGCGCTCCTCGCCGGGTATTCTTTGCTGCGCTGCCCAGGGCCTGTAGCTCAGCTGGTCAGAGCGCCACGCTTACACCGTGGATGTCGGGGGTTCGAGTCCCTCCGGGCCCACCATCCCTTGTCTTGTGGCCCTGACTTGCATCGCTGCGCCGACCGCTCGTGGACTTGAGCGGACAGCCCTACCTCCACAGGGCCATGCAGACCCTCCGCTAGGTGAGGCTGCGGTCGAACTCGTCGTTGGTGAGCGCGGGTGCGGCGAGCGGGGTGGGGGAGTCGCGCCGCGTTCGTAGGCCGTCCAGGAAGAGGCTGACGTAGCGCCGCCACAGGTCGGGCGCGACGTCGCGACTGCGCTCGGTGACCGCGCCCAGCATGAGCTGGATCAGCGGAAAGTCCGACGGCTCGATGTCCGTACGTAGCTGCCCGGCCTCCTGGGCGCGAACGATGAGCCCTTCGACGGCGGGCGAGAGTCGCTCGCTCGCGATGTCGAACGCGACGCCGGTGCCATGGCCGCCCTCGAGGAGGATCTGCCGCAGGCCGCGGTTCTCGGCGAAGTCGGCGGTCGCCGCGAGGAAGAACTGCTCGAACGCCTCCCACGGGTCGTCGAGCAGGAGGGCCTGTTCCGCACGCTCGACCACGCGCTGCACCGCGGTGTTCAGGACGGCCGCGACGAGCTCGCTGCGGTTCGCGAACCGCCGGTAGGCCGTGCCCACGCCCACGCCCGCGTGCCGTGCGACGTCGTCGAGCGTGACGTCGAGCCCGCGGCTCGCGAACAGGTCACGGGCGGAGGCGATCAGGCGCTGACGATTGCGCTCGGCGTCCGCGCGCAACGGCCTGGCGTCCGGGGCTGATGACGTGCTCATGCATCCCAGCCTAGCAATGAAACGGAGGCGGCGGCTCCGGTTCGTGATACGCTCCGTCGCAGAAACGGAGAACAGGTCTCCGTTTGTTGGGAGTGATGAGGAATGAGCGCACCGCGAGCACTGGTCGTCGGGATGGGTATCGCTGGACTGGCCACGGCCATGCGGCTGCGAGAGGTCGGCTGGGAGCCGTTGCTCGTGGAGCGCGCGCCCGAACGCCGCCCGGCCGGCTACTTCGTCGGCCTGTTCGAGACCGGCCGCGCGACGGCGCAGCGCATGGGCGTGCTGGACGCCATCGGCAACCGCGCCGACCCGGACGGCAAGACGTACGACGTCGACAGGTCCGGCGAGCGACGTCGGCCGAGCATGGGATACGGCGACCTGCCCGGTGACCCGCGCCTGATCATGCGCGGCGACATCGAGGCCGCCCTCTACCCCCAGATCGCCGCCACCACAGAGATCCGGTACGGCACCACCCCGGTCGCGATCGACGAGCACGACGACGGCGTCGACGTCACGCTGCGCACCACCTCCGGCGCCGGCCCTGGATGGGCCACGACCGAGACCACCGAACGGTTCGACCTCGTGGTCGGCGCCGACGGCCTGCGCTCGACCGTCCGCCGACTGGCGTTCGGGCCCGACTCCCAGCTGCTGCGCCCGCTCAACCACATCATCGGCGCGACCCTCCTCAAGGAACAGGTGCCCGGATTCCGGCCCACCGACGGGCTGACCCTCGCCGAAGAAGGGCGCTCGGCCTGGGTGTTCCCCTTCGCCGACCACGCACCCGGCGTGCTGTTCTCCTACCGCACCGACGACGAGGACGCCGAGTTCCGCCGCGAGCCCATCGAGTCCCTGCGAGCCGCCTACGGCCCTGAACCGGCGGGCCCGATCCTCGAGAACCTCTTCGAGCAGTTCGAAGCGGCCGACGACAGCCTCTTCGACTCCGTCCACCAGGTCGACATGCCCACCTGGCACACCGACCGCGTCGTCCTCGTCGGCGACTCCGCCTGGTGCCTCACCCTCTACTCGGGCATGGGCGCCTCCCTGGGCATGGCCGGCGCCGACCTGCTCGGCACCACGCTCGCCCGCAACCCCGGCAACACCACCCGCGCCCTGCGCGAGTGGGAGCAGCGCCTGCGCCCCTTCGTCGACGTCCAGCAGCGCTCCGGTCGCACCGACGGACTGTCCATGTTCGTGCCCCAGACCCGACGTGACCTCGCCACCCGCAACGTCATGTCCAAGGTCACCAGCAACAAGCTCACCAACCGACTCATGCGGGCCGCGATCGCCACCAAGTTCAAGGAGAAATCCCTCGACATCGCCGCGCCGTGACCCGACCGCCGAGTCACCCACCAGCGCCGGGGCCGCCCATGCCTATGTCGCAACCGTCCATCGGACACTCCCGGGTGAGCGCCCAGCGCGGAGGAGAAGCAGGCGGCCAGCGGTCAAGCTGCGCTCGCGTGAGCTGGCCCGCACGGTGAGGATCCTGAGGTGGTGGCAGTCGGTCGGCTGCCATTCGCAGGCTCGGTGACGTCGCGGAACCGTCGTGGTTCAGCGTGGCTGTCGCGCCCGGCGGCCGACCGACACGATGAGCGGAATGCTCAGCACCCCGAGGAGCGTCAGCGCCATGGCGCCCCACAAGGGCGGATTGCCATTGCTGGAGTCCGAGTAGCCGGCTGCGTAGAGCGCGAAGTCGGCCAGGAAGTGGAGCGCGATGGCGAGCCACAGGCCCCCGGCGGCGCGCCGGACGGCGTAGTAGACGGCGCCGAGGAACGACGTGACTGCGACCTGGATGAGGGTGGGGACCAGCGGGGCGCCGTGCAGCAGGTTCAGGGTGTGCAGTGCTCCGAACACCAGGCACGTCAGGAAGAACGCGGGCAGCTCGGACCACGAGCCGCGGGCGCCGGTGAGCAGGATCCCGCGCAGTGCGAGCTCCTCGGTGAACCCGACCAGGAGCGTACCGGCCGCCACGACCACGAGATAGCTGGGGGCCTGGGTCCAGTCGACCTGGCTGAGGTTCCCGGCGATGACCACCAGATAGACGGCCGGGAACGCCCACCACCACCGCGGCACCCGCTGACGGGGAGTCTCGTGCCAGACGGGAGCCCACCAGCCCGCGCGGCGCACGAACACGACCAGCAGGACGGCGATGATCGTCAGGGGCAGGACGTGCGTGCGCAGGAACGCGAGAGTGGGATCGGTGATCTCGCCGTCGCCGCCGCCGGGCAGCAGGTCGTCGACCGTGATGAGGACGGCGTAGGTCGCGACCACGGCGAGGCCGACGAGAACGGTGGGCCTGACGCGCACGTCCTCGGCCTCGTCCCGTGTGCTGGTGGTGCCCGGAGGATCGACCGGCATGCTGTTCATCTCCCGGGCTCAGGCCTTCGCCGCTGCGGGATCGGGTGCCCGGTCTCCGACGGCTTCGTGAGCGTCGCGGGCGGCGAACCAGAAGAAGATCAGTGCCAGCACGCCGGCCACGATCGCCAGCACCGCCAGCGGGTTCGACCCGCCGGCCTGCTCGAGGCTGAACACCGAGAAGTCCCACGCGCCGTGCAGGACCATGGCCCCGATCAGGGAACCGATCACCCGGCGCAGGATGTAGAACGTCAGCCCGTGCAGGAACGCCTGGCCGATCTGGGGCACGGTGGCGGCGACCGACTGCCCGAGGAAGATGTTGATCCCGTGCATCAGGCCGAAGCACAGGCTCGAGATCAGGACGGCCCAGACCTCGGCGACGCTGCCGCGCAGGCCCACGAGCAGCACGCCGCGGGTGGTCAGCTCCTCGGTGAACCCGACGAAGACTCCCAGCGCCAGGGCGGCGAGCACGAAGTCCAGGCTCACCGCCGACCACGTCGTGCTCGCGAGGTTGCCGATCACGGCCACCGCGAGCAGTCCCGGCGCGATGACCGTCCACTTCGCCTTCGTGGTGCGGCGCTCGTGCAGCGCGGGCCGCCACCAGCCCAGCCACGTCGTGACCACGGCAAGGACCGCGGCCCCGACGACCAGCGACACGACGGCACCGCGCCACAGGTTCGACGGCGAGTCACCGAAGTCGGTGTAGGGGACGCCGCTGGACTTCTGCAGCACGATCACCACCACGCCGTACAGGACCCACACGGCCAGACCCACCCATGCCCGAGGACGTACGCGCATCCCGACTCCCTCTGCTCGACAGACACACATCGGTCCAGAACCGAGCCAAGCCTCGCAGGCATTCGCGGAGACCGCGCGGCGTCGCAACGCCCGACCCGGTCGAATGGCTCCGGCACGCCGGGGCACACCAGAGCCGCCACCGAACCCGGGCGGGACACGTCCGGACCCCGACAGCCCGCGGTTCCGTGCGGTGGGACGCGCCGTGGCAGACTCGCGCACCGTGACGTCGAACACCCGCATCTGCCGGGCTGCCCTGACCAGCGACCTCGAGAGCCTCGCCATGGTGGAGCTCCGGTCGTGGACTGCGGCGTTCCAGGACGTGCTCGATCCCGCCGAGCTCGCCGGGCTCCGGCTGGAGACCCTGCGCGAGAGGTGGGTGGACCGGCTCGGCGAGCGCGACGGAGATCGCGCGAACACCCTGTGCCTGGTCGAGGACGGCGAGGGCGACAAGAACGACATCCTCGGCTACGTCCGGTGGTACCCGAGCCAGGACCTCGATCTCGACCCGGCGCACGTGGCGGAGATCGGAGCTCTGTACACGGTCCCGTCGAGCTGGCGCAGCGGCGCCGGCACGTCGCTCCTGCGTGCGGCCGTCGACGCCGCCACTGCGGGGGGATATCTCCATGCGGCGTTGTGGGTGCTCGAGGACAACGCGCGTGCGCGCGCCTTCTACGAGCGGCAGGGGTGGGAGCACGACGGCGTCCACGACACGGTGCGTTCGGGGCCCAGGCTCGTGCGACGCCTGCGCTACCGGCGAGGGCTGGCCGCCTGACGGGCCGGAGCGGGCCGCACGTCGAGCTGCCCGCTCCCGTCCCGTGCGCCGTCGGCGCTCGCTAGAGCCGCCAGGCCTCGCGGTAGTCGGCGTGGTCGGCGAAGGGGAGCGCGAGGGCCCGGAGCATGCGCTCGCCCACGAACTCGATGCCGCTGACCTCCCGTGCGTCGACGTCCCGGTCGAGGTCCTTGTCCATGTCGAGTCCGGTCGCCTCGTAGGCAAGATGGACGAGCTGGCGCTTGGCCTCGACCTCTGCCTGCAGCCGCGCCGGAGTGAACGCCCGATCGAGCTCGCTCGACGATGTCGCGTCGGGACCTTCGCGCCGTCGGAGAGCGGCGGCCGTCGCCCTCGCCTCGTCCTCGTCCAGCCGTGCGGTCAGGAACTCGGTCAGGGTCACAGGGGCAGCATACGGCGGAGCCGCGGCGACGAGCTTCTCGGCACGGGGTGGCCCGAGCGGCCTCCGAGGGGGCGTACCGTGAAGAGGTGGGTGATCGACGGATCGGCCCGCACGAGGCCGATCACGACGGCTCGCCGACGGAGGTTCGGTCCTCCGGCACCGACGAGATGGCGTCCGAGGCGCGCTGGGACGACGACGGCGGCTACGAGCCCGACGACACCGACCGCGACGCAGCCACAGCTCCCGGGGCCGACACGCCCGCGGGCGGTCTCTTCCTGCGCGGCATCCTCGACTCCGCCCTCCCGCACGAGCTCGGCACGGACGCCGAGCCGGAGCGCTACACGGTCGCCGCGATCTTCTCGCGCCAGGTCGCCCCGGAGGAACGCGCGCTGATCGAGGGGCCGGACGCCCGGTCCACGCTGGCGGCGCGCGGGTACCCGGGGGTGGGGCTCAAGGTCGCGGACCGCCGCCTGGAGATCTCGGGGACGAACCTGGCGACGCTCGCGAGCGGTCTCGCCTCCCAGGTCGCGGCGCTCCTCCGGGACGTGGAGGAGCAGGTCGTGACGGCCCGTGAACGGCGCGACGAGAGCGGGTGCGGTGGAGCGAGGCGGAAGCGGTGCGCGCCGCCCGGGTGAAGGCTGAGGCAGACCGTGTCCGTTTCGAGTGACCTTCCGACCCCCGCGCCGGCCCCTGCACCCCGCGGCGTCCGTCGCCCCGCGAGGCGCGTCACGAGGGACTACGCCGCCTTGGCCAAGGTCGTGCGGGACTCCGGCCTCCACAGCCGCCGCTACGCCTACTACTGGTCGCGGCTGGTCGTGACGGTCGTCGCGTTCGCCCTGGTGTGGGCCGGGGTGGTGCTGCTGGGCGACACCTGGTGGCAGCTCGTGCTCGCCGCGGCCCTGGCGGTCGTCCTGGCACAGCTGGCGTTCCTCGGGCACGACAGCTCGCACCGGCAGATCTTCCGCTCGCGGGCCTGGAACGACTGGACCGGCCGCGTGCTGGCGAACGCGTTCGTGGGGCTGAGTCACGTGTGGTGGACCGCGAAGCACAACGCGCACCACGGGGCGCCGAACCGCGAGGGGCACGACCCGGACATCTCACCCGGGGTCATCGCGTTCACGCCGGCGGTCCTCGCGAGCCGGCACGGGTGGCGCCGGTGGTTCGCCCGCAGGCAGGGCTGGTTCTTCTTCCCGCTGCTGGCGCTCGAGGGACTCAACCTGCACGTGGCGAGCGTGCGCACGGTGCTGGGCCGTGGTCCGGTCGTCCACCGCGGCGTCGAGGTCCCGGTCCTGCTGACCCGCCTGGTCCTGAACGTCGCCGTCCTCGCGCTCCTGCTGCCGCCCGCGATGGCGGGCGCCTTCCTCGCCGTCCAGCTCGGCCTGTTCGGTGTCCTCCTGGGCGGGGCCTTCGCGCCCAACCACAAGGGGATGCCGATCGTCCCGGCGGACGCGGACGTCGACTTCCTGCGTCGGCAGGTGCTGATGTCCCGCAACATCCGGGGGAACGCCGTCGTCGATTTCTTCATGGGCGGCCTCAATCGGCAGATCGAGCACCACCTGTTCCCGGGCATGCCGCGGCCGAACCTCCGGCGCGTGCAGCCGCTCGTGCGGGAGTACTGCTCCACCCTCGGGGTCACGTACACCGAGGTCGGCTTCTTCGTCTCCTACCGGATCGTCGTCGGTTTCCTCAACGACGTCGACCACAGGGCGCGCGACCCGTTCGAGTGCCCCCTGGCGGCGCAGCTCGGGCGGTAGCGGACTTTCGCCCGAACGGGGCGAATGGCGCGTACAGTCGAGGTATCCGGGACGACCGTCCCCCAGCTGAGGTGCGTGGGTCCGGAGAAGCGAGGAGGCCGTCATGGCCACCGCCCCGACCCCCACCCCGCCGCTCGCCTCCGCGACCAACGGCAACCCCAGCAGGAAGGTGACCGGCACGACCCGGGCTCCCCGAGTCACCCGCACGAGCAGCGGCGAGCTCCCCGGGAGGGCTCCGCGGAGCCGCGCCGGAGCCGTCTGGGTCGGCGTCTGCGTCGCGGCCCTGCTGCTGGTCGCGCTGATCGTCTTCCTGCTGCAGAACACCCAGCTGGTCCTGGTCTCCTTCCTGGGCATGCAGGGCACCGTCCCGCTCGCCGTCGCCCTCCTCATCGCGGGTGTCGGCGTCGGCATCATCGCCCTGATCATCGGCACCGTCCGCATCACCCAGCTGCGTCGTCGCCTGCACCGCGACGCATGACCCGCCGCGCCGTGGAGGGAGGCGCACCGTGACCCACGACGCCCTGACCTCCAGGCCGGGCCGACGCCACGACCTGCTCGGCGAGCTCGCGGCCGCGCAATGGGCCGTGGAGGACGTGGTCTCCGTCGTCGACGGGGGCCTGGCGATCGACCTCTCGCGCTACCTGACGGCGAGGGCGCGGCTCGACGCCGCGGTCACGGCCTGGAACCGGCGGGTCGGCGCGGGCGCGTCGACCGTCGAGGCGCGTTGACCGTGCCGGACGAGAGCGCGCTCGGGGGACAGCCCCCTTGTCCTGAGTCACTGACCCCGTAGGGTCGAGACATCCGCACGATCGAGTGACCGCTCACCCCACGGCTGGGAAGTCGACCTCGATCTCTGCGAGGACCAGATGACCACAGCCACCGTCGTCGACGGCTCGGCGGCAGCCGCCCGACTCTCCGGCGCCCCTCACACCAGCTCCTACAGCGCGTTGTCCCGCACCGTGCGGGAGGCCGGGCTGCTGCGGCGCGCGTACGGCTACTACCTGTGGACGGGTGGGCTGCTCGTCCTGGCGCTCGGGGCCGCGGCCAGCGGGTTCGTGCTGCTCGGCGACTCGTGGCTCCAGCTGCTCGTCGCCGGCGCGCTCGGGCTGATCCTCACGCAGTTCGCGTTCCTCGCGCACGAGGCCGCGCACCGGCAGGTCTTCGCGACCGGGCCCGTCAACGACCGGGTCGGTCGCGTCGTGGCGAACGTCGTCGTCGGCATCAGCTACTCGTGGTGGATGTCGAAGCACACCCGCCACCACGCGAACCCGAACCACGTGGGCAAGGACCCGGACGTCGCGAACGACACGATCGTGTTCACCGAGGAGGGCGCCCGCGAGCACCGCGGCCTGCTCGCGCTGATCACGCGCTACCAGGGCTGGCTGTTCTTCCCCCTCCTCACCCTCGAGGGCCTCAACCTGCACCTGACGTCGGTGCGCTCGCTCCTGCACGGCACCGACGCCGACCGGGGCGCTCGCGTGCGCGAGCTCGTGACCATCGGCCTGCGGCTGGTCCTCGCCACGGCGGTCGTGTTCTGGTGGCTGCCGTTCGGCATGGCGTCCGCCTTCCTCGGCGTCCAGCTCGCCGTGTTCGGCGTGTACATGGGGGCGTCGTTCGCGCCCAACCACAAGGGCATGCCGATGGTCCCCGAGGGCAGCCGCCTCGACTTCCTGTCCAAGCAGGTGCTCACCTCACGGAACATCCGCGGCGGTGCCTGGACGAGCGCCCTCATGGGCGGCCTCAACCACCAGGTCGAGCACCACCTGTTCCCGAGCATGCCCCGCCCGCACCTGGCCCGCGCCCGTCTCCTGGTGCGCGAGCACTGCGCCGCGAACGGCCTCCCGTACACCGAGACCGGCCTCGTGCGGTCGTACGCCATCGTCGTCGGCTATCTCAACCGCGTCGGCCTGGCCGCCCGCGACCCGTTCGACTGCCCCCTGCGGCAGAGCATGCGGGGCTACTGAGGCCGGTGGGCGGGGGCGGCCGCGCGCCGCCCCCGCCCACCGGTCACCCGCCTGAGGCGCCGTCCGCGGCACCCGCGTCGTCCGCACCGTCGTCGCGCGCGAGCCTCGCACGGACAGACTGCGTGTCCGCGTCGATCGTCGCCCGGTCGACGCCCTCGGTGGCGGGCACGCGGGCCGCCACCTCGTCGACCAGCTCCGCGGCCTTCCCGCTGTCGATCCACTCGGCGGTCAGGTCGTCGACGGCGGCGTCGGTCTTCGCGGAGAAGTCGGCGTTCTCCTCGAACCGGGTGACGAGCGCGTTCTGGCTCATCATCCCGCCCATGCCGCCGCCACCCCCTCCTCCGGGGCCGCCCTCCATGCCGTCGGGCGGGCCCTGGGCGCCGGTGCCGTCGGGTGCCGCTCCACCACCGGCGTCGGCACCGGCCTCGTCGCCGCCCTGGCCGCGACCGCCTGGCATCGTGCCGCCGCCGGCGCCACCGGGACCGGTCATCCCGCCCAGGGCGAGGTTGAGGTCCCACGACACGACGCTGATGAGGCCGGTGTCGAGGTCGTAGTAGAGGTAGGCGTTCTTGCCGGGCCCGGAGATGGTGTCGAAGTTGTCGAGCACCTCCTGCGTGCCGAGGTACGTGGCGAAGGACTCGACGTCGACCCACTGGTCGAGCTCGTCCGCGAACTCCTCGTCCGACGCGCCGTCGAGCCACCTGAGGAACGACACGATCGGTTGCAGGTCCTGGCTCCCGACGAGGTTGACCTGCTTGAAGTCGTCCGTGTACTCGGTCTGGTCGTTCCCCTGGTACTCGAACGAGCTCGTGGACAGCAGCTTGTAGAGCACCCCGTCGCCCTTCAGCCCGTCGGCGTACTGCGGGTCCGGGTTCTCGACGACGAGCCGGGTCGTGGTCGGCCGGTCGTTCACGGTGTAGGTGGTGAACGAGTAGTCCTGGGTGGGCTGCCCGGACTGCTTGGTGAGCTCGAGCGAGACAGCCTCGTTGAGCGAGGAGGTGCTCGACGCGCTCGCGGGACGGAGCGACAGCTCGGTCCTGCCCTGGTACGCGCGGCCGGGCTCGTTCTCGTCGAAGCTCACCAGCAGCGGCAGGTTCTCCGGCTCGTCGGTGGTCAGCGAGACCCCCGTGCCGGCGAACCCGCCGCCGTCACCGCCGCCGGGCATGCCGCCCTCCGGCATCTCGCCGCCTTCGGGCAGCTCCATGCCCTCGGGCGGCTCCATACCTTCGGGAGGCTGCGGCATGCCGCCGCCCTCGCCCCCCTCGCCGCCCATGCCTCCGCCGATGCCGCCCGGGGCGCGCTCGCCCTCGGTGTCGGACCCCTCGCGGTCGTCGACCAGCGACGACAGCGTGGAGTTGCCCTTGAGGCGCACGGCGACGTCCTGGATCGTGGTGCCGTCGATGGTGATGTCGGCGGACATCCACTCCTTCTCGCCGTCGGCGAAATAGGCGTCGAGCATCTCGTCGTAGCGCTCCTGCGTGTACGACAGCGAGATCTCGTGGTCCACGGAGTCGTCGAAGAGGTCGACCGTCCCCGTGACGTCCTGCGTGATGCGTTCCTCGTCGCTCACGGCGGCCGAGCTCGTGGAGTAGGGGCGGATCGTGATGTCACCGAAGAAGGTCAGGGCGACGGCCACCCCGACGACCCCCGCGGTGAGGGGCTTCCAGTGCTGACGCAACCGGATCGGGAGGCGCTTGCGAAGGCTTGCGAGGCTCATGGTCGGTGGGTCACCCGCTCACATGTCGGACTGGTCGTACCCGGTCAGGACCGTGACCTTCTGGCCGGAGTTGATCGCACCGAGCTCCTCGATGACCTCGGCGGTCGTGATGCCGCCCTTGAGGCGCACGGAGTAGAACAGCTCGGTCAGGGCGCCGCCGCGCACGGTCTCGACGCTCACCAGCTCGAACTCCTGCGTCAGCCGGACCAGCACGTCGGCGACGTCCTGCTGGTACCGCGGCTCGGGTGGCACCTGGACCTTGACCACCTGCCGCTGGATGTCGAGCTTGAACCAGTCGAAGCGCTGCATGAGGAAGACGACGAGCAGGATGATCGCGGTCGCCGCGGCGGCCAGCAGGTAGAAGCGCGTGCCGACGGCCATGCCGATCGCCATCACGAGGAAGATGAACCCGACGTCGCGGGTCTCCTTGATCGCGTTGCGGAACCGGATCACGGACAGGGCGCCGACGAGGGCGAACGCGCGGGCGATGTTCGACCCGACGACCAGCATGATCACGGCGACGACCATGCCGATGATGACGAGGGTCTGGACGTAGGACTGGCTGTAGGAGATGTTCCGGTGCGTCCGCTTGTACACCCAGCCGATGGCCGAGGACAGGACGAAGGACAGCACCAGCGTCATCGCGACGTCGAAGACGGAGAAGGTTCCGCTCAGATCTTGCAGGTTCATCGGACGAGGACACTCTTTCGGTTGGGGGCGTCTGCGACGCCGGTCGGGGTGGTGGTTTCGGTGGCGGGGTCGCCGAGGACGGCGTCGAGCTCGTCCGGGGCGTGCATGGTCGAGCGCGGCACGAGGCCGAAGGCCTGCACGCTCTGGCAGTACTTGGAGATCCGCACGACGTCGAGGCTCATCCGCGCGGTGAGGTCGGTGACCCACGCGGGAACGCGCTCGTCGGCCTTCACCTCGAGCACGGACAGGCGGGCCGGCAGGACGAGCCGGTTGGGCGCCTCGGACGCGAGGTGGAAGTCGCGGTCCCGCCCGCGCAGGCGGTGGTCGAGGGTGACGCGCAGGCCGAGGTCGGCCTCCCGGCCCACCCACGCCTCGCGGTGGTACCCGGTGGTCACCGTCGGGCGCAGGTCGAGCTCGCCGACGAGCGTGGCGACCTCCGCGAGGAACGCACGCTCCCGGGCGCCGACCTCGCCCACGGGCTCGTAGCCCTCGGGCGAGCAGAGCCGCAGCGCGTCCCGGTACGGCAGCACGACCCGGCGCTTCTGCGTGACGCGGTTGACGCGCTGCTTGATCTCGACGAAGACCCTCGAGTCCGGCGTCAGGTCGTCGGCCGTGCCGTAGTGCCGCACGCGCAGCTTGCGCCGGAACTTCAGGCCCTCGATCTTCTCCCAGTAGAACTTCAGCCGGTCGGTGTCGTAGTACACGCTGGTGATCGGGTAGCCCCGGTCGCCGGAGTACGCGTCGTCGTCCATGTGCCGGCGCAGCTCGGTGCGGAGCTCCTCGGCCTGGTGCTGCGGCACGAGGTACTTGATCTCGAACCGGTTGAACGCGTGCAGCCGGCTCGCGGTGGCGGTGCGTGCCGAGCTCGCGGACCCTGCCGGGCGGTCCGGCTCGGTGTCGCTCGGCGTCGCACGGGGTTCGGTACGTCGGGACCGACGTCGCACGGGAAGCTCCTCTCGCCGGTGCCGGTGCGTCCGCGGGTGAACCACGGCCGTCCGGCAGGTGAACAATCAGGAGCCTGCAGGCTGGCGGGGCAACCTATGTGCTGGCTGTAATCTGCGGGTTCGCGGGCGAAGACATAGGCGGTTCACAGGTTCGGCACAGGGAGCGCGGGGGTCGGGGCCGCAGGCTGGCGCCATGACGTCGTCCTCCGTGCCCTCCTTCACGACCGTCGGGCGCCCCGACCAGCCGCTCCTCGCCCGACCGGACGGGGCGCCGGTCCGCGCGCTCGTGGTGGACGACGAGCTCAACCTCGCCGAGCTCCTCACGACCGCCCTCTGGCTCGAGGGGATGGACGTCGCCGCCGCGCCCGACGGCGCGTCGGCGCTCCGCCTGGCGCGGGAGACCGTCCCCGACCTCGTCGTGCTCGACGTGATGCTCCCGGACATGGACGGGTTCACGGTGCTGCGACGGCTGCGCGCGCAGGGTGCCCGGATGCCCGTGCTGTTCCTCACCGCGCGCGACGCCGTCGAGGACCGGGTCGCGGGCCTCACGGTGGGCGGCGACGACTACGTGACGAAGCCGTTCAGCCTGGAGGAGGTCGTCGCCCGGGTGCGCGGGCTGCTGCGCCGCGCGGGCGCGGTGACGCGGTCCGAGGACGGGGTGCTCGTCGTCGGCGACCTGGAGCTCTACGAGGACGCCCACGAGGTGCGGCGCGGGGGCGTGGAGCTGCACCTCACGGTGACGGAGTTCGAGCTGCTGCGGTTCTTCATGCGCAACCCGCGCCGGGTGCTGTCGAAGGCCCAGATCCTCGACCGCGTGTGGAACTACGACTTCGGCGGCCAGTCCAGCATCGTCGAGCTGTACGTCTCCTACCTGCGCCGCAAGATCGACAAGGGGCGGGAGCCGATGATCCACACGCTCCGCGGGGTGGGGTACGTGCTCAAGCCGGCGGCGGCCCCGGACGAGGGTGGCGTCCGTGGGTGACCGTCGTGGGCGGGCGGGTCGGAGGCCCGTCACGCTGAGACGGCGCCTCGCGGTCGTGCTCGCCGCGGTGGTCGTCGTCGTGACGGTCGGCCTCGCGACGGTCTCGACGGCGGTGCTGCGCTCCCAGCTCGTCGCGCAGGCCGACCAGCGGCTGGAGCAGGCGAGCCTGCGCCTCGTCGAGGGCCCGGGGCCCCGGCCGCCCGGCGTCGACGGCGCGGACGGTGCGAACGGTGCGGACGGCGCCGATGGCCAGGACGCCGCCCCGCCGCCCGCCCTGACCGACGACCCGTCGGACTTCCCCGCGGGCTTCGGCCCGGGCAGCGCCGTCGTGCGCTCCGTGGACGGCGAGCTGGAGCTCGCCGACCACGTGTCGGACGCGCTGGAGCGCACGACCCTCGACGACGCGCAGGTCGCTGCCCTCCAGGCGGTGCCCGCGGACGGCCGGGCGCACGCCGTCGACGTGCCGCACCTCGGCGCGTTCCGGGCGGTGCACCGGACCGGCGAGGACGGCGAGGACGCGGTCGTCGCCGCCAGCACCGCGACCGTCGCCGCGACCCTGCAGGGCTACGTCCTCGTGCAGGTGGCGCTCGGGGCGGCGGGCCTGGCGGCCGCGGTCGTCGGGGGAGCGTGGCTCGTGCGGCGCTCGCTGCGTCCCCTCGACGACGTCGCCGAGGCCGCGGTCCGGGTGTCCGAGCTCGAGCTCTCCCGGGGCGCGGTCGCCGGCATCCCGCGCGTGCCCGAGAAGCTCACGGACGAGCGGATGGAAGTAGGGCAGGTGGGCGCCGCGCTCAACCGGATGCTCGACCACGTCGAGGTCTCGCTGCAGGCGCGGCACGAGTCGGAGCAGCAGGTACGCCGGTTCGTCGCGGACGCGAGCCACGAGCTGCGCACACCGCTCGCGACCATCCGCGGCTACGCCGAGCTCGTGCGCCGCGCCCCCGACGAGCAGGACGGCGCCACGGCGCGCTCGCTCGACCGGATCGAGTCCGAGGCGGTGCGCATGACCGGCCTCGTGGAGGACCTGCTGCTCCTCGCCCGGCTCGACGCGGGCCGGCCGCTCGACCTGGAGCCGGTCGACGTGGCGTCGCTCGCCGTCGACGCGGTGATGGACGCGCACGCCGCGAGTCCCGCCCACGAGTGGGCGCTGGCGCTGCCGGGCGACGGCGGCGAGGACGGCGGCGTCGCCCGGGACGACGCCGAGCCGGGCGAGGACGCGCTGGTCGTGACCGGCGACGAGGCGAGCCTGCGTCAGGTGCTGGCGAACCTGCTCGCGAACGCCCGCACGCACACGCCCGCGGGGACGCGCGTGGCGGTGCGGCTGGTGGACCGGCCGGACGCCGTCGAGATCGAGGTGGCCGACGACGGGCCGGGCATCACGCCCGACCTGCGGCCGGCGCTGTTCCGCCGCTTCACGAGGGGGGACGCGTCGCGCCACCGGGCCGGGGGCTCGACCGGCCTCGGCCTCGCGATCGCCGACGCGATCGTCACCGCCCACGGTGGCACGATCGCGGTCCGGTCCGCCACGGCCGGCGAACGTCTGCCGGGTGCGACGGGGACGACGTTCACCGTCCGCCTGCCGCGTGGGCGCACGGGGGACGCCGCCCCGCGCTCAGCGTGAGCCACCCGAGGGCGGCTGGAAGCCCTCGGGGAACCCGCCGCCCGGGAAGCCGCTCTGCGGCCCGGTCTGCTCGTCGGAGCCGCCGAGCCCGCCGAGCCCGCCCGATCCCTCCTCGTCGTCGTCCTGCACGAGCTGCTGGTCGAGGTCGGCCAGCACGACCTCGTCGCCGGCGGCGAGCCCGTCGGTGATCTCGGTGCGCTCAGGACCGACGGCGCCGGTCGTGACCGTGACGGTGCGGACAGCGTCTCCGTCGAGCACGCGCACCGTCCGCGCGGAGCCGTCCGCGCTCACGGCCGACGTCGGCACGACGAGCACGTCGTCCACGGTCGCGACCTCGATCGTCGCCGACGCCGAGGCGCCCTCGGGCAGGTCGCCCTCCGCGTCGGCGTCCTTCGAGCCGTCGTCGGACGGGCTGTCGTCCGACGGGTCGAGCGCGATCGTCGCCGCGTACGCAGGGGTCGACGTCTCGGAGGAGTCGAGGATCCCCACGCTGCTCACCGAGCCGGTGTACTCGCCGCCGGTCGCCGGAACCGTCGCGGTGACGGGCTGCCCCACCTCGACCGACCCGACCTCGGCAAGGTCGAGCGTCGTGGACAGGACGTGGCCGCCGCTGCCGAGGATCGTCACGGCCGCGTCGCCCGCGCTGACGCTCGCGCCCCTCGAGGCGTCGACCTGCGCGACCGTGCCGGAGACAGGAGCCGTGAGGGTGCCCGCCGCGGCTGCCGCCTCCGCGATGTCGACCTCGCTCTGCGCGACCGTCACCGCGGCGCGGTCGGCGAGGATGCGCTCGGCCGTGACCGTGCCCGACGTCGCCGCGGCGCCGCCGAGCGCGCCGGTGCCGGACCCGCCGTCCGTGCCCGAGGTACCGCCCGACGGCGCGCCGCCCATGCCTGAGGTGCCGGATCCGCCGGACCCGCTCGGCAGGTCACCCGAGCCGGCGGACCCCGAGGGCGTCGAGCCGTCGTCGGTGCCGCTCGGCGCGTCGCCCTGCGGGGTGTCGCCGGTGCCGGACTCCGCCTCGGGCGCCTGGCCCGCGGGGGTGTCGCCGCCGGTGGCCCCGCCACCGGAGCCGGACGTGTCGGCGTCCTCGAGGGCCTGGACCGCGTCGTCGAGCGCGTCTGCCTTCTCGCCCAGCGTCGTCACGGCGTCGTCCAGGTCGGCCACGAGGTCCGTGAGCGCCTTCTCGGCCTGTCCTGTCGCCTGCTGGGCGGTGTCGGTGGCGACGAGCGCCTCCTGGGCGGAGACGATCGCGTCCACGCAGGCGGCGAAGTCGTCGTCCGTGGCCCCGTCGCCGGCCCCGTCGCCGGCCCCGTCGCCGGCCCCGTCGCCCGCCCCGTCGCCTGCGGCGTCGGTTGCGGCGAGGACGGCCGCGCACGCACTGTCGTCACCCGTCGCCGCGCTGACGGCGTCGCCCGAGGCGCTGAGCGCCGTCGCGCCGTCGAGGAGCGCGTCCTCCACGGACTCGTAGCCGTCGAGCAGCACGTCCTGGGCCGACTGCACGTCCTCCTGGGCGGCGGCGAGCGCCGCGCGCGCGTCCGTGACCGCCTGCTCGAGGGCGGCGGTGTCGCCGGCGGTGGCGGGGGACGCCGCCGCGCCCGCCGTGACGCGAGACGTCGTGCTCGTCGCGCTGACGAGCTGCACCGTCGCGGTGCCGGTGCCGGTCGAGGTGCCGGTGGCCGCCGAGCTCGGCTGCACGTCGCCCGAGCCGGCCGCGTCGGACGAGGGGGTGGACGTCGTGCTGCCCGACGTGCTGGCGGTCCCGGAGGCCTGCGCCTCCAGGTCGTCGGCGAGCGTCTGCTTCGCGTCCGCGAGCGACCCGGAGGCGTCGTCGACGGCCTCCTGCAGCTCGTCCGCGTCCAGCGTGGCGAGCGTGTCGCCCGCCTCGACCTCGTCGCCCGCGGCCACCTGCACCGACGCGACGGTGCCGGACGCGCCGAACGTCGTGTCCGCGCGGCTCGCCGAAGCGACCGTGGCGCTGACGGCTACGTGCTGCGCGACGTCACCGGTCGTGGCCTCCACCGTGCGGTACCGGGTGTCGGCGGGCCGCAGCGCGAACGCCGTGCCTCCGGCGCCGAGCACCACCACCACGACGCCCGCCGCGACGAGCCGGCGTCGCGTCGCGCGGCGCCGGCGCACGGCCGCGTCACGCATCGCCGTCACCGCCCGAGCGGCCGGGGAAGCCGCCGCGGCCGCCGAACCCGGTGGAGCAGCCGTCGCCGCCGGGGGAGGAGACGGTGAGGCTCGTCGCGGTCAGCGCGCCGCCGTCGTCCTCCTCGCCCTGCGCCGTGACGCACTGCCCGACGCTGACGTCGTCGGCCGAGCCGCCCTGCTGCACGGTGTAGGCGGTGGCGTCGTCGACGGTGACGGTCTCCTCGGCCGACTCGCCGTCGCGAGAGGTGGTGGTCACCGTGAGGGTGGACCGGTCGAGCGCCGTGACCTTCCCGGTGGTGATGCCGCCGAAGCCGCCCTGTCCGCCCGGACCCCCGGACGGCATGTCGGTCGGCATCCCCGACGGCATGTCGGTCGGCATGTCGGACGGAGCGCCCTCCGGGCGCTCGCCGCCACCGCCGCCGCCGGGGAGGCCGCCCCCGAAGCCGCCGGTGCACTCGCCGTCCACCGGCTCGCTCACCGCGACGGACGACGCCGCGGAGCCCTCGTCGGCGGAGCCCGAGTCGTCGGCCGCGTCGCCCCCGCCGGGCATCCCGCCCGTCGTCGCGACGACGCACGAGCCCACGGTCACGTCGTCGAGCGAGCCGTCGACGGTGACCGTGATCGTGGTGTCGTCCGTCCACGTGACGGCGGTCTGGGAGTCGTCGCCCTGCACCTGGGCCGTCGTGCCGTCGACGGCGGCGACCTCGCCCGAGACGCCGGGGGCGCGGCCGCCGCCGTCGGGCGCTCCCCGCCCCTGCTGCTGGCCCTGCTGCTGGCCCTGCTGCTGGCCCTCGGCCGCGGGAGTGCCGTCGGACGTGGCGGCGTCCGAGGACGAGCACCCGGCGAGCGCGAGCGCGAGGCCGACGACGCCGACCATGCCGAACGAGGCGAGCGCGGCGCGCGGGCGTCGGGCGGGGGCGGGGGCGGCGGTGCGGGCCAGGGGAGTGCGGGAGGGTGCGGGACGGGTGTTCATGGGTTCTCCGGGACGTGGGGGAAGGGCGCGGCGGGTCGCCGCTCGTGGCTGGTCGCGGGGCACGGCTACTCGCTGCGGAGCGCGTCGATGGGGGCGAGGCGGGCGGCACGGACGGCGGGGTAGACGCCGAACACCAGCCCGATGGCGAGCGCGACGGCGAGCGAGCCGGCCACCGCGACGGGGGACACGACGATCGACGAGCCGAGCACGCCGGGCAGGGTCACGGCGGCGAGGACGCCGAGGCCGGCGCCGACCAGGCCGCCGGTGACGCCGAGGATCGACGCCTCCGTGAGGAACTGCCGCCGGATCGCCCCGGGCGGAGCGCCGAGGGCCTTGCGCAGCCCGATCTCGCGGGTCCGCTCGCTGACGGACACGAGCATGATGTTCATGACGCCGATGCCTCCCACCAGGAGGGACAGGCCCGCCACGCCGGCGAGCAGGACGGTGAGGGTGCGGTAGACGGACGTCGCCGTGGACACGAGCGAGTCCTGCGAGTCGATCGTGAAGTCGGCGGCGTCCGCGCTCGTCGCGCCGTGCAGCGCGAGGAGGAGCGACTGCGCCTCCTGGTACGCGGCGGAGACGGCGTCGGTGTCGGTCGCCTTGAGGTAGATCGTGCTGACCGACGTGTCCGTACCGCCGGTGATGCCGGACGTCATGGCGGTCATCGACACGACGGCCGTGTCGTCGAGGTTGGTCGACGCGCTCGACCCGGCGGCCTCGAGGACGCCGACGACGTCGAACGTCGTCCCGGCGATGCTCACGGTCCGCCCCACGACGCGGGTGGAGCCGAACAGCTCCGTCGCCGTCTCGGGGCCGAGCACGACCTCGTCGGTGGAGCCGGCGTCGACGAATTCTCCCGACGCGAGCTCGCGGGAGCGTACGCCCAGCCAGTCGCCGGTGACGCCGGTGACGGTCGTGGTCCAGTTGGTGTCGCCGGCCTCCACGGACTGCGACGACTCCTTCTCCGCGGTGACCGCGGCGACGTCCGGGACCGCGACGTCCGAGCCGAGGGCCTCGGCGTCCGCCACGGTGAGCGTGGAGGCGGAGCCGAAGCCGCCGCGGACCCCGGAGGAGTCCGTGGACGACCCGGGCGTGACGATGAGCAGGTTCGACCCCAGCGAGCTGATGTCCTCGGACACGTCCTTCTGGGTGCCGAGACCCAGGCCGACCGTGAGGATGACCGCCGCGATGCCGATGAGGATGCCGAGCACGGTCAGCAGCGAGCGCATGGTGTGCGCGCGGATCGCGTGCCACGCGGTGGCGAGGGTCTCCGCCCAGCTCATGGCGCCACCGCCCGGCCGCTCGGGGCGTCGGACGTGATCAGCCCGTCGAGCACCCGCACGACGCGGCGCGAGCGCTCGGCGACCTCGTGCTCGTGCGTGATGAGCACGATGGTGCGGCCGTGGGCGTGCAGCGCGTCGAACAGGTCGAGCACGTCGGCCGTGGAGCGCGAGTCGAGGTTGCCCGTCGGCTCGTCCGCGAGGACCAGCGCGGGCTCGCCCACCAGGGCACGGGCGACCGCGACGCGCTGCTGCTGGCCTCCCGACAGCTGGCCGGGCCGGTTCGCGGTGCGGTCGCCGAGCCCGACGCGCTCCAGCGCCTGCGCGGCCCGAGCGCGCCGCTCCACGGGGGCGACGCCGCGATAGACGAGCGGCAGCTCCACGTTGCGCAGCGCCGACAAGGAGGGCAGCAGGTTGAACTGCTGGAACACGAAGCCGATCTGCTCGTTGCGCACGCTCGCGAGGTCGGTCTCGTCCATGTCGTCCACGTCGTCGCCCGCGATCCGGTAGGTGCCGGCGGTGAGCGTGTCGAGGCAGCCCAGCACGTTCATGAGCGTCGACTTGCCGGAGCCGGACGGGCCCACGATCGCCACGTACTCGCCCCGCTCGATGCGCAGGTCGACGCCGCGCAGGGCCTCGAACTCCAGGTCGCCCGTGCGGTACGTCTTGCGCGCGTCGCGCAGGTCGATGACCGGGTTGGCGGTGGGCGCGGACGCTGCGAGGCCGACGGCGGCTGCCGTGGTCGGCGCGGTCACGAGTTCCCTCCCCGGCCGCCGCCGGGGCCGCCCATCTGCGACGGGTCGAAGCCCTCGGGGAGACCGCCCTGGCCGCCGCCGCGCAGCTGCGACGGGTCGAAGCCCTCGGGCAGGTCGCCCTGTCCGCCGCCCTGGCCGCGCCCGGCGCCGGGGGTGAACGTCGTGTACTGGACGGTGTCGCCCTCGGACAGCCCGGAGGTGATCTCGACGAGCTGGCCGGACGTGTCGCCCGTCTCGACGGCCTGCTCGGTGGTCGAGCCGTCGTCGCCGACGAGCGTGACGGTCGAGGCGCCGTCGTCGCCGGTGCTCACGGCGGCCGCCGGGACGGACAGCACGTCGCTGCGGCGCTCGGTGACGATCGAGACGTCCACGCTCACGCCGTCGTGCAGGTCCTCCGGGTCACCGGTCACCGCGACCGTGACCGGGTAGGCCACCGCGCCCTGCGACGTCGACGGCAGCCGGCCGATCTCGCTCACCGTGCCGAAGACGGTGTCGGTCAGGTCGTCCGAGGTCATCTCGACCTGGTCGCCCTTCGCGATCGACGCGACGTCCGCCTCGCCGACGCTCACGTCGACCGTCCACGCGTCGGTGCCGACGATCGTGAACTCCGCGGTGTCCGCGGTGTCCGAGGACCCCGACGTGCCCGACGACGCGCCGCCGCCGGAGCCGCCCGACGCGCTCGGCACCGACGACCCGCCGCCCTGGTCGGAGGTCGAGCCGCTGCCTGACGACGTGCCGACCGTGTCGCCAACGGCGACGCCGACCGACGTCACGACCCCCGCCGCGGGCGCCTTGAGGGTCGCGTCCGACATCGCGGCGTCGGCGTCGTCGGCCGACTGCTGCGCGACGGCGACCGCGCTCTCGCGCGCCTCGACGGCCGCCTCGGCGGCGTCGGAGCCGTCGTCGGCGTCGCGGGCGTCGGCGAGGTCCGCCTCGGCCTGGGCCAGGTCGGCCTTCGCCTGGGCGAGGGCGGCGTCGAGCTGGAGCGTGTCGATGGTCGCGAGGGTCTGGCCCTTCGTCACCGTGTCGCCCTCGGCGACCTCGACGCTCTGCACCGTGCCGGAGGCCTCGAATGAGACGTCCTCCTGCACGCTCGGGGTCAGGGTGCCGGTGGTCGTGACGGCCTGCTCGAACGTCGCGGTGCTCGCCTGGGCGGTGGTCGTCTGAGCGGCCGCCGTCGCCGGCTCGGCCGCGCGGGGGCGCAGCACGGTGAACCAGACGACGAGCGCGGCCACCACGACGACGGCGACCGCGCCGACGAGGATCGCGCGGCGTCCGGGGCGTCGCCCGCGCAGCCGCAGGGCGACGCGACCGCGGCGCGTCGCCGGGCCGCCGTTCCCGGGGTCGTCGGGGCTGCCGTCGTCGTGGCCGCCGGCTCCCGACGCGGTCTCGTCGGGCGCGGGCGGGTCGGCGGGGCTTCCCGACGATGGTGGGGTCGCGGACGACCGTGAGCGCTGGAGCAACACCCTCGACTCCCTGGATCGGTGCCGCCGGGCAGGCGACGGGTGATCCGCAGGCTAGGGAGCGCGCCTGGGACGCGTTGAGCGCGTGGCTATGCGGTTCCTGTGAACCATCGCGCCGTGGGCGCCGGGCGTGGGCCGGTCAGGAGGCCGGGGTCGAGCCGGTGCCCCCGGCACTGTCGTCGGGTCCGCCGCTGGGCTCGGGCTCGGCCGGAGGAGTCGTCTCCTCGTCCGTCGGTTCCGGGTCCGGCTCCGTCGGCTCGTCGGTGGGTGTCGGCGACGAGGTGGGTTCGTCGGTCGGCTCGTCCGTCGGTGTGGGCTCGTCCGTCGGCGTCGGGGTCGACGTGGGGGTCTCGGTCGGCGTCGGAGTCTCCGACGGCGTCTCGCTGGGCGTGGGCGTGCTGGTCGGGGTGGGCGTCGACGTCCGGTCGGGGCGCGACGTCGGCTCGGCCGGCGCCTGTGTCGTGGGGGCGGTCGTGCTGCGCGTCGGAGACGGGGTGGACGACGGCGACGGGCTGGGGGTGACCGGCGAGACCGGGCCGCTGCCGTCGGTGTCGCCGAAGAGCCAGAACGCCCCCGCGCCGAGGGCAGCGACCAGGATCGCGGCCAGGACGATCAGGAGGATCCGACGCCGGCGGGACGGCTCGGGCTCCTCGGCCGCGGGCACCCCGCCGACGGGGATGTCCGCGGGCGGCTCGGGCGGCGGGTCGCCCAGCACCTCGGTCGGCTCGTCGCCGGAGGTCGCGAGGGGCTCCGTCGGCGCACCGTCGTCCGGTGTCAGAGCCTCGGTCGCGTCGACGGCACCGAGCATCCGGGTGCGCTGGAGCTCCGCCTCGGCGCCCGCCGCCGCGGCGGCCGCGAGGCCGGCGGCGCCGATCGCCGCGGTCCGGTGCGGGTCCTCGGCGACGATCTGGCCCATCGTCATGGTCTGGTCGCCGTCGGGGGTCTCCGGCCCTGCCGTGGCGGGCGCGGCCCACGCCGGCGGCGCTCCGCCCAGCAGCGTGGCGACGGTCTGGCCCATCGCGCCCGCGGTCGGGAACCGCCGGGCCGGGCTCTTCGCCATCGCGCGGGCGACGAACCGATCCACGGCGGACGGCACGGCGGGGCGGCGGGCCGACGGCGCGGGCACGGGCGCCCCGACGTGGGCGAGCAGGACGTCGCCCGGCCGGGCACGCTCGTACGGGGGATGGCCCGTGAGCGCGAAGTAGGCGAGCGCCCCGACCGAGTACAGGTCGCTGCGGCCGTCGAGCGGCCGACCCTGCGCCTGCTCGGGGGACATGTACGACGCCGAGCCGGCGACGCGCTCGCCGTCGCCGTCGCCTCCGCCGGGCGCGGTGAGGCCCAGGTCCAGCAGACCGACGGTCATGCTGCCGTCGTCGTGCCGGTCGACCACCACGTTGCGCGGGCCGACGTCGCGGTGCACCAGCCCGGCCTCGTGGACGGCCGCGAGGCCGTCCAGCAGCCCGGCCACCACGGTGAGCGCCTCGGGCCAGGGCATGCCGGTGCCGGCCGCCAGCTCCGACAGGGGAGTGCCTGGCAGGCGTCGCATGAGCAGCCAGGGGACGTTCGCGCCCGCGACCTCGTCCTCCCCGGTGTCGAGGACCTTCGAGACGCCCGGATGGTCCATCAGGTCAGACGCCGCCACCTCGCGGGCGAGGCTGGCGCGCGCCGCCTCGTCGTCGACCAGGTGCGGGTGGAGCACCTTGACGAGGAGCGGGGTCTCGTCGCCCGTCGCGTCGCCCGTCTCGTCGGACTCGCCGGGCAGGCGCGAGGCCTCGTACACGGTGTACGTGCCACCCGTGCCGAGGATGTCCCCCAGCACGTACTTCCCGCCGAGCACGACGTGCCCGCCCGCCGGCTCGTCGGCCGGGTCCTTCGGCGTCATGCCGGGCACCGCGGCGAGTGCGGGGCGTCGAGGCGGAGGCCTGGGCGGGAGGGCATCGGGGCGGCGAACTCGGTCATTTCAGTCATGGGCCATCACAGGATAAGTGGTGGCCGCGCGTGCTGCAGTGTGCCCGGTCACGCCTCCTGGAGGTCCGCCAGCGCGCTCTCGATCGCGCGGTGGAACGTGGGGTACGCGTAGATCAGGTGCCGCAGCTCGCTGACCGGCACCCGCGCCTGCACGGCGAGCGTGAGGACGGCGAGGATCTCGCCGCCGGCCGGTCCGGCGGCCGTCGCGCCGACGAGCACACCGGCGTGCGCGTCCTCGACCAGCTTGATGAGGCCCTCGTTGCCGGGCCCGTGCACGAACCCTCGCGACGACGCCGCGAGGTCGGTGAGGCCGGTGCGCACCGTCAGCCCGGCGTCGCGGGCGGCGGCCTCCGTGAGCCCGACGCCGCCGATCTCCGGGTCGGTGAACGTCACGTGCGGGACGGCGCGGTAGTCGGCCCGCTCCGCGCCGTCGCCGTCGCCGCCCCCGGCCGCGAGGATGTCCGCGGCGGCGATGCGCGCCTGGTACATCGACACGTGCGTGAACGCCCCCTTGCCCGTGACGTCCCCGATGACCCAGACGCCGTCCGCCGCGCGCATCCGGTCGTCGACGGGGATCGTGCGGCCCGAGTCGTCGATGCCGACGGTCGCGACGCCCAGCGCCTTCAGGTCGGTGCGCCGGCCCGCGGCGACCAGCAACCGCTCGGAGACCAGCTGCGTGCCGTCGCCGAGGGTCAGGGTGAACCCGCCGCCGTCGTGCGAGACCGACGAGACCTTCGCGTCCGTACACATGCCGATGCCCTCGGCGGCGAAGCGGCCGGCGAGGAGCGCGCTCGCCTCGGGCTCGTCGAGCGCCAGCAGGCGCGGGCCCGCCTCGACCACCTCGACGGCCGTGCCGAACCGGGCGAAGACCTGCGCCAGCTCGCAGCCGATGGCGCCGCCGCCCAGCACGGTGAGCGACGCCGGCGCCTCCGTGGCGCGCACGGCGTCGCGGTTGGTCCAGTAGGGGGTGTCGGCCAGGCCGTCGACCGGCGGCACCGCGGGCTCGGTGCCGGGGTTGAGCAGGACGCCGCGCGTCGCGCGGAAGCGGCGCTCGCCGTCCGCGGTCGCCACGGCGACCTCGCCCGAACCCACCAGGCGGCCGCGGCCGCGCACGACGCGGGCGCCCGCCTTCTCCAGGCGCTCGACGGCGGCGGTGTCGTCCCAGTCGGCGGTCGCCTCGTCGCGCACGCGCGCCGCGACGGGCGCCCAGTCCGGCGCGACGTCGACCCGCCCGGCCAGCGTGGCCGCGCGGCGGGCCTCGGCGAGCGCGTCCGACGCGCGCACCATCATCTTCGTGGGGATGCAGCCGAAGTACGGGCACTCGCCGCCGACGAGGCGCGCCTCGACGGCCACGACGTCGAGCCCCGCGCGGGCCAGCCGGCCGGTCGCGTCCTCCCCGCCCGGGCCGGTGCCGATCACCACGACGTCGACGGTCTCGACGGTCTCGACGGGCTGCTCGGTCGTCATGCGGTCCTCCTCGGGCGCGGGTGGGCGGCCGGGTGCGCCGACCCCGGCCAGCGCACCATATCGACGGTCTCGTCGCGCGGCGAGCGGCGCGGGTGCGGCGCGTCGATCGTGCGTCGGTGGCGCACGGCAGGATGGCGGCGTGCACGTCGTCCTGACCCGAGAGCCCGGCGGCACGGTCCGCCTGCACGACGGTACGCAGCGCGCCGTGCCCGCCGCGGACCTCCCCGCGCTCGTGGCCGATGCGGAGGGCGGGGTCCACGGCGGTGCGGCCGTGCCGCGCTGGACGTGGGACGACACGAACCGCTGGTACCCCGGCCTGCTGCGGGCGGGCGTCCGCGTGGAGCGGTCGCACGACCTGCGGCTCGTGCACCGCATCCTGCGGCACTCCACGGCCACCGCGGGCTCGGAGCTCGCGGCGGCGGGGGTCGGCGCGTGGGACGCGATGACCCCGACGCCGGCGGGCGCGGCGCCGCCGGTGGGCGCCCGCCGCGTGCCGCAGGGCGAGGCGCTCTTCGACCTCGCGGCGCCGGAGCGGTCCGCCCCGGCCCCGCAGGGCGCCGGGGCGGTCGACCCGGTGGCGGAGCTGCGGCGCCAGGAGGACGCGGTGCGCGGCTCGTCGGCGCCCGGGCGGCTGCGGCTGCTCGCGGCGGGGGAGTCGGCGGGTGCGCTGGTCGCGGCCGAGATGCATCACGCCGGGCTGCCGTGGCGCGCGGACGTGCACGACGCGATCCTCACCGACGCGCTCGGTCCCCGGCCACCCGAGGGGCAGCGTCCCGCGCGGCTCGAGGAGCTCGCGCGACAGATCCGCACGGCCCTCGACGCTCCGCCGTCGCTCAACCCCGACTCGCACCCTGACCTGCTCAAGGCGATGCAGTACGCCGGCGTCGGGACGCGCAGCCTGCGCAAGTGGGAGCTGGAAAAGCTCGACCACCCCGTCGTCGCTCCGCTGCTGGAGTACAAGAACCTCTACCGCCTGCTCACGGCGAACGGCTGGCACTGGCTCGACGAGTGGGTGACCGACGGCCGGTTCCGCACCGAGTACGTGGTGGGCGGCGTGGTGACCGGCCGCTGGGCGTCCACCGGTGGAGGGGCGCTGCAGCTGCCGAAGGGCGTGCGACGGGCGGTGGTCGCCGACCCGGGCTGGTGCCTCGTCGTGGCGGACGTCGCGCAGCTCGAGCCGCGCGTCCTGGCGGGCATGGCGGGCGACGAGGCCATGGCGACGGCGGGCCGCGCCGGCGACCTCTACGCCGGCATCGTCGCGTCCGGGGCGGTGCCCACCCGGGAGCTGGCCAAGGTGGGCATGCTCGGCGCGATGTACGGGGGCACCACCGGGGCGAGCGCCCAGGTGCTGCCGCGGTTGGGGCGGGAGTACCCGCGGGCGATCGCGCTGGTGGAGGAGGCCGCCCGCACGGGGGAGCGCGGGGGCGTCGTGACGACGTGGCTCGGCCGGTCGTCCCCGGCCCCGGGCTCCGCGTGGGACGAGGCGCAGGCGGGCGCGTTCGCCGACGACGCGGGGGCCGACGCCGCGGCCCGCGCCCGGTCCGCCACCCGGTCGTGGGGGCGGTTCACCCGCAACTTCGTGGTGCAGGGCACCGCGGCGGAGTGGGCGCTGTGCTGGCTCGCGTCGATCCGTCGTCGGCTCTGGGCGCTCGGGGTCGCGGACGGCGCGCGGCCGGGCCTGGCGCCCGCCCCGTTCGCCGACCGCCCGCACCTCGCGTTCTTCCTGCACGACGAGGTGGTGGTGCACGCTCCGCGCGAGCTCGCCGACGTGGTCGCCGCCGAGGTGCGCGCCGCCGCCGAGGAGGCGGGCCGCCTGCTGTTCGGGGACTTCCCGGTCGACTTCCCGCTCACCGTCGCGGCGGTCGACTCCTACGCCGACGCCAAGTGACCGGCCCCGGCTCTAGGGTCGGTGCCATGACCATCGGGACCACAGACACCGCGGCACCGCGCACCCCAGAGAATCCGCCGAGGCTGCACGACGTCGTCGCCGCCCTCGAGGACCTGTACCCGCCGTCGACGGCGGAGGGCTGGGACGCCGTCGGCCTGGTGGTGGGGGACCCCGCGGCGCCGGTGCGCAAGATCCTGTTCGCCGTCGACCCGGTGGCCGCAGTGATCGACGAGGCGGTCGCCTGGGGCGCGGACCTGCTCGTCACGCACCACCCGCTGTTCCTGCGGCCCGTGCACTCGGTCGCGGCGACGACGTTCAAGGGCGACGTGGTGCACCGGCTCCTGCGCGCGGGCTGCGGCCTGTACGTGGCGCACACCAACGCCGACGCCGCCCCGCGCGGCGTCGCGGACGCGCTCGCTGATCTCGTCGGCATCACCGACCGCAGCCCGCTGGTCGTGGGGCCCGACGGCGTCGATGCCGGTGCGGTCCGGGGGATCGGGCGGGTCGGCCGGCTCGCCGAGCCCACGACGCTGGGCGCGTTCGCCGAGCACGTCGCGGCCGTGCTGCCGGCGACGGCGCAGGGCGTGCGCGTCGCCGGCGACCTCGACGCCCCGGTCGCGACCGCCGCCGTGGTGGGCGGATCCGGGGACTCGCTGTTCGACGCCGTCCGCGCCGCCGCCGTCGACGTGTACGTGACCGCGGACCTGCGCCACCACCCCGCGTCGGAGCTGCGGGAGCGGGCCGACTTCGAGTCCCGGACCTCCACCGGCGCGGCGACGCCGTTCCTCGTGGACGTGGCCCACTTCGCGAGCGAGTGGCCGTGGCTCGCGTACGCCGCCGAGGACGTCGTCGCGCGGCTCGGGGAGCGGGCCGGAGGCGGGACCGGGGACGGTTCCGGAGAAGGTACGGTGACCACGAGGGTGAGCACGATCGGCACCGACCCGTGGACCGCGCGGGTGGCGAGCAGCGTGCGCGCGACCGACCGCCCCACCAGCTGAATCACTGCGAGAGGACCCGCCCGTGGCCACTGCACCCCCCGAGGACCAGCGCCGACTGCTCGAGGTCCAGGCCCTCGACACCCGGCTGCAGCAGCTCGTCCACCAGCGCCGCAACCACCCGGCGCTGGCGATCATCGCGGAGCTCGACGGCCGCATCGGCGACCTGCACACCTCGCTCGTCGACTCGCGCACGGCCGTGGCCGACCTGGAGCGCGAGCTCGCCAAGGCGGAGTCCGACGTCGCCCAGGTGCGCACGCGCGCCGAGCGGGACCAGCAGAAGCTGGACTCCGGCGCCCTGTCGGCGAAGGACTCCCAGGCCCTGGTGAGCGAGCTCGAGTCGCTCGCCCGCCGCCAGTCGGTGCTCGAGGACGCGGAGATCGAGGTCATGGAGCGCCTGGAGGCGCACCAGGGCTCGCTGGCCGAGGTGGAGTCGGCGCACGCCGAGCTCGAGGCGGCGAAGGCGAAGGCCACCGCCGAGCGCGACGAGGCTTGGGCCGAGATCAACGCGACCGGGTCGAAGGTCAAGGCGGAGCGGGAGGCGACCGCGGCCGGGCTCGACGCCGGCCTCCTCGCCCTGTACGACAAGCTGCGCGCCCAGCTCGGCGGCGTCGGCGCCGCGGCGCTGCGCGGGGGCCGGTGCGAGGGCTGCCGCCTCGACCTCAACCCGCGTGACCTCGCCGCCGCCAAGGCGGCGGCACCCGAGCAGGTCGTGCGCTGCGAGGAGTGCGGTCGCATCCTCGTGCGCCCGGCGGACGACGGCGCCGCGGCCTGATGGCCCGGCCGTCCGGAGCGAGCCCGGCGGCTGGCGCGGACCTGCGCACCGTCGTGCTCGTGCGGCACGGCGTGACCGAGCTGACCGAGGCGCGCGCCTACTCGGGCGGCGGCGTCCCCGGGCCGCCGCTGACCTCGCGGGGCCGTGTGCAGGCGGCGCGCGCCGCGGACGCCGTCTTCCGGCTCGGCAAGGACCTGTGGCCGGACCTGCCGCGCGCCGGCGCCCTCGTCGCCTCGCCCCTGGTGCGCACGCTCGAGACCGCCGCGGCGGTCGGGCGCCGCACCGGCCAGCACGTGCGCCCGGACGACCGGTTCGCCGAGTGCGTGTTCGGCGACTGGGAGGGCCTCACGCCGGACGCGATCGCCGACGGCTGGCCCGACGAGTTCGCCGCCTGGTCGACGACGGGCACCGACCGGGCGCCCGGCGGCGAGTCGTACGCCGACGTGGGCGAGCGGGCGTGGGCCGGGCTGCGCGACGTCGTCGCCGCGACGGGGCCGGGCGCGGCGAGCGTCGTCGTCGCGCACACCGTGACGATCCGCGCCCTGGCCGGGCGGTCGCTCGGCGCGCCGGCGTCGTCGTGGCGGCTGCTGCGCGTGCCGCCGTGCTCGCTGACCGTGCTGCGCTTCGGCCTCGGGGACGACGGCGAGCCCGCGCTCGCGGAGGTCACCACGGCGGGCTTCCCGACCGACGTCTGACGCGGCTAGCGCTTGGGTGGCTTGGGCGGGAGCGCGAGCGCGAGGTCGACGCCGCGGGCCACCACGCGTGCAGCGCGTCGTCGTCGGAGGTGACCGACGCCGGCGCCCCGACCATGCCGCGCATGACGCGCTCGCCCATGCGCAGCTCGTGCCCGCCGTCCGCCACCGCGGCGTCGTAGCCGTCCGTGCCGACATGCACCATGAGCTCGTCGCCGCCCACTCCGACGGCCATGTGGGTGTTCACCATGAACGCGACGCCGCCGAACATCCGCCGCTCGACGACGTCGGCGCGCTCGGCGACGGCGTCGCGGACGCGGGCGGCGAGCACCTCGTCGTAGGCCATGCGGCCAGTGTGCGCCGGGTGTGGGGTGTCCCGCCCGTCAGGCGATGACGACCTCGAGGGTGCGCGGCCCGCGGCGGGTGGCGGCGTCGTGCAGCGTCGCCTCGACCATCCGGTACGACAGACCCGTCCCGACCTCCGTCCCGATGACCTGGCCGTCGAGCTCGCGGGCGGCGTCGAGCAGCTCCGCGGCGGTGGTGGGCGCGGGGCCGGAGCGGCGCAGCAGGTGGCCCGCGAGCACGCCGCGCGTGTGCTTGGCGTTGTGCGACACGACGGCGCGCTTCCCGTCCGTCTCGCGCACCACGCGGACGGTCACCCAGTCCGCGGCGGAGTCACCGGTGGTGGCCGGCTTCCACGCGGCGAGGTACGCGGCCGAGCGGCAGTCGACGACGACGTCACCCGCGGCGCGGGCGTCGAGGACCGCGGACAGGTGCGGCCGCCATGCGGTGGCGAGCTTGCCGACGCCGGGCAGGTCGACGCCCATGGAGAGGCGGTACGCGGGGATCCGGTCGGCGGGGGAGACGGCGCCCCACAGGCCGGAGAAGACGCGGACGTCGTCGGCGGCGCGGCGGGCCGCGGCGCCGGGCAGGTCTGCGAGGCCGGCCGCGGCGTAGAGGACGCCGGTGTAGACGCGGGCGGCGGGCGCCGTCGGCGCGGCCACGAGCTCGGTGTTGCGGGCGACCTCGGCGCCGAGCGACGCGCCGACGCCGAGCACCTCGGTCGCGTCCGGCCGCGCGCTCGCCGCGGCGAGCGCGTCGAGCACGGCCAGCCGCTGACCGGTGAGCTGCCCGGCCCCCGTGAGCCCGGCGAGATCGACGGGGGAGGCGCCGTCGGGTGCGGGCGTCTTGCCCTCGGAGGGCGGGAGGCAGATCAGCACCCGGATACCCTACGGTCGGGTCTCGACGCGCGGACCCCCTGGTGACAGTGCTGTCGGTCACCGCTAGCGTCGTCGGGCGTGGTCCACGTGAAGATCTACGGCAACCGACGGGTGTGGGGTCAGCGGCGCGCGGAGGTCTCCGACGCGCTGCACGCGGCGCTGGTCGGGGCCTGGAAGATCCCCGAGGACAAGCGGTTCCACCGGTTCCTGCTGCTCGACGACGGCGACCTCGTCGCGCCGCGCTCGGACGACTACCTGTTGATCGAGATCGTCGCCTTCACCGGCCGCACGCGCGAGGCCAAGCGGGAGCTGATCCGCCGCGTCTACGACGACGTCGCCCCCGCGCTGCGCGTCGCGACCGACGACGTCGAGCTCGTCGTGATCGAGTCGCCCGCCGAGAGCTGGGGTATCCGCGGCCGGTCGGGCGACGAGCTGTCCCTGAGCTACAAGGTCGACGTGTGACCGTACCGACGTGGGCGTCCGACCGGCTCGACCGCGCATAGACTGTGCGACGCGGACGAGTCGGTCGGACGGTCGCGTCGGCGGTGCCCTCGGGCGCCGTCGCCGAGGAACGTCCGGGCTCCGAAGGGCGAGGTGGTGGCTAACGGCCACCCGGGGTGACCCGCGGGACAGTGCCACAGAAAGCAGACCGCCGTCGCCGGGCGACCGGTGGCGGTAAGGGTGAAACGGTGGTGTAAGAGACCACCAGCGCGGCCGGTGACGGTCGTGGCTCGGTAAACCCCACCTGGAGCAAGGTCAGACAGATTGTGTTTGAGGGTTGCCCGCCCGATTCTCTGTTGAGAAGCACAGTCGGGTAGACCGCTCGAGCCCTGCGGCAACGCAGGGCCTAGATGGATGACCGTCGCCCGTGCCGGGGTAACCGGGCACGGGGACAGAACCCGGCGTACAGACCGGCTCGTCCGCCCTCATCTGCTCGCGGCCAGCACCGCCGCGAGGCCGTCCTGCAGGTCCGTGACGAAGTAGTCGGGGACCTCCAGCGACGGGAAGTGCCCGCCGTGCTCGGGCTCGGTCCACCGGACGATGCGCCGGTAGCGCTGCTCGGCCCAGGCGCGCGGGGTGCGTGACTCGATGTCGCCGGGGTACATGGTCATGGCGCAGGGGACGTCCACCCGCAGGTCGGGGTCCAGGGAGCCGGGGCTCTCGGCGTAGATGCGGGCCGCCGAGGCGCCGGTCCGGGTCAGCCAGTACAGGGTGACGTCGTCGAGGATCCTGTCCCGGGAGATCGTCTCGAACGGGCTGTCCTCGGTGTCGGACCACTCGGCGAACTTGTCGAGGAGCCAGGCGAGCAGGCCGACCGGCGAGTCGACGAGCGAGTAGCCGATGGTCTGCGGCCGGGTCGCCTGCTGCGTCGCGTACGCCCGGTGGTGGAGCCAGAAGTCACGGGTCTCCTCGGCGTGCCGGCGCTCCTCGCCCGTCAGACCGTCCGTCGTCATCCCGGGCGGTGGGAGGGCCAGCGTGGTGTGGACGCCGAGCACGTGCGCGGGGAACCTCCCGCCGAGGACCGCGGTGACGTTGCCGCCCCAGTCGCCGCCGTGGGCGAGGAACTCGTCGTAGCCGAGCCGTCCCATCAGCTCCACCCACGCGGCCGCGGTCTTCTCGACGCCCCATCCGGCGACGGCCGGCCTGTCGCTGTAGCCGAAGCCGGGCAGTGACGGGACGACGACGTGGAACGCCGGCGTGCCCGCGTCCGGCGGGGCGGCCAGCTCGTCCACCACGTCGACGAACTCGGCGACGCTGCCGGGCCAGCCGTGGGTCAGGATCAGCGGCGTGGCGTCCGCGCGCGGGGACCGGCGGTGCAGGAAGTGGATGCCCAGTCCGTCGACGGTCGTGCGGAACTGGCCGATCTCCTCGAGGCGACTCTCGAACGCCCGCCAGTCGTACCCGGTGCGCCAGTGGTCGACGACGTCCACGAGGTCGGCGAGGGGGACCCCCTGGTCCCACCGGCGCGGGTCGGGCGCGGAGCGGCGGACCGTCTCGGGCTCCGGCAGCCGTGCCGCGGCGAGCCGCGCGCGCAGGTCGTCGAGGTCGGCGTCGGTGGCGCGGCACTCGAACGCCTGGACGTCGCTGGACGGATGGGGCATGGGGGCTCCTGGTCGTCGCGAGGCCGGCTCCGCCGTCGGGAGCCGACCCCACGGTTCTACCAAGCGGCCCTGACACGCCGGGGGCCCGGCGCGTCCGCCCGCGCGTCGGGCGTCAGGCCGTGGCCCGCTCGGCCCCCTGCGCGTGCTCGAGGGCCCAGGCGAGGGCGTGGTCGGCGACCTCTTCCCAGCCCGGCGCGGCGCAGGTCCAGTGGTCCCGGCCCGCGAACTCGTAGTACTCGGTGACGGCCGGCGACTTCTCCCAGTGCTTGGCGTTCGACCGGTTCACCGACGGCGGCATGATGTGGTCGAGCTCACCCCCGATGAACAGGAGCGGCGCGCGGTCGGTGCCGAAGTCCACCCAGGTCTCCTGATGGCCGGGCTTGAAGTTGGCGATGAGGCCGTAGTCCCACACCCAGCGCCCCGGGGCCGGGATCGCGTAGCGCTCCCACACCGCCCGGGACTCCTCCTCCGAGAGGGTGTTGGTGAACGCGTAGTGGAACTCCTCGGGGGTGAACCCGACGGCACGGTGCCGGTTCGCGGGGTTCTTGAGCGCGGGGAAGAGCGACCTCGCCTGCGACGGCGGGTTGACCCGCACGCCCTCGGTCGGGGCGGAGTCGATGACCACCCCGGCGGCGCCGAGGCCCCGGGCCAGGAGGATCTGGGTCAGGGCGCCCCCGAAGGAGTGACCCATGATGATCGGCGGCCGGTCCAGGGCGGTGATGATGCCGGCGAGGTGCTCGACGGTCTCGGGGACGGTGAGGTCGGCGATGACCTCGGGGTTCTCACGGAGGGCCTCGACCTCGATCTCGAACCCGGGGTAGGCGGGCGTCACGACGGTCAGGCCCTTCTGCTGGTAGTGCTGGACCCAGCCCTCCCAGCTGCGGGGTGTCATCCACAGTCCGTGGACGAGGACGACGGTGTCGGGTGCGCTGCTCTCGGTCGCGTCGCTCGTGTCGCTGATGTCAGTCATGGGTGAGCCCTCTCAGGAGTCGATGAACGCCAGCAGGTCCGCGTGCAGCCGGTCGCGGTCGGTGTCGGGCAGGGCGTGGCCGCTGCCCGGATAGATCAGGAGGCGGGCGTCGGCGATGAGCTCGACCGACCGCCTGCCCCCGACGTCGTAGGGCACGATCTGGTCGTCGTCGCCGTGGATCACCAGGGTCGGGACGTCGATCGTGGCCAGGTCGGGCCGGAAGTCCGTCGCGGAGAACGCCGCGATGCACTCGTACGCCGCGCGGTGACCGCAGGCCATGCTCTGGAGCCAGAAGGCGTCGCGGAAGCCCTGGTCGACGTCGCCGCGGCGGTTGTGCCCGAAGAACGGCCCGTCGGCCAGGTCCCGGTAGAGCTGCGACCGGTCCGCGTGCTCGCCGGCACGGATCTCGTCGAACACCTCCATCGGCAGCCCGTCGGGGTTGTCGTCGGTCCGCACCATGAGGGGCGGGACGGCGGACACCAGGACGACGCGGGCCACGCGGTCGGTGCCGTGCCGTGCGACGTACCGCACGACCTCGCCGCCGCCGGTGGAGTGGCCGACCAGGGTGAGGTCGCGCAGGTCGAGCGCGTCGACCAGGCACGCCAGGTCGTCGGCGTAGGTGTCCATCTCGTTGCCGTCCCAGGTGCGGCTCGACCGCCCGTGTCCCCGCCGGTCGTGGGCGATGGCGCGGTGGCCGTGCTCGGCGAGGAACAGGGCGGCGGCCTCCCAGGCGTCGGAGTTGAGGGGCCAGCCGTGGCTGAGGAGGACGGGCGTCCCCTCGGTGCCCCAGTCGGTGTAGTAGATCTCGGCACCGTCGTCGGCGGTGATGTAGGGCACGGTGGGCCTCCCTGGCGCTGGTCGGGACGGGTTGCTCCGAGGATCCCCGCCTTCCGCCCCTGCCCGGACCACGTGGTTCGCGTAGTCCGTGGCCGGGCCTACGGGGCGACGGGGTCGAAGCGCTCGGAGAGCTGTCGCCGAGACGTGACCCCGAGCTTCTGGAAGACCTTTCTCAGGTGGTAGTCGACGGTGTGGGGGCTGAGGAACAGGCGGGCCGCGATCTCGGCGTTGGTCCGTCCGGCCGCGGCCATCGTGGCGACGGCCCGTTCCTGCGTCGTCAGGTCCTGGCCGGACCGGGCCGCCGGCGCGCCCGCCGTGCCGCCGGCCGCCTCGAGCTCGGCGCGGATCCGGCCCTGGAAGACGGCGGCGCCGCTGCGAGCGGCGTGGTCCAGGGCGAGGTGGAGGTGCGTGGCGGGGTCCCGCCGTCGGCGGGCGCGCCGGAGCCACTCGCCGTAGACGAGGTGCGAGCGTGCGAGCTCGACGGTCGCGCCGGTGCCCGAGAGCGCGTCGACCGACGCCGCGTAGTGCGACTCGTCGTCGTCGGAGCCGGCGAGGGCGAGGGCGCGCTCGGCGAGGCCGCGGCACCATGCGGAGCCGTTCGCGCCCGCGCGCGCGTCAAGAGCCGCGGCAGCGCGTGCCGCGTCCTCGGGCCGACCGCTCCGCACGGCCGCCTCGGCGTAGTCGGCGAAGTGGAGCGGGGTGACCTGCAGGAACGGATCCTCGACGAGCGGGTGGAGCCGTGCGAAGGCCCGCTCGTAGCGGCGCTCGGCGAGGTGGCGGACCGCGAGCGCCGCGGTGGCCGACGCCTCGACACCACCCCACCCGGCAGCGGCGGCGCCCTGCCCGACGGCCTCCACGGTCTCCTCCGGGCTGCCGCTCCAGGCCATGACGGCCGCGTTGACGACGTTCTCGCCGTCGTAGCCCATCGCCCGGCGGACCTCGCGGACCGTCGCGTCGAAGGAGAGGGCGCGGCTCACGGTGCCCCCCATGAGCTCCGAGAGCGCGCCGACCCAGGGCAGGGTGTCGAGCGCCTGCAGGGCGCCCCCGTCCCGCGCGGCGCGCATCGCCCGTTCCAGCCCCGCCCGGCGCCCGGCGTCGTCCCACAGGAAGGCGCCGATCGCGGCGATCAGCGTGCCCCGGTGGACCAGGTCCCGGTCGGGCAGCGCGAGGATCGTGTCGAAGGCCTCGCGGACCGGTCGGACGGCGCGCTCGTACGGCTCGAGGATCAGTGCGGCGACCCCCAGCAGGATCACGGAGGCAGGACCGGGCGTCTCCGCCCCCGCGGCGATCCGGCGCCCCAGCGTCGGGATGTCGACCCCGACCAGGAGCCGGTCCGCGCTGCTGCACCGTTCGAAGGCCTGCAGCAGCGTGCGCTGCTCCCGCTCGACGTCGTGGCCGTGGAACTCGTCGGCGGCCCGGAGCTGGTCGGAGGTCGACGCCCGGACGCCGTCGGGATCGGAGACGAACAAGGCGGCGGCGCTACGGACGAGGATCGCCCGGCCGCGCGTCACCCGGTTGAGGCCCGCCTCCCGGACGTCCGCGAGCAGGCGTACGGCGACGTCGGCGGCCCCTGCTTCCAGGGCGGCCTCGGCGGCACCGACCAGCCGCTCGCCGCGCACCGGACCGGACGGCGTGAGCTCGGCCGCACGGGCGAGGATGCTGGCGCGCGACGACGAGCCGCCACGCTGTGCCGCGAGGTCCGCCGCACGCACGAGGCGTTCCGCGACGGTCTCGTCGGTCCCGCTCGCCGCGCGCGAGGCGTGCCACGCCTCGGCCTCGACGAGGCCGAGCTTTGCGGCGGCCTCCGCGAGCGCGCCGTGGACCCTCCTCCGCTCGGCCCGGGACGCCGACCCGTACACCGCGGACCGGACGAGGGGGTGCCGGAACCCGACGGTCGGTTCGAGGTGCACGAGGCCGGCCGACTCCGCGTCCTCCCGGCGCGAGGGATCGATGGCGAGGGCGGCGCCGGCGATGTCGAGCAGCTCCAGGTCGCCGGTGGAGTCGGTCGCGGCGAGCAGGAGCCAGCGCTGCGAGTCCGGCGGCAGGTGCATGACGCGGCGCAGGTAGTGGGCCTCCAGGTGCTGACCGACGGGCACCGGCTCGGGGCCCAGGCCGAGGTCGGTCATCTCCCGGAGCAGGGGATCGGCCGCCAGATCGACCAGGGCCAGCGGGTTGCCCTCCGTCGCGCGGACGATCGCGGCGGTGGCCGTCGGGGTGAACGGTCCCGCCGCGGACCGGTTCAGCAGCGCCGCGGCCGGCTCGGGCGACAGCCCCGCGAGCGCGAGGACCGGCACCCCGCGCAGCACGGCGGCCAGCTCGCGCTCCTCGCGCCCGGCCAGGACCAGCGCCAGGCGCTCGGCGCCGAGGCGGCGCGCGACGAACGCGAACGCCTCGAGGCTCTCGCGGTCGAGGAGGTGCGCGTCGTCCACGGCGCAGAGCAGCCCGGCACGCTCGGGACGGACCTCCACGCGGGCTCGCCGGACGGCTCGACCAGCGACGCCAGGGCCCCCGGTCGCTGGGCGCCGGCCATCGTCTCGGCGAGACGTCGCGGAAGGTCCTGGGCGAACAGCCGCGGGTACCACTCGGGGTCGATGTACGCGTCGGCGTCGCCCTCCCCGGCGCCCGGGAAGGGGCGCAGCACGAGATGGTCGATCACGTCGGTGTGGCCCCCGCCGAGAGCGTTCGCCGCGGCGACGGACTCTCCCTCGTCGAGCGCGTAGCCGGCCACGTACACGAGCGACTTCACCTGGTCGTTCCCGGTCGCTGCGTTCGTGATGACCGCACCGCCGTACGAGTGGCCCACCAGGACGATCGGGCCGTCCACGGTCGAGAGGAACTGGCGCAGGTACTCCGCGTCGTGCTCGACGCCGCGCAGCGGGTTCGAGAAGGACAGGACCGGGTAGCCGTCGTCCAGCAGCCGTTCGGCGACGACGGTCCAGCCGCTCGAGTCGGCGAACGCGCCGTGCACGAGGACGACGGTGGGCCTGGGTGCGGTCGGACGGCCTTCCGCGACGGCGGCGGGCGCGGCCGAGGGTCCGGCGGACGCCGTCAGCGGAGCCAGACCGAGGACGGTGACGAGCACCGCGATCAGGGCCGCGACGACGCGGCGTGACCGGATCGCCTGCGAGGACTGCTCGGACATGGCGTCTCCTTCGACGAGTTCAGGGGAGCCCAGCCTCCGTGGCCCGGATGCGCTGCGGACCACGCGCCGTGCGTAGTCCGAGGGGCGTCCGGGTCCACGCGCTCACGCGAGCGAGCGGAGGTACCGCCGGCGGTAGAGCTTCTGGGCGACCAGGACCGCTGGGAAGAGCGCCCGCCACGGGCCCCGGCCCGCGCGCGTCAGCGAGCGCAGCGTGAGGTGCACGGTCCCGTCGTCGTCCCGGCGCACGACGAACGCCTCCTCCCCGGCGACGGGATGGCCGTCCAGGGTGCCGTAGGCGAGCGCGACGCGGCGGTCGGTCACGACGATGTCGACGACCTGGACCGGTTCCCGCAGCCGGACCGGGCCGATCCGCGCGACGAGCCAGGAGCGTTCGCCCGCCTGCGCCGCCCGGCCGGGCGCGAGCGGCGGGTCGACGGCGAACCCGCTGCGGGTCTTCACGCCCCACGACAGGACCGCCGTCGAGGCCTCGGCCCACAGCTCCGGCCCGGAGCCGAGCCGGACGGTGCGCTCGTCCGCGCGCCAGCCGGCGGGTGGGAGCCAGCGCTCGACGGCGGGCGCCGTCCCGCCCACGACGTCGTGGCCCAGGCTCTTGTGGCCCAGCCGGTGCGTGGCCAGGAGGATCAGGTCGCCGGGGTCGCCCCCGGCGGTGCGTATGGCCGAGCGCACGGCCGAGCGCACGACCTTTACCTCGGCGCCCGCCTCGGGGGCCACTCGTCGTCGGAGAGGACGTCGACCTGGACCAGGGCCAGGCGGTCGCGCTGAGCCCTCAGCGCGGCGCGGGCCGCGGCGGTGGTGCTCGCGCGGTCCGCGCCGTCACGCACGGTGAACCACCGCCCGTCGTCCCCCCGTCACCTCGGTCACGCAGCCCATCGTGCCGCACCCGCGGGCCCGCCTCGTACGGGCCGGACGTTCGCCGAGATCGGCGGTGCGGGTCGTCCTGACCTGCGTCGTGCCCCGGTACTCTGTGAACGCTCGGTAAAGAAAGTCTCTGGTGAGGTTCCGCCGGAGGTTCGCCGAGGTGTAGCGTGGCGTCGTCGCGACGACGAGGTCGCGAGTCCGGATCGCAGCGCTCGAGCCCGAGGCGCGCAGGGACGCAGGACGTGGGACGAAGGTGTGGCAGTGACTTTCACCGACGAGGCGCAGGCCGGGGGGATCGCCCTGGTGGAGCGGACCGACGTGAGCGTGGTGGACATGTGGGGCGAGATCGACATCGCCCTGCGCAACGAGGCGAGCGCGGCGCTCGCGAGGGCGTTCGAGCGCGACCTCCCCGTCGTCGTCGACACGTCGCGGGTGACGTTCATCGACTCCGCCGGCGTCGCCTTCCTCGTCCAACTCTGCCGGATCGGCCGGGACGAGGGCCTGCGGGTGTCGCTGCACCGGCCGCCGGCCGCGGTCCTCGACGTGCTGCGGATGCTCGATCTCGACGTCCCCCCGGACGCGACCGTCCTCGACCGTCCCGTGACCCCGACGGCACCGACCCCCGCCGCGCCGCACAGCCTCGCCGGCTGAGGGGGGACGACGGAGCGTCAGCAGCGCGTCAGTGGTCGCGACCGCTGGCGGCGAGCGCGGCGGCGCCGACGATCCCCGCGCGGTTGCGCAGGGTGGCGGGGATGATCGGCGCCCGCAGGTTCAGCAGGGGCAGGAACTTCTCGTGGTGCTTGCTCACGCCGCCGCCGACGACGATGAGCTCGGGCGCGAGGAGCATCTCGACCGTCTCGAAGTAGCGCTGCAGCCGCGCGGCCCACTCGTGCCACGACAGGTCGTGGCGCTCGCGGGCGGACTCGGCGGCCCGCGACTCGGCGTCGTGCCCGTCAATCTCGAGGTGGCCCAGCTCCGTGTTCGGCACGAGCACGCCGTCCACGAGCAGCGCCGAGCCGATGCCGGTGCCGAGCGTGACCACGAGGACGACGCCGTCGCGCCCCTGGGCGGCGCCGTACCGCTGCTCGCCGACGCCGGCGGCGTCGGCGTCGTTGACGGCGGTCACGTGCCGGCCCGTGGCCTCGCTGGCCAGCGCGGGCAGGTCGACGCCCTTCCACGACTTGTGCAGGTTGGCGATGAACCGGACGACGCCGTGGTCCATCGGGGCGGGGAAGGCGACGCCGACCGGCACGTGGGGCGGCAGCTCGAACGAGTCGACGAGCTCGGCGAGCACGCCGGCCACGGCGTCCGGGGTGGACCTCTCCGGGGTCGGGATGCGGCGCCGCTCGTCCGCGAACTCACCCGTCGCCAGGTCGACCGGCGCCCCCTTGATGCCCGACCCGCCGATGTCGATGCCGAACGCGACCGGCTGCGCTGCCTCCACCATGGGCCCCATCTTGATGCAGGATCGTCCTATGAGCGACACAAGCCCGGCGCAGTACTGGTACAACACCAAGACCGGTGAGGTCGAGGAGAGCCGCGACCGCTCCAGCTGGAGCCACCGCATGGGCCCCTACCCCTCGCGCGAGGCGGCCCGCAACGCCCTCGACTCGGCCCAGCGACGCAACGACGAGTGGGAGGGCGAGGACGCCGACTGGCGCGGGAAGGACTGACGGCGGAGCCCCGCGCGGCGCACCGATGAGTCCCCGCCCCGACCGGGGTCGGCCCCGCATGACGACGACGATCGAGGCGAACGGCGTCACGCACGGCGTGGCGCACTTCGGCGACGAGGCGGCCCCTCTGGTGCTCTGCGCGGGCGGGACGACGATGCTCTCCTGGCCCGACGCGCTCTGCGCGGCGCTCGCCCGCGGCGGACGCCACGTGGTGCGGTACGACCTGCGCGACGCCGGGGCGTCCACGACCGCGGACCCCGTGGCGCCGGCCTACACGCTGCGCGACCTCGCGACCGACGCCGCGGCGCTCGCCCGGGAGCTCGACGACCGGCCCGCGCACCTGGCGGGCATCGGCGTGGGTGGGATGGTCGCCCAGGTCGCCGCGCTCGACCACCCGGAGGCGTTCGCGGCACTGACCCTGGTCGGCACGCGCCCGGTCGCGCCGGGCCCGGTCGACGACGACCTGCCCGACCACGACGGCGGGGCGATGGGGCGGCTGTTCGCGCTGGCGGAGCCGGACTGGTCCGACCGGGACGCCGTGGCCGAGCACGCCGCCCGAGGCGCCGAGATCCTCGGCGACGACCCTGCCGCGGCGCGTGCGGTCGCCGGTCGGGTCTGGGACCGCACGCCGGGGACGGCGCCGGCGGTGCACGCGGCCAACCAGCAGGGCATGGTCTTCGCCGCCCTCGACTGCATGCCTCGCTGGCGCGAGCGGCTCGGCGACGTCGCGGTCCCGACGCTCGTGGTGCACGGCCGCCGCGACCCGTTCTTCCCGGTCGGGAACGGGGAGGTGCTCGCCCGCGAGATCCCGGGAGCGAGGCTGCTGATCCTCGAGGAGGCCTCGACGGCGGTCCCCGACGCCGCCGCCGGCCGGGTCGCGGCGGCGATGCTCGCCCTGACGGGCGACCCCGGCGCCGCCTGATGCCGGGCTAGCGCTCGAAGGAGTGGGCGGCGTCGGGGAACGTGCCCCCGCGCACCTCGGCGGCGTAGTCCTGCGCCGCCTGGCGCAGCAGGTTGCCGACCTCGGCGAACCGGCGCGCGAACCGCGGCGACCAGTCCGTCATCCCGGCCATGTCGGTCCAGACCAGCACCTGCCCGTCGACGCGCGGGCCCGCACCGATGCCGATGGTCGGGATGCGCAGGATCTCGGTGGCGCGCGCGGCGACCTCCACCGGCACCATCTCCAGCACGACGGCGACCGCCCCGGCCTCCTGCACGGCGAGCGCGTCCTCGCACAGCGCCTCCGCGGCGTCGTCGCCCCGGCCCTGGACCCGCGGGCCGCCGAGGATGTTCTCCGACTGCGGCGTGAAGCCGAGGTGGCCGACGACGGGGATGCCGGCGTCGGTGAGCGCGCGGATCTGGGCCGCCGACCGGCGGCCGCCCTCGAGCTTGATCGCGGCGGCGCCGGTCTCCTTCATGACCCGCACCGCGGAGGCGAGGGCCTGCTCCGGCCCGGCCTCGTAGGTGCCGAACGGCAGGTCGACGACGACGAGCGCGTGCTCGGCGGCCCGGGCGACGGCGCGGGCCGGCGGGATCATGTCGTCGAGGGTGACCGGCAGCGTGGTCGCGTGCCCGTGCATGGTGTTGCCGATCGAGTCGCCGACGAGCAGCAGGTCGAGACCCGCGGCGTCGAAGATCCGTGCCGTCACGGCGTCGTAGGCCGTGAGCATCGTGAGCTTCTCCCCGCGCTCCTTGGCCTCGGCCAGGTGGTGGACCCGGACGCGGCGGCGGCGCGTGAGGTCGGCGGCGGGCGAGGGGGCTGCGGCGACGTCGGCGGCGGCGTCGTGACCGGGGTTGGACATGGCGGCCAGCCTATGCCTCCGACGCGCGGTACCGGGTATCCGTCCAGGTCGGGGCCCGGCGCGCGCAGGGGAGGTGCCAGGACATACCCCGTTAACACTTCTCGGGCAGGATGGGCTCATGGACAGGCAGCAGGAGTTCGTGCTCCGCACGGTCGAGGAGCGCGACATCCGCTTCATCCGGCTCTGGTTCACCGACGTGCTCGGGGTGCTGAAGTCGGTGGCGGTCGCCCCGGCCGAGCTCGAGCAGGCGTTCACGGAGGGCATCGGCTTCGACGGCAGCTCCATCGAGGGGCTGACGCGGGTCTACGAGGCGGACATGATCGCCAAGCCCGACCCCACGACGTTCCAGGTGCTGCCCTGGCGCGGCGAGCGGCACGGCACGGGCCGCATGTTCTGCGACATCCTCACGCCGGACGGCGAGCCCTCGCTGGCGGACTCGCGCAACGTGCTCAAGCGGCAGCTTGCCAAGGCCAGCGACCGGGGCTTCACCTTCTACACGCACCCCGAGGTCGAGTTCTACCTGTTCAACCAGCTCGCGGCGCCGGAGGACCCCTTGGTCCCGGTCGACAACGGGGGCTACTTCGACCACCTGGCCCGCGGCAGCACGCACGACTTCCGCCGGGCCGCGATCACGATGCTCGAGTCGATGGGCATCTCGGTGGAGTTCTCCCACCACGAGGCCGGGCCGGGTCAGAACGAGATCGACCTGCGGTACGCCGACGCGCTGACCACGGCGGACAACCTCATGACCTTCCGCACGGTGGTCAAGGAGGTCGCGCTCGAGCAGGGCGTGTTCGCGTCGTTCATGCCCAAGCCGATGGCCGACCAGCCGGGCTCGGGGATGCACACGCACCTGTCGCTGTTCGAGGACGACCAGAACGCCTTCCACGAGCCGGGCGCCCAGTTCGAGCTCTCGAAGACGGCCCGGCAGTTCATCGCCGGCCTGCTGGTGCACGCCGCCGAGATCACGGCCGTGACCAACCAGTACGTCAACTCGTACAAGCGGCTGTGGGGCGGCGCCGAGGCGCCCAGCTACATCTGCTGGGGCCACAACAACCGGTCCGCCCTCGTGCGCGTGCCCATGTACAAGCCGGGCAAGGGCAACTCCGCCCGCGTGGAGTACCGGGCGCTCGACTCGGCGGCGAACCCGTACCTCGCGTTCGCGGTGCTGCTCGCCGCCGGTCTCAAGGGCATCGAGCACGGCTACGAGCTGCCGGAGGCCACGGGGGACGACGTCTGGGAGCTGACGGACCGCGAGCGGCGTGCTCTCGGCATCGCCCCGCTGCCACAGTCGCTCGACGAGGCGATCGAGCTCATGGAGCGTTCCGAGCTGGTGGCGGAGACGCTCGGGGAGCACGTCTACGACTTCGTCCTGCGCAACAAGCGGCAGGAGTGGGACGCCTACCGCGCGCAGGTCACGCCCTACGAGCTGCGCCGGTTCCTGCAGAACCTGTGACCGCCCGCCCGCCGACCCTTACGAGCCGGCTGCTGCACGCGGGCTTCGCTGACCTCACCAGGTCGGCGTCGCTCTGGTCCGACCCGGCGCTGCAGGAGGCCCTCGCTGAGCCCGGTCGTGCGGACGCGCTCCTGGCGGCGGTCGGGACCTGCGCCGACCCGGACCTCGCGCTCCTGCAGCTGGTGCGGCTCGCGGAGCACCCCGATGCCCGGGAGCGGCTCGGGGCGCTGCTCGACGAGGGCGCCCCGCCGCGCGCGCGCACCCGCCTCCTGGCCGTGCTGGGGGCGTCGTCGGCCCTGGGCGACGAGGTCGTGCGCCGTCCCGAGCTGCTCGACGTCCTCGCGGTGCCCGACGGGGCGGCGCTCGACACGGACGACATCGACATCGACGGCGACGGCGACGGCGACGGCGACGGCGAGGGAGAGGACGGCGGCGACCCCGGCCCGCGCACCGTGGCGGGCCCGGCCGAGGTGCGCGCCGCGCTGCTGCGCGCCGTGGGCGCCGACCCGGCCGCCGCGGTGCCGGTCGCGGCCGACCCGGATGCCGGTCCGGGCGTCGGCTGGCCGGACGCGGGCGCGGCGACCACCACGGACGCGCTGCGCCGGGCCTACCGCGCCCGGCTGCTGGCGCTGGCCGCCGACGACCTCACCGCGAGCGAGCCGCTGACCCGCATGCCCGTCGTCGGGGCGGCGCTCGCCGACCTGGCGTCGGCCGCCCTGGAGGCCGCGCTCGCCGTCGCGCGGGCCGAGCTGGACGACCACGGCGCGGGCGTGCGGCTCGCCGTCCTGGGCATGGGCAAGACCGGCGGCCGCGAGCTGAACTACGTCTCCGACGTCGACGTCGTGTACGTGTGCGAGCCGGGCGAGCTGCCGGACGGCGGCGTCCTCGACGAGGAGACGGCGCTCGCCGTCGGCACCCGTCTCGCGTCCGGGCTGCAGCGCGTGTGCTCAGCCACCTCCGCGGAGCCCGCCCTGTGGCCGGTCGACGCCGCGCTGCGGCCCGAGGGCGCGCAAGGGCCCCTGGTACGCACGCTGGCGAGCCATCTCGCGTACTACGAGCGGTGGGCGGAGACGTGGGAGTTCCAGGCCCTGCTCAAGGCGCGCCCCGTGGCCGGCGACGCGGGGTTGGGCCGCGACTACCGGGCGGCCGTCGACCCGTTCATCTGGTCGGCCGTCCATCGCGAGCACTTCGTCGAGGACGCCCGGGCGATGCGCCGCCGCGTCGAGCAGCACGTCCCCGCCGCCGAGGCGGACCGGCAGATCAAGCTGGGCAAGGGCGGCCTGCGCGACGTCGAGTTCACCGTGCAGCTGCTGCAGCTCGTGCACGGTCGCGCGGACCCGAAGATCCGCTCGCCCCACACGCTGTCCGCGCTCGCCGCCCTGGCCGCCGGCGGGTACGTCGGGCGCGAGCACGCCGCGCGGATGGCGGTCTGCTACCGGTTCCTGCGCGCGCTGGAGCACCGCGTGCAGCTGTTCCGGCTGCGACGGACGCACCTGCTGCCCACCGCGGAGGGGGACCTGCGCCGCCTCGCGCGGTCGCTCGGCATGCGCGCCGAGGGCGCGAAGGGACTGCTGGAGCGGTGGCGGGCGACGCGTCGCGAGGTGCGCGCCCTGCACGAGGAGGTCTTCTACCGGCCGCTGCTGCCGGCCTCGGCGCAGCTGTCGGACGCCGAGCTGTCGCTGTCCCCGGACGTCGCGCGCGAGCGGTTCGCCGCCGTCGGCTACCGCGACCCCGAGGGCGCGATGCGGCACGTCGTGGCGCTGACGTCGGGCACGTCGCGCCGGGCGGCGCTGCAGCGGCAGCTGCTGCCGGTGCTGCTCGGCTGGTTCGCCGAGGGCGCCGACCCGGACGGCGGGCTGCTGGCGTTCCGCAAGCTGTCCGACGAGCTGGGCGCCACGCCCTGGTACCTGCGGCTGCTGCGCGACTCCGAGAACGCCGCCTATCACCTGAGCCGCCTGCTGGCCTCGTCGACGTACCTCGCCGACGCCCTGGCACGGTCGCCCGAGTCGGTGCGCTGGCTCGCGGACACGTCGGGCCTCGAGCCCCGTGGCCCGCAGCGGCTGGCCGCGGAGGCGGACGCCATCCTCACGCGGGCCGACGAGCCGACGTCCGCCGCCCAGCGGCTGCGGGCCCTGCGCCGTCGCGAGCTGGCCCGGACCGGGGCCGCCGAGGTCCTCGGCCTGCTGCCGCCCGTGGACGCCGCGGCCGCAGTCTCGGACGCCGCGGACATGGTCCTTGCCGGTGGACTGCGCGCCGCCGAGCACGCGGCGCGCACCGAGCTCGGGCTGGGCGAGTCGTCGGAGGCGAACCCCACCCGGTTGCTCGTCGTCGCGATGGGGCGGCTCGGCGGACGCGAGATGGGGTACGGCTCGGACGCCGACGTGATGTTCGTGCACGAGCCGGTGCCGGGCGCCGCGCCGCAGCTCGCGCAGGACTTCGCCACGCGCGCCGCGACGCGCCTGCGCGCGCTGCTGTCGGAGGTCGGCCCGGAGCCGACCCTGCCGGTGGACGCGGACCTGCGCCCGGAGGGCCGGCAGGGGCCCCTCGTGCGCACCCTCGACTCGTACGCCGAGTACTACGGGCGGTGGTCGAGCGTGTGGGAGGCCCAGGCGCTGCTGCGTGCCCGGCCGGTGGCGGGCGACGCCGGCGGAGCGGGCTCGCTGGGTTCCCGGTTCGAGGCGCTCGTGGACCCGCTGCGCTATCCGGCCGGCGGGCTCGACGACGCCCGCCTGCGGGAGGTGCGGCGGATCAAGGCGCGGGTCGAGGCGGAGCGGCTGCCCCGGGGCGCGGACCCGGCGCGCCACCTCAAGCTCGGGCGCGGCGGCGTCGCGGACGTCGAGTGGACGGCGCAGCTGCTCCAGCTGCAGCACGCGGGCGAGGTGTCGGCACTGCGCACGACCGGCACGGTCGCGGCGCTCGACGCCGCGACCGCGGCGGGCCTCCTGGACCCCGAGGACGCCGCTCAGCTGCGCGACGCGTGGGTGCTCGCCTCGCGCGTGCGGTCCGCCGTCGTGCTCTGGTCCGGGCGCACCACGGGAGCGCAGACCGACCGGCTGCCGCACGACTCGCGCGACCTGGCCGGCGTCGCCGCCCTGCTCGGCGACGTGGGCACCGGGGGAGAGCTCGAGGAGCTCTACCTCCGCACCGCCCGACGCGCCCGCACGGTCGTGGAGCGCGTCTTCTACGGCGAGGAGTGATGCGCTGCCGAGCGCGGGTCTCCCTGCGCCGCGGCATGCGGCACGATATGTCCATGCTGATGTCATCGCCGTCGCCCGCGGGCGCGCCGACCGCTCGCCGCCGACCCTCGGGAGCGGTGGCGTGAGCGCCGGCCTGCTCGGGCTGCTCGACGACGTCGCGGCGATCGCCAAGCTCGCCGCCGCCTCGCTCGACGACGTCGGCGCCGCCGCCGCGAAGGCGACGGCGAAGGCCGCGGGCGTCGTCGTCGACGACACGGCCGTGACGCCGCAGTACGTGCACGGCGTCGCCGCGAACCGTGAGATCCCCATCGTCAAGAAGATCGCCTGGGGCTCGATCCGGAACAAGGTGTTCTACATCCTCCCGGTGGCGCTGATCCTCAGCCAGTGGGCGCCGTGGCTGCTCACCCCGATCCTCATGCTGGGCGGCACGTACCTGGCCTTCGAGGGCGCCGAGAAGATCTGGGGGCGCCTGCGCGGTCACGAGGGGCACGACAAGCCTGCCGCGACGGTGGGACCGGACGCGGAGAAGAGCCTCGTCGCCGGCGCTGTGCGCACCGACCTCATCCTGTCCGCCGAGATCATGGTCATCGCCCTCAACGAGGTGGCGCACGAGCCGTTCTTCTCGCGGCTGGTCATCCTGCTGGTCGTCGCGCTCGCCATCACCGTGATCGTCTACGGCGTCGTCGGCCTCATCGTCCGGATGGACGACATGGGCCTGGCGCTCGCGGGCCGCGACTCCCGGGGCAGCCAGCGCGTCGGACGTGCCCTCGTGACCGGGATGCCCAAGGTGCTCGCGGTGATCTCCGTCGTGGGGACCGTCGCGATGCTGTGGGTCGGCGGCCACATCCTGCTGACCGGCACCGACGAGCTCGGGTGGCACGCGCCCTACGAGTTCGTGCACCACCTCGAGGAGGCCGTCGCGCACGCCGTGCCCGGCATCGGCGGGTTCCTCGGCTGGCTGGTCAACACGTTCTTCTCCGCCCTGGTCGGCGTGATCGTGGGCGCCGTCGTCGTCGCCGTCATGCACGTGCTGCCCTTCGGGAAGAAGCACGGGTCCGAGCACGGTGCCGAGGGCGAGGCGGCGGCCACCGACGAGCCGCAGGCCTGAGCCGCCGTCCGCCCGGGGTTCCCCAGGGCGGGCGACGGGCTCACGAGCGGGAGGTCACCTCCGTCGCGGCGACCCTGGACGCCGCCAGGTCTGGCGTTGAGCTCGCTCGTCGCGACCGTGCAGCAGCGGGATCATCCTGGCCACCCGGTGCATGTCCTTCTCGGTGCGGTACGACCCGTCCGGCCCGGCCTACCACCTCATCGGCTTCGACACGGAGCTGCTCACCCCGATCTTCGTCACCTCGCGGGCTGGACGGCGCACGTCCAGGAGCCGCTCGCCTCGAACGCGCTCATCCGGCCGCTCAGCGCCTACGACGGCGTGCCCGAGCGGCACGTCGACGGCTACGTGCCCGGCGACGCCGCGCTCGCGCCCGCGACCCGGGAGGTGGAGCAGGCGGGGAGGTGGCACCGCGCCGTGGGTAGAACACATGTTCGAATCAGGGCTATCCTGCTCGCGTGGGAAGCAGGCGACGGGACGAGGCCGGCGGGTCGTCGGGCGCGGTCGACAGGGTGCCGCTGCGCGACGCGGCGGAGGGCGCGCCGGGGCGGTCGCGCGACGGCGCGCACGTCACGCGCCCCGAGCGCGGGATCCCCGTGCGGGCCTGGATCACGTCGCGCCAGTCGGGCGAGCAGCTCGTCGACGGCGAGGCGACCGCCTGGACCGACGCGCAGGTGCACGTGCGCTACATCGACTCCCATGGTCGGGAGGGCTTCGTCTGGCTGTGGGCGGGTGCGGTCACCCGGCGGTAGGGGGCATCGCGCAGGAGCCGTCGCGCGGCTGTCGAGCCGGCCGACCGCGGCCTAGCCTGGGACTTGCGACCCGTGGCGGCCGTCGCCACGTCCGCGTCGGCGAGGGGAGCACGTCATGAAGGACGTGCGTTGCATGCTCGGCATGCACAAGTGGCAGCGGCGCCAGAACGAGGACTCCCAGTACCTGCTCTGCGCCCGCTGCGGGCGGGACCGGCCGACGGACGGGCGGGTACCACCGATCGGGCATATGCCCTGACGGCAGCGGACGGCCCGGTCCTGCACCCGTCCGCGTCTCCGGTGACGCCGAACGGCGGCCCGCCCCGAAGGGTGGGCCGCCGTCCGGGCGACGTCAGCAGGCCCTCGCAGGGCCGCCGATCAGATGTCGTAGTAGAGCTCGAACTCGTGCGGGTGCGGGCGCAGGCGGATCGGGTCGATCTCGTTGCTGCGCTTGTAGTCGATCCAGGTGGCGATGAGGTCCTCGGAGAAGACGTCGCCCTGCGTGAGGAACTCGTGGTCGCGCTCGAGGTTGTCGAGGGCCTCCTCGAGGGACGCGGGCACCTGGGCGATCTGCGCGTGCTCCTCGGGGGGCAGCTCGTACAGGTCCTTGTCGATCGGCGCCGGCGGCTCGATGCGGTTCTTGATGCCGTCGATGCCCGCGAGGAGCTGCGCGGCGAACGCGAGGTACGGGTTGGCCGTCGGGTCCGGCACGCGGAACTCGACGCGCTTGGCCTTCGGCGAGGAGCCGGTCACCGGGATGCGGATGCACGCGGAGCGGTTGCGGGCCGAGTAGACCAGGTTGACCGGGGCCTCGTAGCCGGGCACCAGGCGGCGGTAGGAGTTCACCGACGGGTTGGTGAAGGCCAGCAGCGACGGGGCGTGCTTGAGCAGGCCGCCGATGTACCAGCGGGCCGTGTCGGACAGGCCGCCGTAGCCCTTCTCGTCGTAGAACAGCGGCTCGCCGTTCAGCCACAGCGACTGGTGCGAGTGCATGCCCGAGCCGTTGTCGCCGAAGATCGGCTTCGGCATGAAGGTGACGGTCTTGCCGTGCTGCCAGGCGACGTTCTTGATGACGTACTTGAACTTCATCAGGTCGTCGGCCGAGTGCAGCAGGGTGTTGAACCGGTAGTTGATCTCCTGCTGGCCGGCGGTGCCCACCTCGTGGTGCGCGCGCTCGACGTCGAGCCCGACCTCGGCCAGGACCGCGCACATCTCGTCGCGCAGGTCGGCGAACTGGTCGTTGGGGGAGACGGGGAAGTAGCCGCCCTTGTACCGGGTCTTGTACCCGAGGTTGCCGCCCTCCTCCTCGCGCCCGGTGTTCCACGCGGCCTCGACGGAGTCGACGCTGTAGAAGCTCTCGTGCTGGTTCGTCGAGAAGCGGACGTCGTCGAAGACGTAGAACTCGGCCTCGGGCGCGAAGAACGCGGTGTCCGCGATGCCGGTCGACTTCAGGTACGCCTCGGCCTTGGCGGCGATCGTGCGCGGGTCGCGCGAGTACGGCTCGTCCGTGAACGGGTCCACGATGGAGAAGTTGACGATGAGCGTCTTGCGCTTGCGGAACGGGTCCAGGTACGCCGTGGTGACGTCCGGCACGAGCTTCATGTCCGACTCGTGGATCGCCTGGAAGCCGCGGATCGACGAACCGTCGAACATGAGGCCCTCGGTGAAGGAGTCCTCCGAGAACTGCTCCACGGGGATGTTGAAGTGCTGCATCACGCCCGGCAGGTCGATGAAGCGGACGTCGATGAACTCCACCCCCTCGCGACGGGTGAAGGCGATGGCCTCCTCGGCGTTCGTGAACATGCATGCACTCCTTGCGTGGATGGTGCCGTTCGGTCGGTGCCGCCGGACGGTTCCGAAGGACGGGCGCGACGGGCCTGTGCTCGCCGCTCGACGTCCACGACCGTAGGGTGACGGCGTTTCTCCGGCATGGCGCGATTGTTTCCAACACGTTACGGCGGTCGCGCTCCCGGCGCCGCGTAGCCTTGACGCATGGCATCGCCGGAGGACATCTCGAGAGAAGACGTCGGGTCGTGGCTCGAGGGCGGGCGTCGGGACGCGGCCGGTAGCGGGGGACGCCTGGGCTTCCCCGACGCCGGCCCCGGGTCGCTCGCGCGGCTCGGACGTCGGGCCGTGGCCCTCGTCGTCGACTGGGCGGTGGCGACGCTGATCGCCTACCTGGTGACGAGCCCGGTGTCGTTCGCCGAGCTGAACTCGTGGGTCACCCTCGGCGTCTTCGCCCTCGAGAACCTGCTGCTGGTCAGCACCGTCGGCTTCACCCTCGGCCACCGCCTCCTGGGCATGCAGGTGCGCACCCTGGGCGCCACCGACGGCGTCGCGCCGGGCTTCGCGCGCGGTGCGGTGCGCACCCTGCTGCTGTGCCTCGTGATCCCCGCCGTCGTGTGGGACCGCGACGGGCGCGGCCTGCACGACCGTGCTGCCGGCACCGTCCTCGTCCGCCGCTGACGCCGCCACGACCACACCGGGCGCAACGAGATCGACCCACCCGTCGCGACGTCGACCCTCGGTGGGTCGTTCTCGCGGCGGGTGGGTCGATCTCGTGGGAGCGGCGCCGGTCAGCGGCCCTTGAGCCCCTTGCGGTCCGGGCGCGCCCGCATCGGGTCGACGCCCTTGGGGATCGGCAGGCGCGCGCCGCCGAGCGCCTTGAGGCGCTTCTTGACCTGCTCCGCCTCGGGCTTGGTGAGGCTCCGCTTGAGCTTCTGCACCTTCTTGGCGACCTTGGGCAGGGGGACCTGCCCCTCCTCGTTGCCGACCTGGATGAGGGTGATCGGCACGTTCGGCAGCACGCGCGCCGTCTTGCGGCGCTCGTCCTCGAGCAGGCGCTGCACCCGGTGCGACGGGCCCTCGGAGACGAGGACGACCCCCGGTCGCCCGACGCCGCGGAACACGAAGTCCTGGGTGCGCGGGTTGATCGCGACCGGCTCGTCCGCGAACTCCCACCCGCCGCGGACGGTGCCGAGCGCCGCACGGGCGGCGCCGGGCTGGCCCTCGATCTGGGTGTATGCGGCCTTCTCGGCCTTGCGGGTCAGGACGAACATCGCGCCCAGCGCCGCGAACGGGAGGCCGAGGACGACGATGTACAGGATCTGGAAGCCGGTCGGCAGGTCGAGCAGCAGCACGATCGCGGCGACGACCGCGAGGATCCCGACGAACACGCCGAGGAGCAGCCACGTCACCGTGGGGTCCTGCTTGCGCGTCATCTGGTACGCGGCCCACACCTGGTGGTACCAGCGCTGCTTCTTGGGCTTCTTCTGCTTGCCGGTGGCGTCAGCGGGCGCGCCGGCGTCGGACTTGGTGCGGGCCATGGTCGTCAAGTCTAGTGGGCTCGCGGGGCAAGGAGGCTCGCGGCCTCCTGGCGCGACGTCGTCGGCTCCGCGAGGTGCGCCAGCGACTGCGGGATGGGCAGGCCGCGGCGCGTCATCGCCTGACCCCACAGGCGGCCGGCGCGGTACGAGGAGCGCACCAGCGGCCCGGCCATGACGCCCAGGAAGCCCATCTCCTCGGCCGCCTCGGAGAGCTCGACGAACTCCTCCGGGCGCACCCAGCGGTCCACCGGGTGGTGGCGCAGCGACGGGCGCAGGTACTGCGTGATCGTCACGAGGTCGCAGCCGGCGTCGTGCAGGTCCTGCAGCGCGTCGCGGGCCTCGTCGATCGTCTCGCCCATGCCGAGGATGAGGTTCGACTTGGTGACCAGGCCGGCCTCGCGCGCCCGGGTGAGCACGGACAGCGAGCGCTCGTAGCGGAACGCGGGGCGGATCTGCTTGAAGATGCGCGGCACGGTCTCGACGTTGTGCGCCATGACCTCGGGCCGCGACTCGTTGACGACGTCGAGCAGCTCGGGGATCGCGTTGAAGTCGGGGATGAGGAGCTCGACGCCCGTGCCCGGGTTGAGCGCGTGGATCTGCCGCACGGTCTCGGCGTACAGCCAGGCGCCGCCGTCGGCGAGGTCGTCGCGCGCGACCCCGGTGATCGTCGAGTACTTCAGGCCCATCGTCCGCACGGACTCGGCGACGCGGCGCGGCTCGTCCGCGTCGAAGTCGGCCGGCTTGCCCGTGTCGATCTGGCAGAAGTCGCAGCGTCGGGTGCACTGGTCACCGCCGATGAGGAACGTGGCCTCGCGGTCCTCCCAGCACTCGAAGATGTTGGGACAGCCCGCCTCCTCGCACACCGTGTGCAGGCCCTCGCCCTTGACCAGGCCCTTGAGCTCCCGGTACTCGGGGCCCATCGTGGCCTTCGTCTTGATCCACTCGGGCTTCTTCTCGATGGGGGTGGCGGCGTTGCGGGCCTCGATGCGCAGCATGCGGCGGCCCTCGGGTGCGATCGTCACGGGTGTCTCCCGGTCGTCGTCGAGCAGGTGGAGGTCCGGCGTGACTGGCCTGTGCGGACCCTGACCGCCGGACCTCGTCAGAGTACGTGAGCGGCGCGTCACGGCGCCGCGACCTGCTCACCGTGTGGACGTGACCTCAGCAACACCCGGCGCGGCGACGGCCGACGTGGGTGCGGCGCGCAGCGGGTCGAGGTGGCGGGCGAGGGCGTCGACGAGCGGCGCGCGGACGTCGTCGAGCGTGACGTGCCGACCGGTCTCGATGGTCAGCGAGGTGACGTCGGCGTCGGTGATGCCGCACGGCACGATGCTGTCGAACCGGCTCAGGTCGGGGTCGCAGTTGAGCGCGATGCCGTGCATCGTCACGCCCTTGGCGGTGCGGACGCCGATGGCGCAGACCTTGCGCTCGAGGCGGTCGCCGTCGGCGGCGAACCAGACGCCGGTCCGGTCCTCGACCCGGATCGTCGCGAGACCGAACCCGGCGCACACCTCCATGACGGCCTCCTCGAGCGCCCGGACGTACGCGACGACGTCGATGGGCTCGGCGAGCCGCAGGATCGGGTAGACCACCTGCTGCCCGGGGCCGTGCCAGGTGATCTTGCCGCCGCGGTCGACGTCGACGACGGGTGTGCCGTCGGTGGGGCGCTCGTCGCGGTGGGTGCGCCGCCCGGCCGTGTAGACGTCGGGGTGCTCCACGACGATCAGCGTGTCGGGGCGGTCGCCGGCGACGACGTCGGCGTGCACGCGGCGCTGGAGCTCCCACGCCTCGTGGTAGTCGGTCAGTCCGGGCAGCGTCATCACGTCCACCCGGCCGAGGCTAGTCCTTTGCCGTGCGGTCAGTCGTCGGCGTCGCGCTGCGCCCGCACGAGGGTGACGAGGATCTCACGCAGCCGGCCCACGTCGTCGTCGGCGAGCCCGCGGGCGGTGAGGTCCTCCGCCGGCTGCAACCGGCCGGCCTCGGCAGCGGCGCGGCGGCCGGTGTCGGTGACCGCGACGGCGCGGCGGCGCCGGTCGCGGGGGTCCGCGCCGCGGGTGACGTAGCCGGCGCGCTCCAGCCTCGCCACGATGCGGCTCATCGTCTGCTCGGTGACGCCGTTGAGCGTCGCGAGCTCGCGCTGCGTCCTGGGCCCGGCGAACAGGTGCAGCAGCACGGGGAAGCCCGCGTGGTTGAGGTTCCAGCCGGCGAGGTGGGCGTTCCAGTCGTGCTCGATGCGGCGCACGACGGTGAACAGCAGCCGGCCGGTGGGCCACTGGCCCGGGTCGTCGCTGGTGGGGTCGACCGGGTCGGGCCAGGCGTGGGGTGCGGTGCCGGGCGCTGCCGCGGCGTCACGCGCTTCGTCGTGCTGCACTTGCTTCCTCCCTGGTCCACCCTCAGAATACTCAGCATGCTGAGTAATCGGGCGCGGGGCAATCGGGGTCGAGGTCTGCTGCGGGGCCTCGTCATTCTGGCAGCGATCGGGGTCTGGCTCGCGATCGGCGCGTTCGGGGGGCAGGCCCAGGGCAGCCTGAGCAGCGTCCAGACCAACGACGACGCGGCCTTCCTGCCCGCGAGCGCCGAGTCCACGCAGGCCGCCGCCCTGGCCGAGGAGTTCACCGACTCCGAGACGCTGCCCGCCCTGGTCGTGGCCGAGACCTCGGACGGGTCCGAGCTGACGAAGGAGCAGCTCGCCGACGTCCAGGCGTTCGCGGACTCGATCGCCGACGCCCCGCTCGAGGGGACGTCGGGCGACGAGCCGCGCACGGTGGGAGACCTCAGCATCGCCGACCCCGTCGTGGTGCCGTCCGAGGACGGGCAGGCCGCGCTCGTCGTCGTCTCGCTCGACGCCGCGCAGGCCTCCGAGGACCTCGGCGCCGACGAGACGAGCGGCTCCGAGCTCGCGGTCGCGGCCCTCCGGGCGCTGGTCGCCGCGGACGCCTCCGACGGCGGCCTCGCCGGTACAGGTCTCGACGCCTGGGTGACCGGACCCGCGGGCTTCGTCGCGGACCTGGTGAGCGCCTTCGGTGCGATCGACACCGTGCTGCTGCTCGTGGCCCTCGGCGCCGTCCTGGTGATCCTCGCGCTCGTCTACCGCTCGCCGTTCCTGCCGTTCGTCGTGATCCTCACGGCGGTCCTGGCCCTGTGCCTCGCGGGACTGGCGGTCTACCACCTCGCCGCGAACGACGTGCTGACGCTGAACGGCCAGTCGCAGGGCATCCTGTCGATCCTCGTGGTGGGCGCCTCCGTCGACTACGCCCTGCTCCTGGTGGCCCGGTACCGCGAGGAGCTGCGGGCCACCAGCTCCCCGTACACCGCGATGCGCCGGGCCGTCCGTGCCTCGATCGAGCCGATCGCGGCCAGCGCGGGCACGGTGATCGTCGGGCTGCTGTGCCTCCTGCTGTCCGACCTGTCGTCGAACCGCAGCCTGGGTCCGGTCGCCGCCATCGGCATCGTCGCCGCGTTCCTGTCGGCGACGACCCTGCTGCCGGCGATGCTCCTCGTCGGCGGGCGGCGGGCCCGGTGGGTGTTCTGGCCCCGGGTGCCGCACGCGATCGGCAGGCACTCCGACGCGCCCGACGCCCCGGAGCCGGTCGACCCGACCGGTGTCACGGTCGGTGACCCGGGCGGTTACACGGCCGACGACACGCACGTGGAGGTCGCCGGGCACGGCGTGTGGTCGCGCGTCGCCGGCTTCGTGGGGCGGCACGACCGCGTCGTGTGGGTCGTCACCGCCGTCGTCCTCGCGGCCGGGGCGGCGTTCGTCCCGACGCTCGACGCGAACGGCACGGGCGACTCGGAGGTGTTCCTCACGCAGGTCGACTCCGTGGACGGCGAGGAGGTGCTCACCCGCCACTTCGAGGGCGTGTCCGCGCAGCCCGCGATCGTCATCGCCCCCGAGGCGGACGCCGACGCCGTCGTGGAGGCGGCCGAGGGCTCCGACGGGATCACGGCGGCGACCGTCGTCACCGACCAGCCGGCCACCGCGCCGGGGATGCCGGCCGAGGGCGACCCGCTGGTCGTCGACGGGCAGGTGCGCGTCGACGTCACCACGGAGGCGCCGTCCGACAGCCAGGCGGCCGTCGAGGCGGTGGCCGACCTGCGCACGGCGGTGCACGACGTCAGCCCGGACGCGCTGGTGGGCGGCGCGGCCGCGGAGCGTCTGGACACGCAGCTCGCCGGCCAGCACGACCTGCGCGTGATCGTGCCCGTCGTGCTCGCCGTGATCCTCCTGATCCTCGTGCTGCTGCTCCGGTCGGTCCTCGCCGCCGTGCTGCTCATGGCCGCGAACGTGCTGTCGTTCGGGTTCGCCCTCGGCGTCTCGGCGGTCGTGTTCAACCACGTGCTCGACTTCCCGGGCGCGGACCCGGCTGTGCCGCTGTACGCGTTCTGCTTCCTCGTGGCGCTGGGGGTCGACTACTCGATCTTCCTCATGACGCGCGTGCGCGAGGAGAGCCTGCGGGTCGGCACGCGACGGGGGGTGCTGCGCGGGCTGGCCGTCACCGGCTCGGTCATCACGTCGGCTGGCGTGGTGCTCGCCGCGACGTTCGCGGCCCTGGGCGTCATCCCGCTGCTGTTCCTCGCCCAGCTCGCCGTCATCGTCGCGTTCGGCGTGCTCGTGGACACGCTCGTCGTGCGCAGCCTGCTCGTCCCGGCGCTCGTGCACGACGTCGGCGACCGGGTCTGGTGGCCGTCGCGCCTGGGCCGCGGCACGCGCGCGCCGGAGCGCGCCGTCACGCCGTCGAGTCGATGAGCTCCAGCAGGGCGCGGGCAGCGTCGCGGATGTCACCGTGGTCGTACTGCCCGGCCCGGCTCTCCAGCGACACCACGGCGCACCGGTGGACCTTCGACAGGTCGCCGTAGGGGAACGACACCGCCTGCTTCGACTCGGGGTTCTCGTCGTCGTCCACGCCGAGGTGCCAGTGCCGGAACTCGGTCCAGCCCTCGCGGTCGACGAAGCGGTTCTCGGCGTCCGTGCTCGGAACGTGCTCGCTCCAGTCGTCGCGCTCGTCGCGCACCACCCGACCCTCGCGCACCAGGGCCCGGGCCTGGTCCAGACCCGGCTGGTTCAGTCGTGTCGCCATCGTCGTGGCTCCCTCCGGCTCTCCCGTGGGTCGCGTGCCGACCCACCCCCGGTCTACGGGAGGTGCCGGATGGTCACCACCCGCCGGCGGCGTGGCTCGCCGGGGCGGTGCCGGGGCGAGGGGCGCGGCGTCGGGCACGATGGACGCCATGGTCACGGACGAGGCGGCAGAGGCGGGCGCGACCGACGGCGTGACGGCGGCACCGCCGCCGCGCCTGGCGATCGTCGGGTACGGGGGAGCGGGCCGGGAGATCCACGCCCGCCTCGCGGCGGAGGCGGGGCTGCCGGTGACGGCGGTCGTGACGCGCGACCCCGGCCGGCGCAACCAGGCCGCGGGAGACTGGCCGGGAGCCCGGTTGGTGTCGGACCTCGACGAGCTGATCGCCGCCCGCCGTGCCTACGACCTCGTCGTGGTCGCGAGCCCCACGACCCTGCACGCGGAGCAGGCCGCCGCCCTCGCCCGCGCGGAGATCCCGTTCGTGCTCGACAAGCCGATCGGCCTGGACGCGCACCAGGCGCGCGCCGTCGTCGAGGAGGCGGCCGCCACCGGCACGCCGTTCACGGTCTTCCAGAACCGGCGTTGGGACCCCGAGCAGCTCACCCTGGCGAGCCTGATCGATTCCGGGGAGCTCGGCGACGTGCACACGTTCGAGCGTCGATGGGAGCGCTGGCGGCCGGTCCCGCGGCAGCGGTGGAAGGAGAACGACCCGGTCGGCGGAGGGCTGCTGCTCGACCTCGGCCCGCACCTGGTGGACTCGGCGACCCAGCTGTTCGGCCGCGTCCGGTCCGTCTGGGCGCAGACCCGCAGGCTCACCACGCCCACCGAGGACGACGTCTTCCTCGTCCTGGAGCACGAGGCCGGCGGTGGCCGCGCGGCGAGCCCGCACGCCGTCGTGTCCCGGCTCTGGGCGGGGTCCGTCGTGGGGGCGCCCGGCCCCCGGACCCGCGTGCTCGGGTCGGCGGGCGCCTACCTGGTGACGACCTTCGAGCAGGACGCCTCCCCGCTCGAGGCGCTCGACGACGACGCGCCCGAGGGCTCGGTGGGCTGGCTCGCACGCGGCCGCGACCGGCGCGCCGTGCCCGCGGCACCGGGCGGCCACGCCGACTTCTACCGCGCGCTGGGGCCGTGGCTGCACGGGGACGAGCCCGCGCCCGTCGACCCGGCCGACGCCGTGCGCACCGCCGAGGTGCTGGACGCCGCCCGGGTGTCGGCGCGCGAGGGGCGTCGCCTCACCCTCTGACGTGGCCTGTGGATGACGGCGACGCCGGGCGGCCGCGAAGGTGTTCGATGGCTCCGTGGCCACCCAGACGCTGCCGATCCCGACCGACGCCGGCGCCCGCGACGCCCTCCTGGGGCGGGTGCGCGCACTCTCGGCGCTCCGGCACCCGTGCGTCGAGCCCGTGGTGGCCGTCGACGTGCGCGACGACGGGACCCTGGCCGTGCGGCGCGGCGGCGCCGCGACCGACCTGCCCACCGTGCTCGCCGTCCGCGGGCGCCTGACGTCGCGGGAGGCGGCGGGTGTCCTCGTCGCCGTGGCGCGCGGGCTCGCCGCACTGCACAGCGCAGGGCTGCGGCAGGGGAGCGTGGGCGCGCACGACGTGGTGCTCGACCCCGGAGGCGGAGCGCTCCTGCGCCCGCGGGCCGACGCGGGCGACGTCGTCGGTGCCGGCGGTGCCGGAGCGGTCGTGAGCGACCCCGCCGAGGCGGAAGCGGCGGACGTGCACGCGCTCGCGACGCTCGTCGCCGACCTGCTCCGCGACCGCAGCGACGACGACGCGGCCGCGCTGCGCGCCGTGCTGGCCCCGGCGGCAGCACCCGACGCGAGGGTGCGTCCGGAGGCGGGCACCCTCGCGGCCCAGGCGGACGCGGTCGTCGCCGCCGAGCCGGTGCGGCTCCCGGAGCCCGCGGCGCTGGCGGCCGCGGCGCTGGGCCGGCGGTCCGCCGTGCCGGCGGCGGCAGAGGAGGCGCCCGCCCGCGCGTCCCGGAGGCGGGCGGTCCGGCGCGCCGACGGGAGCAGTGCCGGCCGCCCGGCGAGCAGGTCCGCGCGGCGCGCGGCCGCCCCGCGCCGCGCCGGGACCGCGCGACGCGTGCTCGGCCTGGCCGGCGCGGCGGCCACGGTGGCGGTGCTGACGGCGGTCGCGGTCCAGGTCCGGTCGCCCGACGACGGCGCGGGCAGGTCGGGCGCGACCGGCGTCACGTCGGTCGGCGCGTCACCGGCGGCCGCGCCGATGCCGGTCGGCGACGACATCCCGGAGACCGACCGCAGCACGACACTGGACCCCACGCGGGACCGGGCCGACCCCGGCGCCGCGGCCGCGGAGCTCACCCGTCGGCGGGTCTCCCTGATCGCGGACCCGGACGCGGACCCGTCGCGGTGGGGGACGGTGGACGTGCCCGGGTCACCGGCGCACGTTGCGGACGCCGCCCTGCTCGAGGACGCCGTGCAGGCGGGCACCCGGGTGCGCGGAGCCGAGGCGCGGGTGGAGGACGCCCGTCCGGAAGGGACCGGAGCCGGCGGCTCGGCGGACGACTCGGCGGACGTCGTGGTGCGCTATGCCGTGACGGCGCACGAGCAGGTGGCCGCCGACGGCACCGTCACCGCCGTGCCCGCGACGGACGTGCGCACCGCGACGTTGCGGCTCGCCTGGACGCCGGACGGCTGGCGGGTCACCGAGGTCTCCTGAGCCGCGTCTCCCGTGGGACGACGAAGGGCGTCCCGGCCGCAGCCGGGACGCCCTCCGTCGGTCAGGGACGGGGCGAGGTCAGAGACCGACCTCGGCCTCGAACGCGCCCTCCTCGATGCGTGCCTTGATGGCGGTGAGGAAGCGCGCGGCGTCCGCACCGTCGACCAGGCGGTGGTCGTAGGAGAGGAACAGGTACGCGAACTGGCGGATGGCGATGGTCTCCTCGCCGTCCGGACCCGTCACGACGGCCGGCTTCTTGGTGATCGTGCCGGTGCCGAGGATCGCGACCTGGCCCCCGGGGACGATCGGCGTGTCGATGAGCGCACCGCCCGAGCCGGTGTTCGTGATCGTGAACGTGGCGCCGGAGAGCTCGTCCGGGCCGACCTTGTTGGCGCGCGTGCGGGCGCCCAGGTCGCCGATCTGGCGGGCGATGCCCGCCAGGTTCAGGTCGCCGGCGTTCTTGATGACCGGGACCACCAGGCCGCGCTCGGTGTCGACGGCGATGCCGACGTTCTCCGCGGGGTGGTAGGTGATCTCGCCCTTGTCCTGGTCGATCGAGGCGTTGATCTTGGGGAACGCCTTGAGAGCCTCGACCGCGGCCAGCGTGTAGAACGGCAGGTAGGTGAGGTTCGCACCCTCGCGGGCCTTGAACGACTCCTTGGCCTTCGCGCGCAGCTTGGCGACCTTGGTGACGTCCACCTCGACCACGGTCGTGAGCTGGGCCTGCGTGTGCAGGGCCTCGACCATGCGCTCGGCGACGATCTTGCGCAGGCGGGACATCTTCTCGGTCGTACCGCGCAGCGGGGAGACCGGCAGCGTGGCCGGAGCCTTGGCGGCCGGGGCGCCGGCAGGCGCGGCGGCGGCCGGAGCCGGGGCGGCGGCCTTCTCGGTGGCGGCGAGCACGTCCTCCTTGCGGATACGGCCGCCGACGCCCGTGCCCTGGAGGCTCGAGACGTCCACGCCCTTCTCCGCGGCGAGCTTGCGCACCAGCGGCGTGAGGTAGGAACCCTTGCCCGGGGCGGACGGCGCCGGCTTCTCGGCGGCGGGCTCCGGCTGGGCCGGCTCCTGCGGGGCCGGAGCGGGCTTCTCCACGGCGGCAGGCTTCTCCTCGGCCGGCTTCTCGGGCGCGGGGGCGGGCTCCTCGGGCTTCGAGGGCGCACCGACGGGCTCGGGGGCCTTGGCCGGGGAGGGCTCGGCGGGCTTCTCGGCAGCGGGGGCCGCGCCGGAGCCGACGACCGCCAGCACGGCGCCGACCTCGACCGTCTCGTCCTCGTCCACCAGGAGCTTCTGCACCGTCCCGGCCACGGGGGACGGGATCTCGGTGTCGACCTTGTCGGTCGACACCTCGAGCAGGGGCTCGTCGACCTCGACCGAGTCGCCGACGGCCTTGAGCCAGCGGGTCACGGTGCCCTCGGTGACGGACTCGCCCAGGGCGGGCAGCGTCACCTCGGTGCCCTCGCCGCCACCGGCGGCGGGTGCCTCGGCAGCAGGGGCCTCGGCGGCGGGTGCGGGGGTCTCGGGGGCCGGGGCGGGCTCGGCCGGGGCGGCGGGCTGCTCGGGCTCCGCGGGCGCCTCGGCCTCGGCGGCGGGGGCCTCGGCGGCCGGGGCCGCGTCGCCGCCACCGGCACCGGAGCCGTCGCCGACGACGGCGAGGGTGGCGCCGACCTCGACGGTCTCGTCCTCCTCGACGAGGATCTGCTCGAGCACGCCGGCGACCGGCGAGGGGATCTCCGTGTCGACCTTGTCGGTCGAGACCTCCAGCAGGGGCTCGTCGACGGCGACGGTGTCGCCGACGGCCTTGAGCCATCGGGTGACGGTGCCCTCGGTGACGGACTCGCCGAGTGCAGGGAGCTGCACGTTCTCAGACATGACCTGTGGAGTCTCCTTCGATCAGTGGGTCAGGCGACGAGCCGAGGCGAGCCGGTTTGCCGGCCCGCGACATCTGGGGTTGCCGCGTTCTGGTCACTGCCTGCCATCTTGTCACCTCCACGGGGGTCGCCCCAATCGTTCGGGGGTCCGGGTTGGTGTGACGCTGGGTACACCTGACCGCCGCATGACCTCCAGGACACCTCCGGGCGGCCTCCCGACCACGATGCCCACGACGGCGGTAGTCTCGCGCCATGTCGCTCAGGACCTCGCTGGGACGCCTGCTGGGCAGGTCGTCGTCGCCGGCCCCCGGCGCACCGTCGTCGTCGGGATCGCGGGGCGAGACGATCGCGTACCTGCAGGAGTTCGTGCGCACCCGGGTAGGGGTGGAGGCGTACGTGGAGCCGCCGAACGCGCAGACGCCCACCACCGTCCTCCTCGTGGCGACCACGGGCGAGTGGACGCGACGCCGCGTGCCGGACGAGCGCACGGGGTTCGAGGTGGCGCGGTCGCTGGGCGTCCCGGTCTACAACGTGCGCTTCACCGGGTACCCGCAACGCATGCGGGACTGGACGTCGGCGCAGCGCCGCAAGGCCTGAGCCGCGGCGCGTGGGTGACGGAGGAGACCCGGGAGTCATGGACGGCGGGGGCGGTGAGCGCTGGTCGGCGGTGGCCGCCGGGTGGGCCGAGCTGTGGGGCTCGTTCGCGGCACCGGTCTGGCCGTCGCTGCTGACGGCCGCGCAGGTCGGGAAGGGGACGCGTGTCCTCGACGTCGGGTGCGGTACGGGCGAGCTGGTCGGGCACCTGGTGCGCGCCGGCGTCGTCGCCGCAGGTGTCGACCCCGCACCGGCGATGGCGCGGACGGCCCGCGAGCGGAACCCCGGTGCGACGGTCCGGGACGGCGACGTCGAGCACCTGCCGTTCGAGGACGGCACCTTCGACGCGGTCCTCGCGGTCAACGCCCTCCAGTTCGCCGACGACGTCGACGACGCCCTGGCCGAGGTCGCCCGCGTGCTGGTCCCGGGCGGCCGGGTGGCGATCGCGAACTGGGCCGAGGGGGCGCGCAACGACCTCGACGTCGTCGAGCGCGCCGTCGCGGAGGCGTACGAGGAGGAGGTGCCGCCCGACGGCCCGCTGCGCGCTGCGGGCGGGCTGGAGTCCGCCCTCGTCGGCGCGGGGTTCGACGTCGTGAGGGCGGCGGGGATCGTCGACGTGCCGTGGACCGCGCCCGACGACGACCGCCTGGTGCGCGGCGTCCTGCTCGGCGAGGACGAGGCCACGACGGCCGCGCTCGCGCCGGTCGTCGTGGCCGCGGCGTCGCCGTTCCGGGTCCCCGGCGGCGGGTACCGCCTCGCGAACGCGTTCCGCTGGGCCGTGGCCGTCGCCCCCTGACGAGCGGACGACGGCGCCCGGCCACCCCGTGGGGCAGCCGGGCGCCGTCGTCGTCCGGCCGGGTCGTGGGGCGCGTCAGGCGCCGGCGCGACCCTCGAGGAAGGCGAGCATCGTGCGCACGCCGACGCCCGTGCCGCCGGCGGGGGTGTACCCGAACGACGAGCCCTCGTTGTACGACGGGCCGGCGATGTCGAGGTGCGCCCACGGGGTGTCGCCGACGAACTCGGCGAGGAAGTGCGCGGCGAAGAGCATGCCGCCCCAGCGGCTGGGGGCGGAGTTGACCATGTCCGCGACGGTCGACCTCAGGCCGGCCTTGAGCTCCGCCGGCATCGGCATCGGCCAGAACGCCTCGCCCGCGACGTCGGCGGCGGCCTTGACCTCGTCGCGCACCGTGTCGGTGCCCATGACGCCGGAGGTGCGGTTGCCGAGCGCGACCATCTGCGCGCCGGTGAGGGTCGCGATGTCCAGGACGACGTCGTGCCCGTCCTCGACGGCGGCGACCAGGCCGTCCGCCATGACGAGGCGGCCCTCGGCGTCGGTGTTCGTGACCTCGACGGTCTTGCCGCCGCGGATCGTGATGACGTCGGCGGGACGCTGGGCGTTGCCGCCCGGCATGTTCTCCGCGAGGCAGAGGTACCCGGTGACGGCGACCGGCAGGCCGAGGCGCGCGGCCGCCAGGACCGTGTGCAGCACCGCGGCGGCGCCGGCCATGTCGGACTTCATCGTCGGCATGCTGGCCGGCGGCTTGAGCGAGATGCCGCCCGTGTCGAACGTGATGCCCTTGCCGACGATGGCGACCTTCTCGGTGGCCTTGGCCGGCGTGTACGAGAGCTTGACGAGGCGCGGCCCGCGCGACGAGCCCTGGCCGACGCCCACGAGCCCGCCGTACCCGCCCGCGGCGAGCTGCTTGTCGTCGAGCACCGTGATCCTGAGGCCCTTGACGCCCTTGGCCGCGGCCTTGGCGGCGTCGGCGAAGGCGGCCGGGAACAGCTCGTTGGGGGCGTCGTTGACCAGGTCGCGCGTGCCGTGCACCGCCGCGGCGAGCACCTCGGCGCGCGCGACCGCGGCCTTGGCCCGGCCCGAGCGTGCGAACGTCGTCACGACCTGGATGCTGCCGACGGCGCCCTTGGTGTCCTTGCCCGTGCGGTACCGCGTGTAGGAGTACGCGCCGAGCAGCGCCCCCTCGACGACGGCCCCGAGCTCGTCCTCGTCCACCGCGGGCAGCGCGAGGGCGGCCGTGTCGGTGCCGGCGAGCTCGCGGGTGGCGGCGCCGGCCGCGGACCGCAGCACCTCGTGCGGGAAGGTGCCGTCGGCCGCGCGCTCGCCGAGCCCGGCGAGGACGACGACGCCGGCCGACACGCCGTCGCCGGCGGGCACGCGCCGCACCTCGTCGCGGGCGCCGGTGACGCCGAGGCGGGGCGCGAGCGTCTCGATCTGGCGCACGAACGCCTCGGGGAGCTGGTCCGCGACGACGGCGACGCCGTCCGAGGTGGAGCAGGTGCCGACGACGAGGACGTCGACCTTGAGAGAGCTGGGATTCTTGCCGGTGAGGGTGAGGTCTGCCACGCGCCGATGCTATCGCCGTCCCGCGGCCGCCGTCGGGCGCCCGACGGCCGGTAGTCTGCGGGCGTGGTCCTTCCCCTGCTCATCGTCGTCCTGCTGGCGTGCGCCGCGCTCGCCGGGTGGGCGTTGTGGTTCGTCGTCCAGGACCGCGCCGTGATCCTCAAGCAGCTGATCGGCGCCGCCGTGGTCGAGGCGCTCGTCGTCGTGCAGGCGGTGGTGGCCGGCGTCCTCATGGTCACCCGCGACCACCCGGTCGACGGTCCGCTGTTCTGGGGGTACGTCGCCACGGCCCTCGTCGTGCTGCCGGTGGCCGCCATCTGGGCGTTCGCGGAGCGCACCAAGTGGTCGTCGGTCGTCCTGGCGGTGGCCGCTCTCACCGTGGGCTTCCTCGACTGGCGCCTGTGGCAGATCTGGGGGGCGGCATGAGCGGCACCGACCCCGCACCCGCCGCGGGCGCGCGGCGAACCGGCTCCGGCTTCGGCCGGCTGCTCGTCACCGTCTACGGCATCCTCGCCTTCGCCGCGATCGGCCGGTCGTCGTACGAGCTGGCCACCAAGCTCTCCGAGGCGCCCGTCGCCTACTCCCTGTCCACGCTGTCCGCCGTCGTGTACGTGCTGGCCACCGTCGCCCTCGCCAGGGGCGGGCCCCGCTGGCGCGTCGTCGCCTGGGTGACCGTCGGCTTCGAGGCCGTGGGCGTCCTCGCGGTCGGGGCGGCCTCGGCCGTCTCGCCCGACGTCTTCGGCGAGACGACCGTGTGGTCCGGCTTCGGCCAGGGCTACGGTTACGTGCCGCTCGTGCTGCCGTTCGTGGGGCTGTGGTGGCTGTGGCGCACCCGCCCGCGCGGTACGAGCGGTGACGACGGCGCAGCGGCGGCACCGGCCACGCCCGAGCCCACCGAGCCCGCAGCCCCCGACCCGGAGGTCCGATGAGCCCGTACACCCTGCTGTTCAACGGCGTCTTCCGCCGGATGGACCCCGAACGGGCGCACGAGCTCGCGTTCGGTGCCATCTCGCTCGCCGGACGCGTCCCCGTCCTGCGGGACGTCGTCCAGGGCGCCCTCGCGCCGTACCTGGGCCGGGGCAGCGGCGGACCGGGCAGCATCGAGGTGCTCGGCCGCACCGTGCCCGCGCCCTTCGGGCTGGCGGGCGGGTTCGACAAGAACGCCCGTGCGATCCGGGGCCTGACCATGCTCGGGTTCGGCTTCGTGGAGATCGGCACGGTCACCCCGCGCCCGCAGCCCGGCAACGAGGCGCCGCGCATGTGGCGCGAGCTCGACGTGCGGGGCATCCGCAACCGCATGGGCTTCAACAACGACGGCGCCCCCGCCGCGGCCGCGCGGCTCCGCGAGCTGCGGGCCACGCCCGCGGGCCGGGCCGTCGTCGTCGGCGCGAACATCGGCAAGAACAAGACGACGTCCGCGGAGGCCGCGGCCGACGACTACGCCGCCTGCGCCCGCGAGCTCGCCCCGTGGGCCGACTACCTCGTGGTGAACGTGTCGTCCCCGAACACCCCCGGCCTGCGCGACCTGCAGACCACCGCCGAGCTGCGCCCCATCCTCACCGCGGCCCGGGCCGCGGCCGACGAGGCCACCGCCGCCGCGGGCACCCGCCGGGTACCGCTCCTGGTGAAGATCGCCCCCGACCTCGCGGACGCGGACGTCGACGCCGTGGCGGGGCTCGTCACCGAGCTCGGCCTGGACGGCGTCGTCGCCGTGAACACGACCATCGGGCACGACCGCGGCCCCGGCGGCCTGTCCGGCCCGCCGCTCCTGGAGCGCGGGCTGCAGGTCGTCGCCCGGCTGCGCGAGCGCCTCGGGCCCGACCCGGCGATCATCGGCGTCGGCGGCATCTCGAGCGCCGACGACGTGCGCGCGTACCTGCGCGCCGGCGCCGACCTGACCCAGGGGTACACGTCGTTCATCTACTCCGGCCCGTTCTGGCCGTCGCGGGTCAACCGCGCCCTGACGCGCACCCGCGGGTCCGTCGCGGCCGGCAGCATCGACCGTGGCAACGGCTCCACCGGGAGCGCCGCGTGATCCGGGCGCACTGGGAGTGGGCGCTGGACGACGCCGAGGGGCGCGTGCTGAGCGTCCCGAGCCCGGTCTTCACCACGCAGTACGACGCCGAGCAGTGGCTCGGCGAGCACTGGCGGGAGCTGGCTGCCGGCGGAGCGACCCTCGCCCGCCTGCTGCACGACGGGGCGCAGGCGACCCCCGGTGTGGTGCTGCCGTCGGTCTGACGGCACCACCGCGGGGGTCGCGCCATCAGCATCAGCTGCCCGGTGCCACCTGCGCCCAGGCCCGGGCGAGCCGCGGGACGGCGGTCGCGAGCTGGTCGGGCTCGCGCGTGAACGTGAGACGCACGCGGTCGCGCGACGAGCGGTCCGGGGTGAACGCGGGCCCGGGCGTGACGAGGACGCCGTGGTGCACCGCGGCGGCCGCGAGCGCCTGCGCGAGCGGTCGACCCAGGTCGACCCAGAGGCAGAGCCCGCCCGCCGGCACGCGTACGCGCCAGTCCGGCAGGGCGTCGCGGACCAGGTCGACGAGCAGGTCGCGGCGCGCCCGCAGCTCGGCGACGCGGCCGGGCAGGATCGCGTCGGCACGGCGCAGCAGCTCCACGACGGCGAGCTGCTCGAGCACCGGGGTGGCGATGTCGGCCGACTCGCGCACGCGCGCCAGCCGGCGCACCACCTGGGGGTCGGCGCGGACCCAGCCGACGCGCACCCCGCCCCAGAACGACTTCGACGCGGAGCCGATCGTCACGACGTGCGGGGAGGTGCCGTCGCCCGCGAACGGCTCCGGTACCTGCGCGCCGGGGTCGAGGGCCAGGTCGGTCAGGGTCTCGTCGCCGACGACGGTCGTGCCCGTGCGGTGCGCGAGGTCGCGCACCGCCGCCCGCGCCTCGGCCGACATCGTCGTGCCGGTGGGGTTGTGGAAGTCCGGCACGAGGTAGACGAGCCGGGGGCGGGTGCGACGCACCGCCGACGCGAGCGTCTCGACGTCGCCGACGGGGACGCCGACGACCCGTCCGCCGAACCGTCGCGTGGGTTCCAGGGCGTGGAAGTACGTGGGCGACTCGACGACCGTGGTCTCGCCGCGCCCGACGAACGCGGCGGTGAGCACGGAGATCGCCTGCTGGGCGCCCGTGGTGACCAGGATCTGGTCCGGCGTGGTCGGCACGCCGCGTGCCGTGTAGCGGTCGGCGATCGCCGACCGCAGCGCCTCGACGCCGAGGTGGGCGTAGCCGCCGGTGGCCAGGTACCCGGGCAGCACCTCGAGGGCCGCGGTGTAGGCGTCGTGCAGGGCGGAGGTGGCCGACGGGGTCGCCTGAGCCAGGTCGACGGGGGCCTCGGGGGGTGTGTCGCCGTGCGGGTCCGTGGGGGCGTCGCCCGCCGCGACCGGCACGCCCCCGCGCGTCGCGCCGGCCCCGCGGGGGAGTGTCGTGACGGTGCCGGAGCCGACGCGGCTCGCGAGGAAGCCGAGCTCGCGCAGGCGGGCGTAGGCGCCGGACGTCGTCGTGCGCGAGACCCGCAGCGCCGTCGCCAGCTCGCGCTCGCTGGGTACCCGGGTGAGCGGCGGCAGGCTACCGGAGAGCACCGCGGCGCGCAGGGCGTCCGACAGTGCGAGGTAGGCCGGCCCTCCCGCGCGCCAGTCGCCGAGCAGACGCGCGGTGGCGGCAGGGGAGAGCTGCCGGACGGCGGGCGGCGTGGACGTGGCAGAAGGTGGGGAGACGACGGTCACGGGGCCACTGTCGCCCCAATGGATATGGATTGCAAGGCCATTGGCGCGGAGGGTGGGAGCATGAGCACGACCGCCCGCCCTGTCCGCCGTCCGTCCCGCCGACCCGCGCGCCGCCTGCCGCGCCGCCCTCTCCGCCGGCAGACGGCGCGCAGCCCGCGCCCCGGAGCGCCTCGGGCCACGTCCGCGGCGCCGCCCGTGACCGCGGGGACCACCGCGCCCGACGACGCCGCCGTGCCCGCCGTGGCCCCGGCGGTGCCCTGGGGGCCCGTCCGCCGCGGGACGCAGCTCGTCCTCGGGCTGCTGGGCTTCACGTGGTCGATGGCGATGATGCTGCACGCGGGCCAGGGCGGCATGCCGTGGGACGTGCTGCACCAGGGCCTGGTGCGCAGCACGGGCCTGGGGTTCGGCACGGTCGTCGCGCTGACGTCCGTGCTCGTGCTGCTCGCCTGGGTCCCGCTGCGCCAGCGGCCCGGCATCGGCACGGTGGCGAACGTGGCCGTCATCAGCCTGGCGATCGGGCCCTGCCTCGCGGCCACGGCGTGGCTCGTGCCCGACCCGGGCCCGGTCGCCCGCGTGGCGCTCGCCGTCGGCGGCATCGTCCTCAACGGCGTGGCGACCGCCGCCTACATCGGCGTGCGGCTCGGCCCGGGCCCGCGCGACGGGCTCATGACCGGACTCGTGCAGCGCACCGGCGGGTCGGTGCGGCTGGTGCGCACCGCCATCGAGGTCGTCGTCGTGCTCGCAGGAATCCTGCTCGGCGGGACGTTCGGCTGGGCCACGGTGGCCTTCGCGCTGGGCGTCGGCCCCGTGGTGCAGGCGACCGTGCGCTGGCGGTGGCTGGTGCCGGCGGGCCTCACGGGAGCCGGCGCGCCCGCCGTCCGCTCCGTCGGCGCGACGAGCCAGCGGCCCACCGACGCCGACAACGACGTCGCGCGGCGCGCACGCGGGATCGCCCGCGCGCTCGACACCGTCGCCCGGGAGCACCGCGACCACTGACCGGCACAGCGTCCGGCACGCGATCGTTCGCGCCGTCGGCCGTCAGGGCGCGACGGTTCGTCCGCCGGACGGCAGGGTGCGGCGGTAGAAGGTGGCGGAGGCGTCGTAGCCGAGGGTCTCGTAGAAGCCGCCCGCGCGCCGGCTCGCCAGGGAGACGTAGGCCGCGCCGCGCACCGTCGCCCACCGCTCGGCGTGGGCCATGAGCGCGGCGCCGAGCCCGCGGCCGCGGTGCGCCGGGGCGACCATGACCTCTTCGACCCAGCAGACCGGGCCGTTCGCGAGGAAGGTGAGGTGCGTGCTCGCGAGGAGATAGCCGCGCGGGACGTCGTCGCCCGCCGGGTCCGTGGCGACGGCGAGCAGGGTGTCGTCCCGGGCGAGGAGCGCGGCGAGCGTGCGGTCGAAGGCGTCCCGCCGGGGCCGGAAGCTGGTCGCGAAGTCGCGGGCCAGCGGCCACAGGGCGTCGGCGTCGGCGGCGCGGGCGGGGCGGACGGTCGGGGAGGGCACGACGGCACCGTAGCGTCGACGTCGCGGTGGGTCGTCGTCGCGACTCAGGACGAGGACCCACCGCGACGTCGGTCCCGCCGGGGACCGCGGGCCGGTCAGGCCACGCGGGTCTGCGGCGCGTTCTCGGCGGTCTTGGCCGGGTCGCGGACGACGACGTCGCCCAGGACGTCGTCGATCGTCGCCAGGAGCTCGGCCGGGATCGTCACGCCCGAGGCCTTGACGTTCTCCGCGACCTGCTCGGGCCGGGAGGCGCCGACGAGGGCCGCCGCGACGTTGTCGTTCTGCAGCACCCACGCGACAGCGAGCTGCGCCATCGAGAGGCCCAGCTCGTCGGCGACGGGGCGCAGGCCCTGCACGCGCGTGAGCACGTCGTCGTCGAGGAAGCGGCGGATGCTCGACGCGCCGCCCTTCTCGTCGGTCGCGCGCGACCCGGCCGGCAGCGGCTGCCCGGGCACGTACTTCCCGGACAGCACGCCCTGCGCCATCGGCGACCAGACGATCTGCGACAGCCCGCACTCCTGCGAGGCGGGCACGACCTCGTCCTCGATGACCCGCCACAGCATGGAGTACTGCGGCTGGGAGGAGATGAGCTGGAAACCCAGCTGCTTCGCCAGGGCCGCGCCGGCGCGGATCTGGTCCGCCGTCCACTCGGAGACGCCGATGTACAGGGCCTTGCCCTGGCGGACGATGTCGGCGAACGCCTGCATCGTCTCCTCGAGCGGCGTCTCGGTGTCGTAGCGGTGCGCCTGGTAGAGGTCGACGTAGTCCGTGCCGAGGCGCTTCAGCGAGCCGTTGATCGACTCCATGACGTGCTTGCGCGACAGGCCCGTGTCGTTGGGGCCGCCCGGTCCGGTCGGCCAGTACACCTTGGTGAAGATCTCGAGCGACTCGCGACGCTCGCCCGCGAGCGCGTCGCCGAGCACCTGCTCGGCCTTCGTGTTCGCGTAGACGTCCGCGGTGTCGAACGTCGTGATGCCCGCGTCGAGCGCGGCGCGCACGCACTGCGTGGCGACGTCGTTCTCGACCTGCGAACCGTGGGTGAGCCAGTTGCCGTAGGTGATCTCGGAGATCTTCAGACCGCTGTTGCCGAGGTACCGGTAGTTGACCATGCACCCACCCTAGGCGCGGCGCTGGGTCACTCCGGCCAGACGCCGTGCTTCTTCGACGACGGCTTGGGCAGGCGCGAGCGGCGGATCTGGAACGCGCGCATGACGGCGTACATCATCGTGCCCTTCGGCACCTCGCCGAACTTCGCCCGCAGCCGCTTCCGCAGCCCTCGCCACAGCAGGAACGCGTCGGCGATGGTGAGCAGCACGACGGCGTACAGCAGCATCAGCACGACCGCCGCCATCGTCACGTTCTGCATGAAGATGAAGTTCAGGACGATGAAGGCGAAGGCGACGGGCAGGAAGAACTCGCCGAGGTTCCAGCGCGCGTCGACGTAGTCGCGCACGTACCGCTTCAGCGGGCCCTTGTCGCGCGGGGGCAGGTGGCGCTCGTCGCCGGTCTGCATCGCCTTGTACTCGAGGTTGCGCTGCTCGCGCGCCTTCTCTCGCGCCGCCTTGGTCGCGGCCTTGCGGTCGTCGGGCACCAGAGGGCGCTTGTTCGCGGCCTCGGACACGCTGCGCTTGGGCGTGGGGCGGCCCTTGCCGCCGGGCGTGCCGGCCTTCTCGATCTCGGCGGCCGCGTCGACGGGGTCGGTGGAGCCGGGGGACGACGGCGTCGCGTCGGGCTTGTTGCGGGAGAACACGCTCCCAGAGTAGTCGAGCGCGCAGGTAGCGTGAGCCGCGTGACAGACACCCCCGGCAACGCCCAGCACCTCGACGACGCCACCACCCTGCGCGCGCACGTCGAGCGGCAGTTCCCCGCCCTGCAGGCCGACCTCGAGCGTCTCGTGCGCATCCCGAGCGTCTCGGCCGCGGCCTTCGACCAGGCGCACGTCGCGGCGAGCGCCGACGCCGTCGCCGCGCTGCTGCGCGACGCGGGGCTGCCCGACGTGCGGATCCTGCGCTCGGCCCGCCCCGACGGGACGCCCGGGGCGCCCGCCGTCGTCGCGCGCCGTCCCGCGCCCGAGGCCGCCCCGACCGTGCTGCTGTACGCGCACCACGACGTCCAGCCGCCCGGCGACGCCGCCGCGTGGGCGACCGACCCGTTCGAGCCGGTCCAGGTGGGCGAGCGGCTGTACGGCCGCGGCGCCGCGGACGACAAGGCAGGGCTGGTCGCGCACGTCGGCGCGCTGCGCGCCCTGGCCGCCCTCGCGGAGGAGGGCGGCGGCAACCTGCCCGTCGGGATCACCGTGTTCGTCGAGGGCGAGGAGGAGTCGGGGTCCCCGAGCTTCCGCCAGTTCCTCGCCGACCACCGCGAGCTGCTCGCGGCGGACGTCATCGTGGTCGCCGACTCCACGAACTGGAAGGTGGGCGTGCCCGCGCTCACCACCTCGCTGCGCGGCCTGGTCGACGGCGTCGTCGAGGTCGAGGCGCTGGGCCACGCGGTGCACTCGGGCATGTTCGGCGGCCCCGTGCTCGACGCGAACACGCTCCTCGCCCGCCTGATCTCCACCCTGCACGACGACGCCGGCAGCGTCGCGGTGGCGGGCCTGGTCAGCGCCCCGGAGCCGGAGGTCGACTACGACGAGGCGGCATTCCGTGCCGACTCCTCGGTGCTCGACGGCGTCGCGCTCGCGGGCGAGGGCACCATCGCCGGCCGGCTGTGGTCCAAGCCGGCGCTCTCGGTGATCGGCATCGACGCCACGAGCGTCGCGCACGCGTCCAACACGATCGCGCCCCGCGCGGCCGCGAAGCTGTCGCTGCGCATCCCGCCGGGGCAGGAGCCGCAGGCGGCGGAGGACGCGCTGCGCGCCCACCTCGAGACGCACGCGCCGTTCGGAGCACGGGTCACGTGGCGGCCGGGCGAGCAGGGGCGCGCCTTCCACGCCGCGGACGACTCGGCGGCGATGCGCGCCGCGCGGGCGGCCTTCGCGGCGGCCTGGGGCACGGACCCGGTGGACATCGGCGTCGGCGGCTCCATCCCGTTCATCGCCGACCTGCTGGAGTTCTTCCCCGAGGCCGCCGTGCTCGTCACCGGCGTCGAGGACCCGGACTCCCGCGCGCACGGCGCCGACGAGTCGGTGCACCTGGGCGAGCTGCGCAAGGTCGTGCTGGCCGAGGCGCTCCTCCTGCGCCGGGTCGCGGACCTCGAGGGCTGAGGGACCGCGAGATGACGCGGGACGACGCGACGCCCCCGGGCTCCGAGGACGGCTCCGAGGACGGCTTCGAGGACGCGCTCGCCGCGGCGATCATGGTGCCGCTGCTGCCCTGCGGCGGTGACGAGGCCGACCTCGACGAGCTGGTCGCCTTCTGGACGACGCTCGGCCTCGAGGTCACCTACCGGCAGCGCCGGCCCAACCCGATCGTGGCCTTCGGTCGGGGTGGCCTCCAGCTGCAGTACTACGGGATGCCGGGCTGGGACCCGGAGCAGAGCCACTCGACGTGCGTCGTGGCGGTGCCCGACACCGCGCCGGTCTACGAGACGTTCGCCGCCGGTCTGCGCACGCTGTTCGGTCGGTTGCCCCTGTCCGGTGCGCCCCGGGTGACCCGGCCGCGAAAGAGGGCGAACAACGGGGGGCTCAGCGGGTTCAGCCTGATCGACCCGGCCGGCAACTGGGTGCGGGTCACCCGGCTGCCCGACGCGCCGGTCGTCGCGGGGGAGGGCGGCACGACCACCTGGACGACGGGAGGCGGCGGCCCGCTGGCGCGAGCGCTGGAGAACGCCGTCGTCGTCGGGGACTCGCACGGCGACGTCGCCCAGGCCCGCAAGCTCCTGGGCGGCGCCGTCCGCCGCGCCCGGGCGGCGGACGGTTCCTCGCCCGCCGGCGAGCTCGCGCCCGCGCTGGCCTACCTCGCCGAGCTCGCGGTGCGCGCCGGGGACCCCGCCGCGGCGGTCGAGCTCGTCGCCGAGCTCGACGAGCTCGCCGGCGGCCGCGGGGCGGGGGACGCGGCCGTCAGGTCCGCGGCGGACGAGGCGCGCGCCCTGGTGACCGACGCGGCCGGCTGACGCGCCGCAGCCTCAGCTCACCCCGGCCGCCGCGCGGAGGACGTCGAGAGCGACCGGGACGTCGGCGTCGACGCCCGTGCTCAGGGCCGCCTCGAGCCGCCCGGCCGCCTCGGAGAGCCCTACCTCGCCGAACGTCGCGGCCGAGCCCGCCATCGTGTGGCAGAGCCGTACGGCCTCCTCGCGGACCACGGGGTCGTCCCGGGTCTCGGCCGTCGCGAGGAGCTCGGTGAGCCGCCGTGCCCGTCCCCGGTTGCGTTCGCGCGCGCGCCGCCCGAGGGCGGCGATCGCGTCGTCGAGACCCGCGTCGTCGAGCCCGTCGCCGACAGGGCCCGGTGCGCTCCCGCCGTCCGACCCGGTCCTCGGTCGGCCGTGCGGCGTGCCGGGCGAGCCGGTCACGCGTCCCAACCCAGCACGTCAGCGAGGTCGGAGGACAGCTTCAGCGGGTCGAAGGGCTTCGTCAGCACGCCGGTCGCACCCAGGCCGTCGAGCCGCGAGATGTCCTGGCTACCGACCTTCGCGGTGAGGAACACCACCGGTACCTCGCGCAGCTCGGGGACGGCACGCAGCCGGCCGAGGACGGTCGGCCCGTCGTGCACGGGCATCATGACGTCCAGGAGGATCACGTCCGGGCGCACGCGCCGCGCCACGTCCAGGCCTTCCGTGCCGTCGCCGGCCGTGTGCACCTCGTGCCCCCCGACGGCGGACAGCGCGACGGCTGCCACCTCCCTGATCGACGGATCGTCGTCGATGACCACCACGCGTCGGCCCCCCGTCGCCACGTGCTGCGCCTCCTGTCAGTGCCCTTCTCCGATTCCGCACGACGGTACCCCCCGACACGCGAGGACGCCTTTCGTCGCTCCGGGCGTCGGCATCGGGAGCGGAGCGCGCGAACCTCTCCTACCCTCGGGCCCATGGGGGACTCGCGACAGGCGACGGCGCGGGCGCACGCGAGGTTCGTGCGCTGGTGCTGGGTCGCGGCGGTGCTGGTGCTGGCCCTGGTCGTGCTTCTGGCGGGCCCCCTGGACCAGGCCGCGCAGGCTGCGATCTCTCGCGGCGCCATCGCAGCGGCCGGCGTGGTCGCGGCGCTGAGCTGCGGCTGGCGCGCGGCGCGCTCGACGGGGCGTCGACGCCGTGCGTGGGGACTGCTGTCCCTGGGCGGCGCGGTCGGCCTCCTCGGCAACGTGTACGCGGGTCTGGTGGGCGACCCGGCGACCGGCGACACGGCCTACATCGCGGCGCTCCTGCTCGGCGTGGTGGGGATGGCGCTGTTCCCGACCGTGCGACCGCGCGGTCACGAGTTGGTCCGCATGCTGCTCGACAGCGTGGTCGTCGGAGGCTCGGTCCTGTACATCGCGGTCTTCAGCGTCGCCCTGGGGGGCGCCGGCGGCTTCGAGGCCGAGCCGGCTCTCACCGCGTACGCACTGCCGGTCGTGGACGCGCTCCTGGCGACGCTGGCCGTCCTCGTCCTCACCCGGTCGCCCGCGGCCGAACGGGTGCCCCTGGGCCTCGTCGGCATCGGGTTCGTCCTCTACGCCGTGGCCGACGTCGCGTTCGCGCTCCTCACGGCCGAGGGGGGCTTCACGTTCGGCAGCCCTGTCGACGTCGGGTGGGTGGGCGGCTATCTCGCCATCGCGGTCGCCGCCCGGCACCCGGCGGCATCGGGCAGCCCCGTGACCAGCCAGCGGACCGACGGCTCGCCCGTCCTCGGCACCGTCATCACCTTCGGGCTCTTCCTCACGGCGGCGCTCGTGCGCGTGGGGCAGGCGAACGACGAGTTCCCCTGGGTGGCGAACCCGCTCTGGGCGGCCGTGCTGGTCGCGGTCGCGGTCCGCCAGATCCTCGTCGTCGTCGACAACGAGTCGCTGCGCCACGGGCTGGAACGGCGCGTCGAGGAACGCACCGCGCAGCTGCGCGCGTTGGCGAGCGAGCGGGAGCGCACCCTCGAGTCCGTCGCCGACGGGATCTACGGCGTCGACTCGAGCGGGCGCGTCACCTTCGTCAACGACGCCGGTGCCCGGACGCTGGGCGTGGCGGCGGCCGACCTGGTGGGACGCGACGCGCACGAGACCTTCCACGCGCCGGCCGAGGACGGCACCCCGTACCCGGCGGCGGGCTGCTACATCACCGAGGCCGTGCGCGACGGGCTCACCGCGACCGCGGAGCAGGACGTCTACCGCCGGCCCGACGGCAAGGACGTCCCGGTCGAGGTCGCCGCCAGCCCTCTGCGCACGGACGACGCGATCAGCGGCGCCGTCGTCGTGTTCCGCGACATCTCCGAGCGGCGCGAGGTGGAGCGCATCAAGGACGAGTTCGTCTCCGTCGTGAGCCACGAGCTGCGCACCCCGCTCACCTCGATCCGCGGCGCGCTGGGGCTGCTCGACAGCGGGGTGCTCGACCGGTCCTCCGACCAGGCCGCCCGCATGGTGCACATCGCCCTCACGAGCAGCGAGCGGCTGGGCCGGCTCGTGGACGACATCCTCGACGTCGAGCGCATGGACGCGGGGACGACACAGCTCGAGCTCGCCGAGCACCGGCTCGACGGCCTCGTCGCCGCCGCGGTGGAGCAGGTCTCGATCCAGGCCGACGACGCCGGGGTGACCCTGTCGCCGGACGACGGCCCCGAGCTGGTGCGCGTCGACGGCGAGCGCATCGTCCAGACCCTGACCAACCTGCTCAGCAACGCCGTGAAGTTCTCGCCGCGAGGCAGCACCGTGCGGGTGTCCGCCCGGCCGGTGGGGGACCTCGTCGAGGTGCGCGTCGACGACGAGGGGCGGGGGATCCCGCCGGACAAGCTCGAGACCGTCTTCCGCCGCTTCGAGCAGGTGGACGCCTCGGACGCGCGCGAGCGCGGCGGCACGGGGCTGGGCCTGGCCATCGCCCGCAGCATCGTCGAGCGGCACGGCGGGCGGATGTGGGCCGAGAGCGACGGGGACGGGCACGGCTCCAGCTTCCGGCTGACCCTGCCGCGCGTGGTCGCGCCCGCACCGTCCCGCACCGGGGCGCCGAGGGCGGCGTCCGACGCCGCGTCGACGGCGGCGTCCGAGCCGTCGCTCGTGGGGGCGGCCGTCGCGACGGGCACCCGGGTCGTCGTCGTCGACGACGACCCGTACGTGGTCGACGTGCTGCGCGCCGTGCTGGAGGCCCGCGGGTACGTCGTCATCGGGGTGACCGACGGGCGCGCGGCGCTCGAGGCCGTCGAGGCGGAGGCCCCCGATGCGATCGTGCTGGACCTGGCGATGCCCGGGACGGACGGCGCCGAGGTGCTCCGGCAGCTGCGTCTCTCGGCGGCCACCGCCGAGCTGCCGGTGGTCGTCGTGTCGGGCACCGCCCCGTCGGACGCCCGGGAGGCAGCCGCGCTCGCGGACGGCTGGCTCGTCAAGCCCGTCGACCCCGCCCGCCTCGCGGCGACCGTCCGCGAGGTCGTCCTGCTGCGCCCACACCACGAGCGCGTCCTCGTGGTCGAGGACGACGACGACCTCCGGGCCGTCCTGACAACCGTCCTGGAGAGCGCGGGCCTGGTCGTGACGCCGGCCCGTGGCCTGGCCGAGGCGCGCGCCGCCCTTGACGACGGCGGGGAGCCGCACCTGGTGCTGCTCGACCTGCGCCTGCCCGACGGCACCGGGCACGACCTCGTGGCGGACCTGCGACGCAGCGGCCGCCTGCACCGGACTCCGCTCGTCGTCTACTCGGGCGCCGAGGTCGGTCCGGCCGAGCGGGAGGACCTCCGCCTGGGCAGTACCGTCTTCCTCACCAAGGGGCGGGAGGCGCCGGACGCGGTCCTGCGCCCCGTCCTGGACCTCCTGGACGCCGCCGCGGGACGTACCGTCGACGGGTCCGCCGACCGCCCGACCCCGAGGACCACATGACCGAGCCCCTGACCATCCGCGTAAGCACCGGCACCGGGACGGGCCGCACGACGCTCGCAGCCTTCGACGCGGCCCTCGTCGCCGCCGGGGTGGGTGACTTCAACCTCGTGCGGCTGAGCTCCGTCGTGCCACCGGGCAGCGGGGTCCTGGAGGTGGACGGGCGCGACCAGCTCCGGGGTGAGCACGGCGACGCGCTGTACTGCGTGTACGCCGCCGGTCATGCCTCGCTGCCCGGCCACGAGGCCTGGGCCGGGGTCGCGTGGTCGCGGCGCGACGACGGCAGCGGCGCCGGGCTCTTCGTCGAGCACGACGGTCCGTCGCACGAGCAGGTCGAGACGGACCTCACGCACAGCCTCGACGACCTGTCCGCGATCCGCGGGGGCGCGTACCACCAGGAGGGGCGGCGGATCACCGGCCTGGCCTGCGAGACGCTCCCCGTCTGCGCCGTCGTCGTGGCGACGTTCCGTCGGGCCGGGTGGGAGGAGCTGGGCCGTGCGCGCTGACGTCACCTTCGAGCACACCGTGACCGGTGAGGTCGCCGAGGACTTCTGGCGCCTCTACCTGGAGGCGTTCGAGCCGCTGCGCACGCGCGCCGCGGCCCGCCACGTGCTGCACCGCGAGGAGTTCGACGAGGAGATGGCCGACCCGCGCGTGCTGAAGCTCCTCGCGCACGACCGTGCCGGGGAGTCGGTCGGCCTGACGACGCTCGCGACGGACCTGGCCGCGGTGCCGTGGGTGAGCCCGGAGTTCTTCGCGGCCCGCTACCCGGAGCACGCGGCGCGCGGCGCGGTCTGGTACATCGGCTTCACCCTCGCGCACCCCGGCCGGCGCGCCACGCGCACCTTCATGGACATGATCGACGCGCTGGTCGCCCACCTCGCCGAGCACCGGGTCGTGTGCGCGTACGACGTGTCCCGCTTCAACGACGACTCGCTGCGGTTCGCCGACAACCTGCGCCGCCGCCTCGAGCGCACGCAGGACGTCACGGTCGAGACCGTGGACCGGCAGACCTACTACGCGACGACGTTCCACTGACGGCGCGCGCTGCCGCCCACGCGCGTCAGGCCCGGTCGGGGTCCCGGTGCGCGACGTCGAGCGCCCGGGCCCAGGCGGCGACGTCGTCGGGCAGGTCGGGGCTCTGCGCCGGAGCCTCCGGGCCCATGAGCGCGACGACGTCCGGCGCGGGGACCCGGGCGTTCCCCGGGCCGAGGAACCGGCCGGCCACGTAGCCGCGGCCGTAGAGCTGGCCGCGGCACGTGAAGACCTGCTCGATGTAGATCACGCGCTCGTCCCAGCCGAGCACGCGCGTGGTGATCTCGAACCGGTCGCCCAGCTTCAGGGAGCGCTTGTACGTCATCGTCGACGCCGCGACCACCGGGTACCACCTGCGGTCGCCGATCTTGGCGAAGCCGTCGAGGTCGGCGATGAAGTTGGACCGTGCCACGTCCATCATCTGCAGGTACGAGCCGTTGTTGACGTGCAGGTACAGGTCGAGGTCGCCGGGGTGCACGCGCATGCGCGTCACGGACGGGTCGAGCAGACCCTGGCCGGGCACCGGCTTGCGGGGGCGCAGGGACGCCCAGGTGAGCTGGATCATTCGAGTCACCCGCGCAGGCTATATCGGCGACCGGCGGTATCAGATACCGTTCGCCCGGCCGCGCGCGCGGACGACCCGGGGGTCAGACCGGGGGAGCGGGGTCGTACTGGATCCCCCGGCGCACCGCGCGCGCCACCTCGGGCGACTCGAGCCGGGCCACCAAGTGCAGGGCCATGTCGATCCCGGCCGAGACGCCGGCCGCGGTCACGACGTCCCCGTCGTCGACGAACCTCGCCTCGGTGTCCACGACGACGCTCGGGTCGATCTCCGCCAGCTCGTCGTAGTGGTCGCGGTGCGTCGTCGCCGGCCGGCCGGCGAGCAGTCCCGCCGCCGCGAGCACCAGGGCGCCCGTGCACACGCTCGCGAGGACCGGCGTCTGCACGCGCACCTGCCGCAGCCACTCCAGGTGGGTCGGGTCGGCCATCATGGCGCGGGTGCCCCAGCCGCCCGGGTAGACCAGCACGTGCAGCGGGCCGACGTCGTCCGCGGAGCGGGCGGGCACGAGCCGCAGGCCCTTGGCGAGGCGCACGCCGTCGCCGTCGCGCGAGAAGGTGCTCACGTGCGGCTTCGGCCCCGACTCGGTGCTCGAGTGCTGCTCCCAGGCCGCGAGGACCTCGAACGGCCCGACGACGTCGAGCTCCTCCGCGTCGTCGAACACGAGGATGCCGATGTGGAGCCCGCCGTCGGTGCTCATGCCTTCTCCTGCGTCGTCAGGGCCGTCGCGGCCCCACGGTCATGTCAGATCCCGGGCAGCGCCAGCATCTGGTCGAGCGCTACGCGGGCCCAGTGGGCGTCGTCGGCGTCGACCACGATCCGGTTGACCACGCGTCCCTCGACCAGCGACTCCATCGCCCACACCAGGTGCGGGAGGTCGATGCGGTTCATGGTCGAGCAGAAGCACACGGTCGAGTCCAGGTAGTGCACCTGCTTGTCAGGGTGCGCCTTGGCGAGACGGCGCACCAGGTTGAGCTCGGTGCCGATCGCCCAGGAGCTGCCGGGCTCGGCGGCGTCGAGGGCCTTGATGATGAACTCGGTGGACCCCACCTGGTCCGCCGCGGTGATCACCTCGTGCTTGCACTCCGGGTGGGCCATCACCGTCACGCCGGGCACCCTCGCCCGGACGTCCTCGACGTTGCGCGCGGAGAAGCGCCCGTGCACCGAGCAGTGCCCCCGCCACAGGATCACGCGCGCGTCGCGCAGCTGCTGCTCGGTGAGGCCGCCGAGCGGCTTGCGCGGGTCGTAGACCACGCAGTCGTCCAGGCTCAGGCCGAGCTGGAGGACGGCGGTGTTGCGGCCCAGGTGCTGGTCCGGCAGGAACAGCACCTTGCCGATGCCCTCCACGCCGCCCACCCGGTCGAACGCCCAGCGCAGCGCGACCTGCGCGTTCGACGACGTGCAGACGGTGCCGCCGTGGCGGCCGGTGAACGCCTTGATCGCGGCGGACGAGTTCATGTAGGTGACGGGCACGGTGTCGTCGGCGATCCCGACGTCCTGCAGCACCGCCCACGCCTCCTCGACCTGGCCGATCTCGGCCATGTCCGCCATGGAGCAGCCCGCGGCGAGGTCGGGCAGCACGACCTGCTGCGCGTCCGACGTGAGGATGTCGGCGCTCTCGGCCATGAAGTGCACGCCGCAGAACAGGACGAACTCCGCCTCGGGACGGGCGGCGGCCTCGCGCGCGAGCTTGAAGGAGTCCCCGGTGACGTCGGCGAAGTCGATGACCTCGTCGCGCTGGTAGTGGTGCCCGAGCACGAACGCGCGCTCGCCCAGGGCGGCCCGCGCGGCGCGGGCCCGCTCCACCAGGTCCGGGTCCGACGGCGACGGCAGCGCCCCGGTGCACTCGACGCCCCGCTCGGAGGCGAGGTCGCGGCCCTGGCCGAGGAGCAGCAGCGCGGAGGGTGCGGGCTCGGCGAAACCGGCCGTGGTGCCGGTCGAGGTGCCCGCGGTGTCGTTCAGCAGGGTGGTCACGCGCCCATATTTCCACAGCGCCCGTGCGCGGCGCGCCGTGCGTCCGCGTCTCCGCCGGCGTCGCGTCCGGGACGTCGAGCGTCCGCGGCGCCGCCGGGTGTGCCACGATCGCGGCATGCAGGTGCTGCTCTGCGTCGGCGAGGACGCCGGCCCTCTGGCCCCCGCGCTCGCGACGGCGTGGCGGGAGGCCGCACCGTCGTGCGACGTGACCGCCGTCGTCCTGCCCGGCACCCCGTCCGACACGATGCCGCCCGGGGAGGCCCGACCGGCGCTCGCGGGCGTGTTCGTCCCCCTGGACGCCCTCGGGCTGTCGAGCGTCGCGGGGCCGGAGGAGGGGCCGCTCACCGGCCCGGCCGCGGAGGCCGACCTCGTCGTCGTGCACGTCCCCGTGCTGGACGGCACGACCCTGCGCGAGGGGAGCGTCCCCGCCGCCGTGGCGGCCGCCGCGCCGCACGCCGTCCCGGTCGTGGTGCTGGCCGGGCGCAGCGAGGTGTCGCGGCGCGAGTGGTCCGGGGCCGGGGTGAGCGGCGTGCACGAGACGGGGGCCGACGCCGTGCCGGCGACCGCGCGCGTGGCGCGGACCTGGGCGCCGTCCTGGGCATGACCGCCACGACCTCGACGGCTGCCGCGCCGCGCCTGTGACCCGCGTCATCGCGCCCACGGAATTCGCGCGTAGGATCGGGAACAGCCGTACCGGTCCGCCTGTTGGAGGAAGCATGACCGACACCACCGAGATCGCCACGCACGCCGTGGACCTGTCCGACGTCGCCGCCGACAAGGTTCGCAGCCTGCTCGAGCAGGAGGGCCGCGACGACCTCCGTCTGCGGGTGGCCGTCCAGCCCGGCGGCTGTTCCGGCCTCATCTACCAGCTCTACTTCGACGAGCGTCTCCTCGACGGCGACGCCCTGCGCGACTTCGACGGCGTCGAGGTCGTCGTGGACCGCATGAGCGTGCCCTACCTCGAGGGCGCGAAGATCGACTTCGCGGACACCATCGAGAAGCAGGGCTTCACGATCGACAACCCGAACGCCGGCAGCTCCTGCGCCTGCGGCGGTTCCTTCAGCTGAACCGCTGAGCGACCTCGACGGCCCGGCCGCCCCCACGGGGTGGCCGGGCCGTCGTCGTGGCGGGCCGGGTGTCGTCGCGGCTCAGGAGTCGGCGCCCAGCCGCACGGTGAGCGACCACACGCACCTGGTGCCTCCGTCTGCTTCCTCGTCCGGGGTCACCTCCGCCTCGGCGACGGTCGCGTGCCCCCGCATCCGGGCCCAGGCGGGCACGTCGTGCCGGGCCGCCGGGTCGGTCGACAGCACGGTCACGAGCGTCCCGGCGGGCAGGTCGCGGGACGCCGCGGCCAGCCGGATCACGGGCAGCGGGCAGCGCAGGCCGCGGGCGTCGACGACCACGGCGTCGCCGGCGCTCACAGCCCGCCCACCCCGAGCACGTCGCGCACCCGCCGCACGGCGCCCGGCAGGACGGCCAGGAAGCGGTCGACGTCGTCCTCGGTGGTCGACCGGTCGAGGGCGATCCGCACGTTGCCGTGCGTGAGCACCCCCATCGCCGCGAGCACGTGCGACGGCTCCAGGGTGCTCGCGGTGCAGGCGGAGCCGGAGCCGACGGCGAAGCCCGCCCGGTCCAGCTCCGTCACGAGCGCCTCGCCGTCGACGTACAGGCACGAGAACGTGACGACGTGGGGGAGCCGGTCGTCCGGCTCGCCCACCACCTCGACGTCGGGGACGGCTGCGGCCGCCTCCCGCACGCGCTGCGTGAGGAGCCGGCGCCGCTCGTCCTGCGCGGCGCGGTCGGCCTCCGTGGCCTGCAGGGCCACGGCGGCGGCGAACGCGGCGGGCACGCTCACCCCGCCGGGCGCCCAGGGGTCGGCGTCCTCAGGCGCGGGTGGGACGGCCCGCACGCGCTGACGCACAGCGAGCACACCCACCCCGGCGGGCCCGCCCCAGTCGGCCGGGTGGGCGGCGAGGAGGTCCCAGGCGTCGGGCACGACGTCGTGGCCCAGCGATGCGCCCGCGTCCACGAGGAGCGGCACCCCCGCGACCCGGGTGGCCTCGTGCACGGTGCTCAGCGGCTGCCGCGTGCCCACCTCGCCGTTGGCGTGCTGGAGCGCCGCGAGCGCGACGCCGGGGCGCGCGACGCGGTCCGCGAAGGCGTCCGCGTCGACGCGACCGTGGCGGTCGACGCCGACCACCGCGCGCTCGCCCTCCTGGGCCTGTGCGGCGGCGGCTGCCGCGTGCAGCACCGCCGCGCGCTCGGTGCCGCCCACGACGACGTCCCCGCCCGCGCGGCGCCGGGCCTTCGCGGTGCCCACCAGGGCGTCGCGCAGCGCGGACGCGTGTCCGGCCGTGAAGCGCACCTCCTCCGTACGCGCCCCCAGGACTGCGGCGACCGCCTCCCGCGCGCCGTCGAGGAGGCGCGCCGCCCTGCGTCCCTCCGTGTGCAGACGGTGCGGGTCGGCCCAGCCGTCGTCGAGCGCCTGCAGGAGGGCCTGCCGCGCGAGCGGGTGCAGCGGGGCGCCGCCGCCGTTGTCCAGGTGCACCCGCGAGGCGGACGCCGTGGGCGGCGCCGCGGGGGAGTGGTTCCCGGTCGGCTCGGTGGTGTCGGTCACAGGCGTGCTCCGTGGGGGCTGACGTGCGTCCCGACGCCGAGTCGAGGCGCGTCGGGCGGGCGCGGATTGCGCACCCGGGGCACGATCGTGCCATCTTCGGGGCGTCGAGGTCCGGTCGGTCGGGGTCCGGGACGGTCCGGAGGATCTGACACTCCCGAGGATCGATCTGACACTCTCCTGGGGTCTGTGTGCAAGAAGGAGTTGTGGACGTCCCGTGCGGAAAGAGTCACGCCCCGAGGGTGCTTTTGCGGCGTCGAACCTGCTCCGGGCGCGCTAGGCTGCACCTCATCGAGGACGAAGGTCCTGTCCGCGTGCCTGTTGCCCAGAGGGGCCGTGGCGGTCGGGCAGGACGTGACGTGAAAGGCCTCCCTTGCACTCGAAGAGCCCCACCCGCACCCGGCGGGTCATCCTGCGCGCGACGGCTATCGCCGGCGCCGTCGCCGTGTTGGCCTCCGGTTGTGCCAGCGACTCCGTCAAGCGCGGATACCTGCCCGGCTACGCCGACGGGGAGGTGACCAACCAGACCGAGCGAATCACGAACCTCTGGGTCGGCTCCTGGATCGCGGCGCTGATCGTCGGTGTGATCACGTGGGGCCTGATGCTGTGGTGCGTCGCGGCGTACCGCAAGCGCCGGGACGACCACCAGCTCCCGATCCAGACGCGCTACCACATGCCGCTCGAGATCATGTACACGGCCGTGCCGACGATCATGATCCTCGTCCTGTTCTTCTACACGGACCGCGACATGTCGGCCGTGCAGGACACCAGCGCCGAGCCGGACGTGAACATCCAGGTCATCGGCAAGCAGTGGAGCTGGGACTTCAACTACCTGGACTCCGACGTCTACGACTCCGGGCAGCACCTGCTCGACGTCGGCGGCCAGACGATCGACGACGAGGTCGACGGTGCCCCGGGCACGTCGAAGGACGTCCCGACGCTGTACCTCCCGGTCGACCAGACGGTCGAGTTCACGCTGGACTCCCGCGACGTCATCCACTCGTTCTGGATCCCCGCCTTCCTGTACAAGCAGGACATGATCCCGGGCCGGACCAACACCTTCCAGGTCACCCCGACCCGTGAGGGCACGTACGCCGGCAAGTGCGCCGAGCTCTGCGGCGAGTTCCACTCCGGGATGCTCTTCAACGTCAAGGTCGTCTCGCAGGCGGAGTACGACGCCCACATGGCCGACCTCGAGGCCGCGGGCCAGACCGGCGAGCTCGGGCTCGACCTGAACCGCCAGCAGCACGACGCGAACTTCCCGCAGGAAGACACCCTCCCGGAGGTCGAGAACTGATGGCGGCCACGACTGCCCCCGCGCACGACGTCGAGGTCATCCCCGGTCTCGCGCCGAAGCGCCAGAACCTCGGTCGCACCGTGGTCAAGTGGATCACCTCCACCGACCACAAGACGATCGGCTACCTGTACCTCATCACGTCGTTCATCTGGTTCGCGGTGGGAGGCATCCTCGCCCTGCTCATCCGCGCCGAGCTGTTCATGCCCGGCCTGCAGGTGGTGCAGAGCAAGGAGCAGTACAACCAGCTCTTCACGATGCACGGCACGATCATGCTGCTGCTGTTCGCGACACCCCTGTTCGCGGGCTTCGCCAACGTGATCATGCCCCTGCAGATCGGCGCGCCCGACGTCGCGTTCCCGCGGCTCAACATGTTCGCGTACTGGCTGTTCCTCTTCGGTGGCCTCATCGCGGCGGCGGGCTTCTTCACCCCGCAGGGCGCCGCGTCGTTCGGCTGGTTCGCGTACGCACCGTTGTCGAACACGACGTTCAGTCCAGGGCTAGGCGGAGACCTCTGGGTGTTCGGCCTCGCGCTGGCGGGCTTCGGCACCATCCTCGGTGCCGTCAACTTCATCACCACGATCATCACGATGCGCGCGCCGGGCATGACCATGTTCCGGATGCCGATCTTCACGTGGAACACGCTCGTCACGAGCCTCCTCGTGCTGATGGCCTTCCCGCCGCTGGCCTCCGCGCTCTTCGCGCTGGGCGCCGACCGTCGTCTCGGGGCGCAGGTCTTCAACCCCGAGAACGGCGGGGCGATCCTCTGGCAGCACCTGTTCTGGTTCTTCGGCCACCCCGAGGTGTACATCATCGCGCTGCCGTTCTTCGGCATCGTGTCGGAGATCTTCCCGGTCTTCAGCCGCAAGCCGATCTTCGGCTACAAGGGCCTGATCTACGCGACGATCGCGATCGCGGCGCTGTCCGTGACGGTGTGGGCCCACCACATGTACGTGACCGGCGCGGTGCTCCTGCCGTTCTTCGCCTTCATGACGATGCTGATCGCCATCCCGACCGGTGTGAAGTTCTTCAACTGGATCGGCACGATGTGGCGCGGGAAGCTCACGTTCGAGACACCGATGCTGTGGTCGATCGGCTTCCTCGTGACCTTCCTCTTCGGCGGCCTGACGGGCATCATCCTGTCCAGCCCCGCCCTGGACTTCCACCTGTCCGACTCGTACTTCGTGGTGGCGCACTTCCACTACGTGGTCTTCGGCACCGTGGTGTTCGCGATGTTCGCCGGCTTCTACTTCTGGTGGCCGAAGTTCACGGGCCGGATGCTCAACGAGCGGCTCGGCAAGATCCACTTCTGGCTGCTGTTCATCGGCTTCCACATGACGTTCCTCATCCAGCACTGGCTGGGCGTCGAGGGCATGGCCCGTCGGTACGCCGACTACATGCCCGAGGAGGGCTTCACCTGGGAGAACCAGGTGTCGACCATCGGCGCGTTCATCCTGGCGGCCTCCACGCTGCCGTTCCTGTGGAACGTGTACACGACCTGGCGCAACGCGCCGAAGGTCACCGTCGACGACCCGTGGGGCTACGGCCGCTCCCTCGAGTGGGCCACCAGCTGCCCGCCGCCGCGGCACAACTTCACCTCGCTGCCGCGCATCCGCTCGGAGTCGCCGGCCTTCGACCTGCACCACCCCGAGGTCGCGGCGATGGAGCAGGCGCCGGGCCACGGGCCTCTGGTCCAGGTCTACGGTGACCCGGACCGGCGCGGGCACCAGCAGCTGGTCGAGGAGCGTCGCGACAGCGCGCAGTCGTCGGCTGCCCAGTCGACCACCACCGTGATCGACGACGAGGGGGAGAACCGCAAGTGAAGATCGAGATCAAGCTCTTCCTGTTCCTCGCCCCGTTCTTCGTGCTCGTCGGAGTGATCTACGGCTTCGTCACGCACTTCCAGGAGCCGGTCGGCTACCTCGGCATCCCGCTGGTGGGTGCGCTCGTCGCGATGGTGGGCGCCTACCTCGCGCTCACCGCCCGTCGTATCGACCCCCGTCCGGAGGACGACGAGGAGGGCGAGATCGAGCAGGGCGCCGGCGACCAGGGCGTGTACTCGCCGTGGAGCTGGTGGCCGCTGGTGATCGCCGCCGCCGCCGCGATCGCGTTCCTCGGGCTTGCCGTGGGCTGGTGGGTGCTCTACATCGGCTTCATCCTCGGGGTCATCGGGCTCGTCGGCTGGGTGTTCGAGTTCAGCCGCGGTCAGCACGCCCACTGAGGCTTCTGCTGCGGGAAGGGCCCCTCACGCGCGTCGCGTGAGGGGCCCTTCGCCGTTCCCCCGGGGGCGTCCTAGGGCCGAGACGGCGCGGGACACGGATCGACAACGATCCGCGACGGTGCTGTCCGACCCGCTGACCGTGCAGTGCATCCCGTGATGCAATGAAACTTCACGATTCCCTGAGAAGGAGCATCATGCGCGTCCCCCAGAAGACCGTGGCCCTGGCATCGGCGGGCCTGGTCGCCCTCGCCCTGAGCGCCTGCGGGAGCGAGGAGCCCGCGGCCCCCGCCGCCGGCGAGCAGGCCGCCGAGGAGCCGGCGGCGAAGATCGCGACGGTCTCGACGATGACGGACCTGGCCGGGCAGATGCAGGCCGCGCAGGAAGAGGCGTCGAGCGCGCACATGGAGCTGACGTACTCGGGCGAGCTCGCCGAGTCGGCGGGGATGACCGAGAGCACCACGTCGGCCGACGTGGCCTACGGCCCGACGTTCGACGAGACGACCATGCAGATGTCCATGGCGGTCATGGGTATGGACATGGACATCGTGCTGCTCGACGGCACGATCTACCTGTCCATGGGGGAGATGACCCAGGGCAAGTACCTGTCGATGACCGCTGAGGACATGGCGGAGGACCCGGCCCTCGCAGGCACGATCGACTCGATGGAGTCCATGGACGCGGCCTCGCAGGCAGAGGCGATGGCGGACGCCGTGACCTCGTTCGAGCACACCGGCACCGAGACCCTCGACGGGGTCGAGACCCAGGTCTACACGGCCACGATCGACCCGTCCAAGGTGAAGGACGGCACGGCGGGCATCGACGCGTCGACCGCGGACCAGCTCGGCGAGATCTCCGCGGTCTACAAGGTGGACCCGCGGGGCCTGCCCGTGCAGGCCGACATCACGATGGAGGTCGAGGGTCAGGAGATGGTCGTCGAGTCCACGTTCAGCAAGTGGGGCGAGCCGGTCGACGTCACGGCGCCCGCCGAGGACGACGTGATCCCGTACTCGGAGTTCGGTCAGGGCTGATCCCGCGAGATAGAGAGACTCGGGGGGGTGGTGTGGGGGGGGGGGGGGGGGGGGGGCGCGGGCCGCCCCCCCCCCCCCGCCGCGGGGGGGGGGGGGGGGGGCGCGGGGGGGGGCCCGCGCCCCCACCCCGCGGGGGGGGGGCC